>CAJUBG010000007.1 GCA_910584575.1 uncultured Dorea sp.
ATTCTTTTCTTATATGCTGTAACTGTAATACATATTCTTCGCTCATATTCGTCCCTCGTGACTATACTTTCTATTACATTCCTTCGAGTATCTTATCCACATTGTCCGGCGTAATCGGTCCGATGGCACGGTATATATTCTTGTTTGACGAGAAGTCTTCACCGGACAGGATACGCTCGAACATGTCTGCGCAGGCTTTTGCCGTATCCTCGTTAGAGCCTTCAAAACCGACGATTGCCCTGACCGCCTCATCTCCTGCCTTCAGCGAATCCAACTGCTGCTGCGTAACGTCTGTCGTGATTACACCGTAACTCTTTGGAATCTTTCCCTTGCCAAATTCTGCAAGAAGCGCCTCGTTAGAGCCAATCATAGCGCCTGCACATACGCCTACGAACACATTGGCATCCGGATGGGCGGACATAACTGTCTCTACGTTCGTCTGCGCTTCGGGAGCCTCAAGCCCATCTACCTCTGCGATAATCTCATAGTTATCCTCACAATTTTCCTCAAGCCCCTCCTTGATACCATCTGCTCTCTCAAGAAGAACCTTGGTGGACGGATACCCAATTACTGTTACCTGCGCCTTCTCATCCTTTGTATAGTGCTCGTTAATGAATTCAGACGCCGTCTTGCCAATCTCTTTGCCTAATTCTGTGTTGTCGAGAACCCAGTTTGCCGTGGTGTTCTCCATCGGGTCATCCCAACACATCACCTTGATGTCCGCCTCCATCGCCTCGCCGCAGATTCCTTCAACAGACTTGGCGTCTGCCGGATGAACCATAATCAGGTCACAGCCTGATATGATGAAGTTCTCAACCTGTCCCACCTGTGTTCCGGCATTGTTGTCACAGCCCACAATCGTGTATTCCCATCCTCTTGCATCCATCTCCTGCTCAAGCTTTCCCATAACGCCTGCCCAGTAAGCATTGGACAGATTTTGGATGGTGATACCCACCTTAACGGTACCGTCGTCACGTGTGTCCGCGCATCCCATCAGCATGAGTCCGACCATGGACACGCACAAAAGCGCTGCCACAATCCTTTTCTTCATACCTTTTCCTCCTCCTTCTTTAGAATAATATATTTTTATATAGCTACGCTATCAGCTATCAATATTTCTATCTGCAAACCCCCATGCTCTCTGTTAAATGGCCTCTCCATAGAGTCTTGCAGATAGAAATATGTCTATCAATCAGCGTCTTGTCTCATTGTCCTCTGGTGAGCGCCAATGAGACAAGACCGTATATAGCGTTTTGATTAAAAGCAAGTAAACGCGCCGTCAACAACGATGTCTGAGCCTGTAGTAAAGCTGCTGGTATCTCCGGCAAGATATACTACGATGGACTGTAACTCCTCCGGCTTTCCAAGCCTTCCCATGGGCGCCATGTCGTTCCACTTGGCAATCAGCGGCTTCAAGGCTTCTGAGTTGAGGGTCAGGTCGGTTCCGATATATCCCGGACTGATACAGTTTACACGAACCCCCGTCTTTGCCCACTCTACTGCCAGCGACTTCGTCAGCATAATAACGCCTGCCTTGGACGCGTTATATGCACACTGAGGCTGCGGTACGTTTACAATGTGGCCGGACATGGAGGCTGTATTGATGATTGAACCATATCCCTGCTTTAACATCACCCGCCCTGCTGCCGTCGCGCAGAGGAATACGCCTGTCAGGTTAATATCAATCACTTTCTTCCACTGTTCAAAGGTCATTTCTTCTGCCGGCACATTCAGACAGATTCCCGCATTGTTAAAACATGCGTCCAGCTTGCCGTATGTATCTGCCACCTTAGCAACCATGGCTTCAACATCATCCTTATTCGTCACGTCACACTGTACGGCAATAGTCTTAGAGCCTGTGGCCTGCGCAATCTCCTTTGCCACCTTCTCGGCGCCTTCCAAATTGATATCCACAATCGCCACATCTGCTCCTGCTTCTGCAAATGCCGTTGCCACGGATTTGCCGATTCCGCTTGCCCCTCCTGTCACGTAGATTGCCTTTCCGTCCAGTCTCATCTTCTCAATAATTCCCATCTTGTTTTCCTCCTCGCTCATTGTTTTTGTGTATATCTTTTATAAAACGCTTTTATAAAAGATATTTTTATTATAAGCCTGCCGCCTGTTTCTAACAAGACGTAAATTCAAACAAATTTAAAAATTAATTTTTATCTAAATTGCACAATTACATGCTTTTTATATAATTTTTATCTTTATTAATGTATTTATTTAAGTCTTTTATAAATTGTTTATATATTACCACAGTTCGTCCCAGATTTCAATATATTTTTTATTTTTTTTGTGCATGTTTTATACATTACTGGACAAAGTCCACCAGCCCGTCAGGGCATGAATTACGGTGTGCCCTTGGGTATACTTTTTTGTAAACAGAACAAAAAAGGGCGCAGCCCGCTTAAAACCAACGAGCCGCGCCCAAACAATATAACTTATTTTGCAATCTTTACAACAGCCTTTACAATCTCAGCCTTTTCATTAACACTTCTGTCCATCGCCGTCTGGATATCATCAAAATCAAAGATATGGGTTGCAATTCCTTTCAGATTCACCTTGCCCTGCTCAACCGCCTCAATCGCCATCGGGTAGATATGACGGTAGCGGAATACCGTCTTGAACGTAACTTCTTTGTCCAACGCAAGGCTGACCATCATATTCATCATACCTGACTTACCATAACCTACCAGTACAATATTAGCCCCCTTGCGCACCGTCTGGATGGCCTGGTTGGTAGTAATCTCCGTACCTGCCGTTTCCACGGCAAGGTCAAAGCCTTCCCCGCCGGTCAACTCCTGTGCCTTCTTAAGTACATCAACTTCTCTGCCGTTAATGACTCCGTCTGCGCCAAGCTCTAACGCTTTTTCCAGACGCTTCTCCATAATATCCACCACATAGACTCTGGAAACGCCGCATGCCTTAAGCGCCATCATGGTTACAAGACCGATACAGCCCGCGCCGAACACAACAGCCGTCTGCCCTGCCTGGGCGTCGCCCTGCTTCGCCGCATGGAAGCCGACTGCAAGAGGTTCAATCAACGCCCCCTCAAGGGTGCTTACGTTGTCCGGCAGCTTAAAACACAGCGCCGCCTCATGCGCCACATACTCCTGGAATACACCGTCCACCGGAGGCGTCGCAAAGAATATCACATCCGGACACAGGTTATATTTCCCTTCGCGGCAGAACTTACACTTTCCGCAGGTCTTACCCGGCTCTAACGCCACACGGTCACCGACCTTCAGATGGGTCACGTCCTTCCCCACCTCTACCACGACTCCGCCCGGCTCATGCCCAAGGACAAACGGCGGCTCAACCACATAGTCTCCAATCCTGCCTGTCTCATAATAGTGCATGTCGCTTCCGCAGATTCCCACGTACTCTAATTTTACCAACACCTCGTTGGCCTCAGGCGCAGGGATTGGCCTTTCTGTGTAACCCATCTTGCCGATTCCATTCATGACTGCTACTTTCATTGTACCTTCCATCTCTCTGTTCCTCCTTATATTTTTGAAATATATTTTTCTATCTGATAGAGAGCCGCGCCGTATGCAGACGCTTCCTCCCGACAAGTGCATCCCCTGACATACTCTCCGCTTCTGCCGAAAATGTCCTTTTCTGCCACAAGAGCCTTAAGCCGCCCCATATAAGGCTCTATATGATTGCCCACATATCCGCCAATCACCACTTCACAGTCAAAACACATCCGCAGGTTATCCACGGCAATCGAAAGATCCTTTAGATACTCCTCCCAGAGCTTCTGGTAATCCTGCCTGCCTGATTCCATTTTCTCGAAAAAAGCCCGCAGATTCCCATTCTCCAGCTTCGCCAGGTTAAGAGCAGAGCAATAGGCATCCAGACATCCCTTCTTACCGCAGTAACAGCTCTTTCCCTCCGGATGGATTACCATATGGCCAAACTCGCCGCTTCGCCAGTTATTTCCCATATACATGGAGGCATTCTCTGTGCTGACCAGCGTTCCCTCATTACTCTTTATCTCGTCCGCAAAAATCACCGCGCCTCCTACTGAATTACTTAAGGACAGATAAACCATATTGCTCTCCGGCCTCTCACAGCACACATCCTCCGTGATAGCGGCTGCATTGGCGTCATTTAGAAGCTCGCAGGAATAAGGTATGTGCGCCGCCCACCTCTCCATGGGTACATCCTTAATTCCCAACACATGGGAATCGGTCAGCAGGTTTTTCTGCCTGTCTACAATTCCAGGCAGGGCAATTCCGACTCCTTCTATCTTCTCCTCAGGTATCCGGTTCCTGGCTATGAACTCCTTGAGAAGTTGTGCAATCTCTTGAAAATACAATTCCTCATATCGGAACGGCTTGCGGATTCTCTCATGCTCAAGCGCCCTTCTGTCAAGATCCGTATAGACGAAGCCTACATGATTCTCTGTAATATCCATCCCGACGGCATACCTTATATCCTTGACACTGGCAATGGCTTTCGCCTTCCTTCCTCCGGTGGACTTTAACTCCCCCACCTCCGCTACGACTCCGGCATTCTTCAATTCCTTTACGATGGTTAAGACCGTAGGGCCGCTGATGTCCAACGCTGCTGAGATATCCGGCATACTCGTCTCACTCTGGCTGTGCACATAACGAAATACTCGGTTTCTATTTATTTTTTTTACTTCCAGGCTGTTGGTTCCCCGTCTCATAACTTTGCCTTTCCGCTTCGTAAGCTATCTTCATTAAATAGTTTAATTAAGTACTTTTTAAACTATATTTATATTATCATAAATACATCAAAATTTCAACTATAAAGATTCTGCAAATTTATATATTTTCTAAAAATTCATCAATATAAAACAACGCTGCCCCTGCGGCAGATGCCTCTACCTTGTACTGACACTCCACCAGATAATCCCGCGCCCTGTCTCCAAAGGGATTTTTCTCATCCACTCTCCTGCATATATCATCAAGGTATTTTCCTACATACGCCCCCACATATCCGCCCAGTATTACCATGCCGTCAAACAACATCCGGACGTTGTGGATTGCCCTTGCCAGATGGTCAAGATAGGTATCCCACAAACTTTTCGCCGTCTCGTCCCCATTTTCTAAAAGCCTGAAAAAATCTTCCATACTTCCATCCGTATAGTCTGTAAGTTTTCCAGCCCTGCACACGGTATCAAAACAGCCCCTTCTTCCGCAGTAGCACAGCTCTCCCCCTTCCGGTACTACCTCCAGATGCCCGATTTCACCGCCCTTATGGGTATTTCCCTCGTAAATGGCATCGTCGATAATCACCGACCCGCCCACACTGTTGCTCAGGCTGATATAAAACGCATTCTGGAACTTACGGTTTGTCCACGTCTCCCGATAGCCTGCCGCATAAGAATCGTGTATCAAACGGCTTCGGCAGGGTATGTACGCGGCAATCTCCTCCCGTCGCCTTTTGGTAAAGTTCAATGCCTTCCCATACTCTATGTATTCTCCGTCATTGGAGATTAAGCTCTGCACAGAGATTCCTACCCCCAACAAGTTCTCATCCGAAGTCTTTGCCTCTCTTTTCACACATTCTACAACCTCGCCAATCACCCGCAGATATGCGTCCTCCTCCAGATTAAATTGTATCCGGCGCCTCTCCATGCTGACAATCTCACCGGATAAATCCACCGCCACAGCAGTAATATGATTCGCCGTTATGTCAACTCCAATGGCTGTCCTTGCATTTTTTATATAGGTAAATGCTGTTGCGTTCCTTCCTCCCGTATTCTTAATCTTGCCGGAGGTATCAATCAATCCCTGCTTCTTTAAATAGTCCAGGTTCGCGGTCACCGTAGGCAGGCTTAACTGCATATCCACAACAATCTCCTGTTTGGATACAGACCCCCGTTCTCTGATATATTGATAGATATTCTGTCTGTTCTTTGCCTTTATCTCATTAGCACTTATTTTATCCGTTCCCATCTGTCTTTCCATCCTATTTCTTAAATATAATAAATATTATAGGGATTCCTCCACCAATAATCAACAAATCTTCTTTGACTATCTCCATTCATCTCAGTATAATAGTATAGAGTCTTTCACATATGGAGGTATATGATTTTGAATATGAATTTGAATCAGCTTGCAATGATCCAAAAACTGAAAGGTTGTATGGACAGTTTTCGCGTAAACCATCCGAAATTCCCTTTATTTTTAAATGCCGTCTCTCAGGATGCGCTGATTGAGGGGGCTGTGGTTGAAATCACTGTCACCACGCCGGAGGGCAGGAATTATTGCTCGAATCTTAAACTGAAACAGGAAGATTTGGAATTCATCGAGTGTTTGAAAGCACTTCGGCAGAGTTAAAAGGAGTCCTCGGACTCCTTTCTTCTACTCTACTCCCTTCTTCCCACAGATATCCGCAAGACAGCATCGGTCACAGTATGGCTTCGTCCTTGCTGTACAGACGTCCCGTCCATGATAAACCAATCGATGGCAGAAATCGCTTCCCTCCTTGGGAGGGATAATCTTCCACAATTCCATCTCTACTTTCTTCGGGTCTTTGATGCCGTCCACCAGGCCCATGCGGTTCACCAGACGGATACAGTGGGTGTCCGTAACGATTGCCGGCTCTCCAAACACATCGCCCATGATAAGATTCGCACTCTTTCGCCCTACGCCCGGAAGCTTAAGAAGCGCATTGAAATCTCTGGGAATCTTGCCGCCGTATTCTTCTTTTAATATCTTCATACAGCCGCTTATGTCTCTTGCCTTGCTCTTTCCAAGACCGCAGGGGCGCACGATCTCCTCGATCTCCTCCGGCTCTGCCGCCGCCAGCGCGTCTACATCCGGAAACTTCTTATATAAATCCTCTACCACAACATTGACCCGTGCATCTGTGCACTGTGCCGCCAGACGCACGCTGACCAGTAATTTCCACGCCTGGTCATAGTCCAGCGTACAGCCTGCGTCGGGATATTCCTTCTTTAATCTCTCAATAATCTCAAGAGCCAGTTTCTTTTTTGTCATATGTACCCTCCTTTATGTCTTATTTTATCATTTTCGCGGGAACATTCCAACTACTTGGATTGATTTAATTGGTCTACCTTTTTCTTGGCTACCAAAATGTCTTGAACTCTCCAAATTTTACATTGCAATCTTATTCAATTTGTCATATAATACAAATAGAAGAGATGGCTGCCCACAAAGTGGTTGACCTCCATATGCAAGTTATAATCCTACCTGCACGGCCAAGCACAAGGTAGGATTATTTATTTTCGCTTGTTGTTCCTATCAATGCAGGCACGGCGATATCGTCTGGACTCACCCAATATTATAACTTCTGAATATGATAATATTGTCTGTATGGGGAAAGTGGTAGGAAAATATGAGGAATAACCGATAAAGAGGTGACAAACAAAATAATGCGCATAGAATATGAAAAAGAAGCCGCAAAACATATTAACAGAATGGATAAGCCAACAAAATTAAGAGTCAAAAAAGCAATTGAAAAACTTCCCTCAGGTAATGTCATTAAACTCCAAAGTTTGACAAACGATTATCGCTTACGCGTAGGTGATCTAAGAGTTTTATTTTCTGTTCAGAATGAAATAATAACAATAAAAGACGTTCTGCCAAGAGGGCAAGCATATAAAAGATTATAGGAGATGACGAAGATGAGTAAGGAAATGGTAAAGGGATTGATAGACCTTATTGATGATAGTGATATGGACACGATTTTCAAGGTATTAGTAAGATTTGTTCCTGAGGAATCTCCACTCCCTGACGAGATAGAAGCTATTGAAAGAGCAAATAAAAGTATAGCTGAATACGGTACTGTTTCTCACGATTCTATTAATTGGGATTAATATTCGCAAATTCTGCTTCTGTGTTTATATATTTCTCAATGTAAGGTCGAACAAAAGAAGGAGAGGTTTATTGTGCAGGATACTTCAATATAATTAACGGCTATAAAAATCCTTTTATTTGCGGAACTGACTCAAATGGAGACCATGCTTATATATCACATACAAGCAGTGACCAGCTCTATATGGTAAAGCAGTTTGATTGTTTTCAAGGTCTATCCGATATCATAATTCATTAATATCATTTTAAGAATCTTTCGATTTGTTTAAGGGAATGAACATATTTTAGACACATTTACCATGTATACTTAATGTCAGATAGTTGAAGAACATATCAACTATCTTCCCCCCTCACAAAGTATAGCACCTTGGGATTTTAATCCCAGGTGCCGCACTTTACTCTCATTCCTTTTAGATAACTATAACAACAGCGCGACCCCCACATTCCAATGGATTGTGGGGGCCGCGTTGTGTTATATATGCTTTGCTTTCATTTCTTTAGGATACCAACCATGTCAACAGATATTCAGGCAAAAATTACATGAGCTTGCGGAATAATTCCTTCAAATCCTCCACGCATGTATCCTTCGGGTTTCCTGGCCTGCAGGCATCCGCATAAGCCGACTCCGCCAGAAAATCCAAGTCTTCCTCTTTCAGCGCCTCAAGCTTTGCGGGAATACCAACGTCAGAAGACAGCTTCTTTACCGCATCGATGGCAGCCTTACGGTATTCCTCCTGGCTCATCTGCTCAACACCGGCTACATTCATAGCCCTTGCAATCTCACGGTATTTCTCCCCGCTGCACTCGGCATTATATTCCATAACAATCGGAAGCATCATCGCACAGGCTACCCCATGAGGAGTATCGTATACTGCGCCCAATGTATGCGCCATAGAATGAGCAATTCCAAGACCTACATTAGAAAATGCCATGCCTGTCACATACTGTCCGAGAGCCATTCCCTCACGTCCCTCCGGCTTATTATCCACCGCGTCCCGCAGGCTTTTCGCAATCAGGCGGATTGCCTCTAAGTTCAGGCAGTCAGCCAGAGCCCATGCAGCTTTTGTCGTATATCCCTCAATCGCATGAGTCAGTGCATCCATGCCCGTAGCCGCTGTCAATCCTTTTGGCATGGTAGACATCATATCCGGATCTACAATCGCAATATTAGGAATATCGTTGGTATCCACGCAGACAAATTTACGCTTCTTCTCCACGTCAGTAATGACATAATTAATCGTAGCCTCCGCAGCCGTTCCTGCAGTTGTGGGTACAGCGATGGTAAATACCGTAGGATTTTTCGTAGGCGCTACACCCTCCAGAGAACGGACATCCTCAAATTCCGGATTATTGATAATAATTCCTATCGCCTTTCCGGTATCCATAGACGAGCCGCCGCCAACCGTAATCATGTAATCAGCTTCGGCTGCCTTATATGCAGCAACCCCTGCTTTTACATTTTCAATCGTCGGGTTCGGCTTGATATCGGAATATACCTCATAAGCCATACCCCCAGCGTCCAGCAAATCCGTTATTTTTTTCGTAACATTGAATTTCACCAAATCCGGGTCAGATGCGATAAACGCCTTCTTAAATCCTTTGCTCTTAATAATTTCCGGAATCTCCTGAATCGCGCCTTTTCCATGATAAGAAATCCCATTCAATACAAAACGATTTACCATTTTCTTGTTCCTCCTTTAATCCTTTCCTTATTTTTCATACAAAAACTTTTCCGGAAGCGTTACCTTAAAATCCACCGCCAGATCGCGGAAGTTCTGCGGTGTAATGGTCTGAAGCTTGTCAGGACGCATAGACAGCATTTTCACAAGAATCTCTGCCGACTTTTCTACCGTATGCATAAGCCCAAAGGTCAGGTCAAAATCCTCTCCCGAACAAAACATACCATGGTGCGCCCAGATTGCCACATCATACTGCCTCATCAACTGGCTGGTTGCAACCGCGATGTCCCTTCCTCCCGGAACCATCCAGCCCACCACGCCGATTCCTGACGGGAACACAACCGGACACTCGGTAGCCATCTCCCACAGCTCTCTTGTAAACACCTCATCCTTCAAAGGCAGTACAAAGGTAAGGGCAATCACATTCGTCGTATGGGCATGATAGATTACCCGGTGCAAGCCGTTTGATGCCTCCTTCTTAACTTCATGATTCATTAAGTGGCTTGGAAGCTCACTGGTCGGCCTCCCGCCGTTTACCAGCCCCCAACAGATACGGTAATTCTCTCCCTTGTCATCCAGCTCAATGATACATACGCCGTCCTCAGGGTCCAGAATGACATTGCGGAAATATTTGCCGCTGCCTGTTACCATGAAATATTCTCCCGCAAGCCCTGGCACGCTGGTTCCGATTGGCTTCCACTCGCCGTCTTCTCTTAAATATTCTTTTACCTCCCTGGCCTCCTCCGCTTTCATGCGGTAGGACAGATTGCCTCCGTTTCTCTCATGCCATCCCTGTTCCCATCCATCATTACACATACGGATAAATCCCTGAACAAATTTTACATCTGTAATGCACATAATTCTTCCTCCTTTCTCTGTAATAAAATTACTATCTTGTGATAATATCTACCGGTACATTAAAAATCTTCGCAACCTTCAGAAGCGTCTCAATATGCCTGCCAAAAGCAGCCGCCATGTGATGCGTCGGGCCGGCCTCACTCCATCTGTTACAGAACTCTCTTGCACCGCAGCTAAAGCGTGTCCGCATGTTGGTATCACCGAAATTAAAGATCGGACCCGGCTCATTGACCCCTTCTGCCACAACAAATTTAAAATGTCCGTCCTTATCCTGTGTAATACCCAAATACGTTACCGGCCCAAGATGAGGATAGAACTGTGTCAGATAGCCGCCTCCGGTCTTTCCATGGAACACAGGTACAATCTTCATGGTCGGTTTCTTTGCCGAAATATCGGCATCCCCAGAACCACTGTGGCCGATAATGCAGATGTCCTTCTCAAAATCAATAGAATACATCTCCGACAACTGCCCTGTTCCGGAAATTGTCTTAAGAATACTCATAGCCATGGCGACCTTAATATCACCCTCCACGGCGCAGGCAACCCCCTGCTTAATCAGCATAGAGAACGCCGGAATCAGCATACTGTCAAGGATCCCTGCCTTGCCCTTTGCAAACCCGTCATAATGAGATGCAATAAAAGCAATCTGCTCATCCTTAACCCACTCCTCAAAGGCAGCGACATATTTAGCCATCTCCCACACCTTCTCGATTGTACCGCCGCCTTCGATTTCAAATGTATCGAGAATATCCTGCGCCTTCGTCCGGATAAGTGCTTCATCCGTGATATGGTCTGCAATCGCCCACATCTTCTCCCAGTTAAACTGCTTGGTATAGAGAAACATTCTGTGATAAAGGTTCGTTTCATCAATATACAGATCCATCATACCAGGATAGGGACGTCCAATCTGCGCCAGATTGGTATCTCGGAAACGACGGCGCACCTGAGCCGCGCGGCACCATTCTTCAATCTCCGCCTGTACCGCAGGGTCGCCGCCTTCTACTACGCCTGTAATGACAGCGTGACGCTTACCGGCGCGTTCAAGATCCGCAACCATCTCCCCCACAGCGCCGCAGGCGTACAGCTCGCCCAACCATGTAGCTGTATCCGTGTTTTCATAATCAGGAGACTTTTTCTTCTGAACGTTCACCAGTACCACCGGAACATCCAGATCCCTGACTGCCGGAAGCATATTATAGGAGGTTGCATAGGTTAAAAGCTGTAAGATTACAAGGTCAACGTCCGCCGCACGAAATTTGTCTCCGGCTGCCTGGGCCATCTCCTTAGTCGTAACCATACCGCCGTCCACGATTTCCACCGTTTCCGGAAGGGTCTTTTTAAACACATCATACTGAGCCTCAAATTCCGGTGTCAATGACGGAAACTGCGGCAAATATGCACCCAAAGCAATCGAAAACACTCCAATTCTTGCCTTTGTATCTACTAACATTGTAAATCCCCCTTATCATATTTTTTTATGTCAAAGGACCTCTGTACGCACTCCCTTGCCTCTTTCAAGTCCGCAAATTTCCGGTCATAAAGCATCTGTACCAGCAGATTTCCGATAGCTGTGGCCTCTCCGGGCCCTGCGCATACGGTGCGTCCCGTATATTTTGCCGTGACCTGGTTCAAGTATTCTGCATTAGAGCCGCCGCCAACCACATAGATACAATCGTATTTTTTACCGGTGAGCCCTTCAATCTGCCCGATGGTATCTCCATAACACTTTCCAAGGCTGTTATAGATTACCGCGGCAATCTCCCATTCATTCTGCGGCACCTGCTGCCCTGTATTTTCACAGTATGCCTTGACTGCCTCTACCATGCTTGAGGGCGCCAGAAACATATCGTCATTGCAGTCCACAATGGAGGGAATATCCTGCTTTTGCGCCTGCTCACAGATATATCCATAGGAATACTCCTCCGCAAATTCCTTCCGGATGGACTGAATCATCCATAGCCCCATGATATTTTTCAGATACCGGAAACGATAATTATAACCTCCTTCATTGGTAAGGTTCTGTATCCTGCTCTCCGTAGAACAATCCGCCTCCAAACGTTCTGTTCCCATAAGCGACCAAGTACCAGAGCTGATATATAACGCCCCGTCTTTTGCCGTCGGGATGGCAGCTACGGCAGAACCCGTGTCATGGGTGGCAGGCAAAACCACCTGACAGTCAAAACCGATTTCCTCCTGTATCTCTTTGCTGAAATTACCTACCAGAGTGCCCGGCTCGCTTATCTTTCCGAATATTCTCCGAGGATAACCCAACATATCAATCAGCTTATAATCCCAGTCCTTTGAAACAGGGCTTACCAGTTGCGTGGTAGTCGCATTAGTGTACTCTGTGCGTTTCTCTCTGGTCAAAAGGAAGTTAAAATAATCCGGAATCAATAACATGCTCTTTGCCTCGTTAAGAAGCTCTGGCTCTTTCTGCTTTACAGCCATCAACTGATAGATAGTGTTAAAAATCTGTTTCTGGATTCCGGTACGCGCATACAGATCCTTCAATGAAATCTCCTCGTATACCTTTGCATCCATCCCATTCGTTCTGCCATCGCGATAGCCGTATGTTTTTCCGAGAGGCTGATCATTTTCATCCAACAGCACGTAATCCACACCCCAGGTATCAATTCCCATAAAAGTCGGGAGTTTTCCAATCTCTTTGCACCGTTTTAAGCCCTCCTTAATCTCATAGAACAGCGCTTCCACATCCCAACAGAGGCTGTCGTCCACACGCTTCATGCCGTTTGGAAAACGATAAACTTCTTCGAGCTTTATCTTTCCGTCCTCAAGACTCCCTAGCATATGACGGCCACTGGATGCGCCAATATCAACGGCCAGATAATATGTATTCATCCTTTCTCCTCCTAATCTAAATGAAATACCGGTTTTAAGTCCACACTCACCGGACTGTTATCTGGGTTCGTCTCCATGATGTCTGCCATAAAGTCCCACCATTTCCGGTTAATCTCTGTGTCAGCCGAAGCTGACCATTTTACTTCATCCTCCACCTCGATATATCCGAAAAGTACGTCTGTTTCTTTATCCAGAAAAATCGAATAATTCTTTCCGCCATATTCATGAATCATCTCAGCCATCTCTGGCCACAGCTTGTTATGGCGCTTTTCATATTCTTCAGCCATCTTGGGATTAAGATACATCTTAAATCCTTTTCTTACCATAGAAACACCTCTTTCTCCACAATATTACATTTTTTCAACCAAAACAAACTTAAAGTAAGTAGACACTCCGCTAAGCGCAAAATACAGGAAGGAAATAATAATTGAAACACTTTTCCATGTGTCCGGCGTTACACTTCCCGCTGCAACCATAAAGGTAAATACTGCAAATACCGCAAGCACACCATAGGATACATATGCCGCCGCCTTCTGGACTGCCGGATACCTGGGACGGACGGCCTCTGCCTCCTCATCCTCCTCATCCTGCAGCTTTTCAAGAGCCTCCTGTATCCTCCTTTCTTCCTCCACCTGTCGGCTGTAATCTTCTTTTGCCCCCATCAGGCATGCCAATATCAGATAAGAAACCATTGCCAGCAAATAGGTAGGCAGGAACAGGAAGTAAGAATGTATTGCCTTCGTAACAGTCATAGCCGCTACGAACACAAGAGCAATCACCCATGCCGCAAGTCCGGCGTAATTAATCCTCCAGCCCTTGTACATAGCCCAATATCTGGTGCCTCCAAGCTTTGGGAGCATCCAGTGCTCGGCAAAGACAATCGCCCCAACCGGCGGAACTACAAGGACAATAATATTTACAATGGTCATAATGTTCATTGTAATAGGGAAGCATGCCACAACCGTCATAACTACGCCTACAATATAAGTCAGCTTCTTGGTGGATACATTTTTAAACACTGACTCGTATGCCAGGCTCGCTCTGTATATATTGGGGTTTGCAGTCGTCCAGCCTGCAATAATAACCGCCAGAAGTCCTGTACTTCCTAAAACAGCGCTGGTAATAGCGCCGGAATCCAGAATCAAAAGGGATTGGTTCAGCATGATTGCCGCTGTCGCACCCATGATTCCTGCGCTGCCCTATGCAAAGAAATGTCCGATAAACATGCCATAGCAGGTTACAAAACCGTACCTGGCTGACTTTGCATAGCGGAACAGCGCCATATCGTTAAGCCCGCCATGATAAGCCAGATTGCACATCCAGGCAAATCCTATTACATGAAAAATAGTTAAGTCCTGTCCGCCTTCTATAACCTCGCCGTTCCAGACGCTGGTATTCATCAGAGCCATAAAATCGCCAAAGCCGTGTATTCCGGATGCGCCGGTTATCTCAATGAGCTGTGGCACAACCACGCAGAATCCTGCGAGGAATACGATAATCATCCACGGAACGCACACCGACGAGAACTTGGCAACCGCGTTGAATCCATTTGCCGCAACCAGTGTTACAATAATACCAAGGACAATCACTACAAGAACAAACTTAATATCCGTTGGATACCACTCTGTCTGAAGCTTAATCCCAAAAATTTCTCTCACCGCAGACGCCGATACTGTCAGCATCGAGGCTGCCATAGCAATGGAGGCAAGCCCCCACACAACATTGTATATCTTCTGCATATAAGGCCCCATGACCTTCTTAAGATAAGAATACAGGGTGACTCTCGTATCCACTCCAATCGGTGCGCAGATGAGCGCATAGGTCAGGGTCGCAAGGATATTTCCCACAATCAGACCTAAGAAAATATCAGTTGCTCTCACGCCCAGGGTAACCAGAGTCGCACCAATTACAAATTCTGTTGCGGCAATATGCTCGCCGCCGTAAATTCCAAAAAAGTTGCCAAGACCGGAAACATTTTTCTTGGATATCGGCCTGTCCTCTGCCGGTATCTTCTGTGCTTCTTTTCTGTAATCCATGATATACCTCTCATTTCTTTTTTTGCAGCGCTGCTTTTTCTTGTATTACTTAAGTGTCTTTATTATAAGCTGCATTGCACAGATATATAATGTCCTGTCTTGAGCAAAATACTGTCCTTTGTTGCAGGCTATATTTTAATGGTTTTATCGTCTTTATGCATGATACGGTACTGCTTTGGCGTCATCCCGAAGCGCGCCTTAAACTGACGGTAAAAATAGCTATGGTTCTCATATCCTATATTTACCGCGATTTCCTCCACCGAAAGCTCAGTCTCCACCAGGAAGATAACCGCCTTCTGGAATCTTTTCCGCATCAGAAGCTCTTGAAAAGTAAAGCCTGTACTTTTCTTAATCATCCTGCTTAACGCTGATAAAGACAGTTTGAAATCCTCCGCAATCTGGCTCAAAGCTGCTGTCCTGTAATAAGAATCAATATATCTCGTCGTTGCCTGAACCACAACATCCTCATAATTTGAAGAAGAATTATCTGCCAGCGTGTCTATATGGTCAATCAAATATAGAAACACCAGTCCCATGGAATACTTATTAATTACATCTTTATTGCTATATCCCTCCTCTGATAATTGTGAAGCCGTATCGGACGGCATACGTTCACTCACAATAGAAGCTATCATATTCTCCATAAGGTTAGAAATTGCTTTCTGTCCGCGAAGCCGGAAATTCAGATATTGGGGAATCGGATTATTCTGCCTCAATATCCCCAGAAGAAAGTCTGCGATAATATTCTGCTTTTGCATCATCTGAAAAGGTATATCGAAAAATTCCGGCAGAACAATAAAATTAATCCCCACATCATCCATACCCGCACGTTTAATTCCATGCCTGACATGCTGATTCAAAAGGAGAAGATCTCCCTCCTGCATAACCAACTCTTTGCCGTCAATATAGTGCGTAATTTCTCCTGAACATACATACATAATCTCAATGTAATTATGCTTATGGAGGGGAAAATCTATAAAACGGCTGTGGTGCCTTACTGTAATCAGCTTGCCCTCCCTTAAGAACAACTGACAATCCACCTCGAACTTATTCTTACGGGCATCCATGTAGATATCCTTTTTCACTTGAAGCTCTCCGTCGAGATAAGCCTGCTCCTCCGCTGTTATCTTCCGTATCTCATGCATCAACCATTCATCCATGAACTTTGCCCTCTCATTATGTATACAGTTTCTCTGTTTTATTATTTTAATCCATTCTCTTACACAAATAAAGGTCTTTATTTGCATAAAATCATGTCCTTATTTGCAACTTGTATCTAACACAACTATATTGGATAACAATTTATTGACATTCAATAGAAACTCAACTAATATTAAATAGAAATCTTGAACATTGACAATATATTATACTTAACCGGGTAGCCGGAGGACGTGCTCTCACCCGTTCCGAGATCCTGCGGAAGGTGGTGATTATTATGAGTACATACGAAGAATTCATGATTATACTGACCTTTGCGTCACTTGTAGTCGCAATTCTGAATATAAAAAATAAGAAATAGCCGTCCTGTTCTCGTCAAAGTTTAGGGACGGCTAATCTTAATAACAACTATTTAACTTCGCCGGAACAGGTGACTCGCACTCACCTTCCGACTATCCTGTTAAGTATATTATAGTCAATCACTATTCACATGTCAATCATTTTAGGAGGAGAACATGTCAAAAAGAACAGACATTCACAAGATACTTATTATTGGCTCAGGCCCCATCATCATCGGCCAGGCATGCGAGTTCGACTATTCCGGAACACAAGCCTGCAAGGCACTTCGCAGCCTCGGCTATGAGATTGTGCTGGTGAATTCCAACCCTGCCACCATCATGACCGACCCTGAGATGGCGGACGTCACTTACATCGAGCCGTTGAATACAGACCGTTTAGAGCAGATTATCGCAAAGGAACGCCCCGACGCACTCCTTCCAAACCTGGGCGGACAGTCCGGACTGAACCTGTGCGCCGAGCTTGCCAAGGAGGGAATCCTTGACAAATACCAGGTCAAGGTAATCGGCGTACAGGTTGACGCCATTGAACGGGGCGAGGACCGAATTGAATTTAAGAAGTCCATGGATGCCCTTGGAATCCAGATGGCAAGAAGCGAAGTCGCCTACACCGTGGAAGAAGCCCTCAAAATCGCAGACACTTTAGGATACCCTGTGGTTCTTCGCCCTGCCTATACCATGGGCGGCGCCGGCGGCGGACTTGTATATAATAAAGAAGAACTTAAAACCGTATGCGCCCGCGGCTTACAGGCAAGCCTGGTAGGACAGGTCTTGGTGGAGGAATCCATCCTTGGATGGGAAGAACTGGAATTGGAGGTTGTCCGCGACGCCGACAACAACATGATTACCGTATGCTTTATTGAAAATATTGACCCTCTTGGGGTACATACCGGCGACTCCTTCTGCTGCGCCCCAATGCTTACCATATCTGAGGAATGTCAGAAGGAATTACAGCGGCAGGCATACAAGATTGTGGAGTCTGTCGAGGTAATCGGCGGAACCAACGTGCAGTTTGCCCACGATCCAGTGACTGACCGTATCGTGGTTATCGAGATTAACCCCCGTACCTCCCGTTCCTCCGCGCTGGCCTCCAAGGCAACCGGCTTCCCCATTGCCCTGGTGTCCGCCATGCTTGCCTGCGGCCTGACCTTAAAGGACATTCCCTGCGGCAAATACGGCACATTAGATAAATATGTCCCAGACGGCGACTATGTAGTGATTAAATTTGCGCGCTGGGCATTCGAGAAATTTAAAGGCGTTGAGGATAAGCTTGGAACCCAGATGCGTGCAGTCGGAGAGGTCATGAGCATTGGAAAGACCTACAAGGAGGCGTTCCAGAAGGCAATCCGAAGCCTGGAAACCGGACGCTACGGACTGGGATATGCCAGGGATTACTATACAAAAACAAAAGAAGCCCTGCTTCAAATGCTGATTACGCCATCCAGTGACCGTCATTTTATTATGTATGAAGCGCTGCGCAAAGGCGCAACCGTAGAAGAAATCTTTGACATCACAAAGGTAAAGACTTATTTTATTCAGCAGATGAAGGAAATGGTAGAAGAAGAAACTGCCCTCGCCGCATTTAAGGGGAGCCTTCCCTCTGATGATATGTTGATTTCCGCAAAGAAAAATGGCTTCTCGGACAAATACTTAAGCCAGCTTCTTGATATTTCCGAGGATACCGTCCGCAGCCGCCGAATCGAACTGGGCGTAGAGGAAAACTGGGAGGGCGTCCACGTCAGCGGCACGCCGGACAGCGCCTACTACTATTCGACTTACAACGGCACAGACAGGAATCCAATCAATACTGAACGTCCGAAGGTTATGATTTTGGGCGGAGGACCGAACCGGATTGGACAGGGAATCGAATTTGACTATTGCTGTGTCCATGCATCACTGGCGCTGAAAAAACTGGGCTTCGAGACGATTATCGTAAACTGCAATCCGGAAACCGTTTCGACAGACTACGACACCTCCGACAAGCTGTATTTCGAGCCGCTGACACTGGAGGACGTGCTAAGCATTTACAAAAAAGAACAGCCTGTGGGCGTTATTGCACAGTTCGGCGGACAGACCCCCCTTAACCTGGCCTCCGAGCTTGAGAAGAACGGGGTTAAGATTCTTGGAACCTCTCCTTCTGTCATCGACCTGGCAGAGGACCGCGATCTGTTCCGTGCAATGATGGACAGGCTTGAGATTCCTATGCCTGAATCCGGCATGGCTACTACGGTAGACGAGGCTCTTGCCATTGCAGGAAGGATCGGCTATCCCGTAATGGTGCGCCCCTCCTACGTCCTTGGCGGGCGCGGTATGGAGGTTGTCTATGATGATGACAGCATGGAGGGCTACATGAAGGCCGCTGTGGGCGTAACTCCTGACCGTCCAATCCTGATTGACCGTTTCCTCAATCACGCTCTGGAATGTGAAGCCGACGCGATCAGCGACGGAAACCATGCATTTGTTCCGGCGGTGATGGAGCATATCGAGCTTGCCGGCGTACACTCCGGCGACTCTGCGTGCATCATCCCCTCCGTACACATTTCCGAAGAAAATGTGCGGACAATCAAGGAGTATACTAAGAAGATTGCCGAGGAAATGCATGTCAAGGGTCTTATGAATATGCAGTACGCCATCGAGAACGGCAAGGTTTACGTGTTGGAGGCCAACCCGCGCGCTTCCCGTACCGTACCGCTGGTATCCAAGGTATGCAACATCCGCATGGTGCCCCTGGCAACGGATATCATTACCTCCGAGCTGACGGGCCGTCCGTCTCCGGTAACTGAATTAAAAGAAAAAGACATTCCTTACTATGGCGTCAAGGAGGCTGTGTTCCCGTTCAACATGTTCCAGGAGGTTGACCCTGTACTTGGGCCGGAAATGCGTTCTACGGGAGAAGTTCTCGGACTTTCCTCCTCCTACGGCGAAGCCTTCTACAAGGCGCAGGAGGCGACACAGTCCAAACTGCCCCTTAAGGGAACCGTATTGATTTCTGTTAATCGCAAGGACAAGGCCGAGGTAGCTGAGGTGGCTAAAATGTTTGCTGAGGATGGCTTCAAGCTTCTTGCAACCGGAAACACCTATGAGCTGATCCGCGAAGCGGGAATTGAGGCCGAGAAGGTGAAGAAGCTGTATGAAGGGCGTCCGAATATCCTGGATATGATTACCAACGGAGTGATTGACCTGATTGTCAATTCACCGGTAGGAAAGGACAGCATCCATGACGACAGTTATCTTCGGAAAGCCGCTATAAAGGCTAAGATTCCTTATATCACGACCATTGCCGCCGCAAGGGTGACCGCAAAGGGAATCCGGTATATGAATGAGCATGGCAGAGGGGACGTGAAGTCTCTGCAGCAGCTTCATGGGGAGATTTCGGACAGATTAGGCTAACATATGAACGGCTGTCGGATATAGTAACTTCTTATCCGACAGCCGCTTCTTTGCAACATTTTTATTTCTGCCTGTTCAAAATCAATACAGCCATGCCGCAGAGCATACCGCCAATCGGATAAGCAATCCAGCAGATTTCCCACAGATGGAAAATTAGTCCTGCAACCATGAATACGATAGTAGCAAGAAGCATGATACATCCGCACCAGACTGCAACAAGTGTATTTTTCTCATTCATTTTCAACTCATTTTCCCTGTTATACGCATTAATATCATATTCCTGCTTATTCATTCCTGTGTAGATAAGAATGGAAACGGCAGCGGTTACAAAAATCAGAAAGATTCCATAATAAAATTGTTCGTTCATGTTCTGGCGCAGAGGAAGGGATTCTGCGTTCATTCCTACAAGCATACCGACGAGTATCAGGCCGATTCCGGCTGCAATCTTCGCCGGAAAGCGACTGTCAAACTCCTCTTTTTCTTCCGGTGTGTAGAAATCCTTAAGGCTCGGATGCTTCTTGCGGTAGTCAGCGTCCTTTAACCCCTGTACCACCAGAATCAGGATACCAACAATGGCAAGCATCATGAAAAAAGTATCCTGCACAGCTTCGTTGATTCTTCCAAAACCTGCAAGGATTTCATAAAAGGCAACGTCAAAAACCAACAAGGCCACCCCGCAGGTAATCCAGAGCCGGAATTCCTTCATATGTTTTCTGTGCTGCTGATTATCTTCAACCTCAGACTCACTGGCATCTTTCCGAAGCAGCGCATCGAGAGTACACGAAAATAAATCACATAACTGCAACAGTTTTTCCATCTCTGCGTAGGATGCACCCGCCTCCCATTTGGAAACCGTCTGGCGGGATACATCTAAATGCTCGGCAAGCTGCTCCTGTGTCATATCATTGCGCTTCCTGTAATATTGAAGGTTCTCTCCAAATAAACTCATAAATTTCTCACCTTTTCTTTCTCTGAATTTCCTTTACGCGCTTCAGGTTGGGTCTATCTTATAATATTTCCCATGTAAAATCTATAAATTTCATGTTGCTTTTAAGGAAATTCATGTAAACTTTGGGTTGCGCGCCTTCTTTTTCCTTCCATAAAAAGAAATTGCCTGAGTGGTTAGACTCAGGCGTGTCGGGACGGGCATGAAGCAGATTTGTATCCCCAAGGGCACACCTTAATACATGCCCTTCGGGCGGGTAGACTTCGCTCATTAAAGTATAGAAATTACAATTTTATACGGACTCTGGTAAACTCGCCGTTTTGCAATATGATTTCAAATCCTGCCCTTTGAAATAATGAGATAGACGGATTATCCATGGCGATATCGTCGTACAGGTACTCCACTCCATTATTTTTTGCGGCGGCGCAAAGAGCCGTTAATGCTTTGCGGCCATGTCCCTTATTTCGGTATCGCGCCATAATAATGATATTGCAGACATATTGGCCGCTTTTTTCTTCCTTGTGGTATGCAGCCTCACCTACGTACTCATTTGTATCCTCGTCAACGATATATCTGTAAAAATAGTAAGGCGATTGGCCGGCAATCCAGCGTTGATACCAGTCTTTCCATTTTTCACGGGGAAATGGGATTGTGCCGCCGTATGCATGGTTGTATTGCATGGTCGTTTCGTCGGATAACAATTTCTGACGGAAGCATAGTTCTTCAAAATCCGGTTTTTTTAGTATGCTCATGGATTCCTCCGGTATTTTTAAGCCTATAACTGACATTCTAGCTGGCAGTCATAAGGCTCTGCTTCTACATGCTGTTGGTTATACTCCTTTGCCTCCACGCACCCCATTGCCTTGTAGAAGGCTTGCGTCTCCACAGCCGAGTGGGCAGAGATGTACAATTTCTCGGCGCCGTGGTTCTTCGCCCACCTGCCCGCCTCATGAAAAAGTATCTTCCCAATGCCCTTGCCCCGCATATCCTGGGATACATGGAGGCTTGTGAGGTCAAGGTACTTTTCGACGGTTCCAAACAAGGCAGACTCTACGGAGATAAATCCTTTCAGAATACCGTCGCAGAAAAATCCATAGACGAAGCCGCCTGTGGCAATGGTATTTTTGAGACAGACAACCAGAAACTCGTAATCCGATTCTGACCAGTCGTCAATAAATGGGTCGTCCCGTATTACCCAATTTCCGTTTTCTCTCCGCCAACATTCTACAACAATCTGGCGGCGGATGAATTGCCGGAATAAATCGCGGCATATCTCTTTTTCGGTTAATTCTCTGTAATGTGTCTCCATTGTTTTTCCATCCATTATATGAGCCTGCTTCTTATATTATTTTATTCTTCAAACGCAATTACAGCCCCGTCATACTCTCCGTCAATGAATTTCTTGATATCGTCAGACTTCAACACCTTCACCAATGCCTGAACTGCCTCATTTTCCTCATTGCCCTCTTTTACTGCAATGACATTTACATAGGTCTTAGCAGCCTCAGAATCAGACGTCTCGTAAGCAATGGCGTCAGACTTCACAGAATATCCCGCCTCAAGCGCATAGTTCCCGTTCAACACCACAAAAGCAACTTCTTCTACAACTCTGGACACCTGCGCTGCCTCAAGCTCTTGAATCTTAATATTCTTCGTATTCTCCGCGATATCATTTACCGTGGCATTCAGGCCCGCGCCGTCTTTGAGCTTAATTACACCGTTAGCCTCAAGAAGAAGAAGCGCTCTTGCCTCATTGGTCGTGTCGTTGGGAACGGCAATCGTATCTCCCTCCTCCAGCTCGTCCAGGCTTTTTTTAGTTCCCGGATAGATTCCAAAAGGCTCATAGTGAATTCCGCCGGCATTTACCAGATGAGTCCCCTTCTCCTCATTAAAGCTCTCAAGATAAGGGATATGCTGGAAATAATTTGCGTCAAAATCACCGCTTTCCACCACTTCATTGGGCTGAACATAATCGTTAAAGACCGTCACATCTAATTGATATCCTTCCTTCTCCAGAAGACCTTTGGCCTCCTCCAGAATCTCGGCATGGGGTGTTGCAGACGCCGCCACCTTAATCACCTTACCGTCCGAGGATGAACCGGAATCAGAACCAGAAGAACCGGAATCCCCTCCCTTATCAGAACCGCCACAGCCCGTCAATGCTGCCGCTGCCAATACTCCTGCCAACAATACTGTCAATACTTTCTTTTTCATCATACATCTCCTCCATTTTGTTTGATTGTTACTTTCTTTTATCTAAATGAACAGACAGCTTCATACCAACCGTCTGGAATATTTGCACTAGCAAAATTAATAAAATAACCGTGACCGCCATAATTCCGGCCTCATACCGATAATATCCATAGCGGATTGCAATATCGCCAAGTCCGCCTCCGCCTAAGGTTCCCGCCATTGCGGAATATCCCAGTATGGTTCCCAGGGAAATCGTAACGCCCACAATCAGGGAGGTCCTGGCCTCTACAAGCATAACCTTTGTCACGATGGTAAATGTTGACGCCCCCATGGAACGCGCCGCCTCAATCACTCCCGCGTCCACCTCCCGAAGGGACGACTCTACCATACGCGCTATGTAAGGAATTGCCGCAGCCGCCAGGGATACAATCGTGGCTGACGAACCGTAGCTCTTTCCCACAATGAAACGCGCTAACGGAATCAGCACAATCAGCAGAATCAGAAACGGAACGCTTCTTACAATATTTGCAAATATATCCAGTATCTTATAGAGAATTACATTCGGCTTAATTCCTTCTCTGTCGGATATGGTCAGAAGAATTCCCATAGGAAGCCCGAACAAATACCCGAATAACGTGGATACCAGCGTCATGTACAGCGTCTCTCCGATTCCTTTTATCAACATCTGAATCACTTCCGCACTAAACATCCCCTGTCACCTCCTCAATCTCCAATCCTCTCTCTCTGATATAATCCTCAATCTCCTGCTGCAGGTTCTTGTCGTCCGGAAGCCCCAAAATCATCTCTCCCTTGGCGATTCCTCCCACATTCTTGGTATCCGCACGAAGGATATTCACAGGTCTGCCAGTCTTTAAGACCATATTGGCAATCACCGGCTCGAAGGAGGAGTTCTCCGAAAATACAATCCGGATCTTCTTTGCCTCCATCAGCCGTTCCTGCGGCTTCGCAAGGTTCACCGGTCCCTCGCCCTCTGTATCCTTCAGAATCAACTCCCTTGCCTCTTTGGTCTTTGGATGGCTGAAAATCTCGTCCACCCGTCCGCGCTCTTTGATTTCCCCCAGTGACATTATCGCCACATGGCTGCAAATCTTACGAATCACTGACATCTGATGGGTGATAATTACGATGGTAATTCCAAAGCGATTGTTGATATCCTTCAAAAGCTCAAGGATGGATGCCGTTGTCTGCGGGTCGAGAGCGCTGGTGGCCTCGTCGCACAAAAGAATCCGCGGATCTGACGCCAATGCTCTTGCAATGGCAACCCTCTGCTTCTGTCCGCCGGAAAGCTGCGCAGGATACGCCAGAGCCTTCTCCTCAAGCCCTACGATTCCCAATAATTCCTTCGCCCGCTTCCTAGCCTCCTTCTTCTTGACACCCTGAATCAACAGGGGGAAGCTTACGTTATCCACCACATTCTTCTGCATCAGCAGGTTAAAATGCTGAAAAATCATCGCAATATCCTTCCTCTGTTTCAGAAGCTCTTTCTCCAACATTCCTCCAAGCTCTTTTCCCTCTACCCAAACCTCTCCCACGGTGGGTTTTTCCAGATAATTCAAACACCGTACCAGCGTACTCTTTCCCGCACCGGACATGCCTATAATTCCATAGATATCTCCCTGCTCAATCTCAAGGTTAATGTCCTTCAATGCATTGACCTTCACATCTTTTGAAGTAAATGTCTTCGACAGATGCCTTACTTCAATCTGTGCCATGTGCTTTTCTCCTCCTTCTTTTTCCTCAGCTATTAGCAGATTAAATACAAAAAGGAACAAGTACACGCCGTACCTGCTCCTTACACTCTACCCAATAACAATAGTATGTCAAAAATCAGATAATCAGACGCATACACTAATAAGCCATGTTCATCATGCACATCATGCACATATCAACACAGCCTGTCATCATCATATTCTGATTCATATTCTGATGAAACGTCGTCTTCATATCCGGTTCTCCTTTCCTGTTCTTATAACAACTGTAAAGCCAAACTGTCGCTTTATTTCTTTACAGTTTTATAGTATAGTAGTACAATTTGAAAGAATTGTCAAGTATTAATAAACTATTTAAAGATAAAAATTTCTTCAATCGGCACGTCAACCACCCTGGAAATGTCCACAGCAAGCTTAAGAGACGGGTTATACTGGGCCTTTTCCAGACGCATAATCGTCTCTCTGCGCACCCCTACCCTCTGCGCAAGCTCCTCCTGGGTCATCTCCAACAACTGTCTGTATTTCCTCAACCGACATTCAAAATCCGACATGCTCTATTCCCCGCTTTCATCAAGTAATTCGTCCTGATCATAGTGGTACAAAAGATATGAGCCAAGAAACACGTTAAGGGCAATGGACAGCGCCACAATAATAATGATGGCAATAAGCGAATATTCCAGATTCCCCATCAGACCTCCCTGCCCCAGAACTAAAACTGCGGCAAAGATAATATTCAGCGCAATCTTATCTGCTGTCAGACGGGCTTTCATCTGATTCTCCCTGTACCGTTCGTCCTTAAAAGTATTCGACATCTTCCCTTCGTAGAAAAGGCCGAAGAAGCCGAAGAACAGGAAAAACACAAAAGGAAATACTGTCTTATTCACCCCGTATGTCCAGAAACCCATAAAACCAAAGAAACCGCAGAAGCCAAAAAGACCTCTCTTGGGACTTATCTCTCTGGTCACCGCCGACTCCTTCTCCTCGCTCTTATTCTTCATGATTGCAATCATAAGCAGTACAAGCAGATACAGAATGTATGCCGCCAGAAAGATGCCTGAGATAATCATAGGCAGATCCTTCATCTGAAATACGTATTCCGAAAATTTCATAGGCGCTACCAGCCTTGAATCATTATAGGTAACCGAATACCAGCTAGATACAGCCATCAGTATCACACATATGACGCCAGGGATAATCATTCGTTTCTTGTTCATTTTTTTCATTGCTTTGTCCTCCAAAAGAGATATATTTGTATCTTATTGTGATAAATATATCACTCTATTTATCATTTGTCAACCAAAAAGATACAAATATATCTCTTTTATTCTATGGAGGTCTTCCGCCCAAGCCTCACATCCTCCATCTGTTTGGCCATCTCCTCATCCATATGGTCAAACAGGTAATTTTTCCCTGACTCTCTCCTGCTTGCGTATTCCTCCCGAATCTGCCTTCTAACAAGCTCTACTTCCTCCTTGAATTCTCTGGAGGAAATCAGCGTTCCACCCTGTCCCAGAGTGACAACCTGCTCTACGCTGTCCGAGGTCACCACTGTTACATGATACTTTCTTCCAATCTGGTGAACCACCTTTTCAATATACTGGTCTGCCGTCTCTGCCTCCTTGGTATACACTACATGGATATTGTGGTATTTCTGGATTTCAAGCGCGTAGCCGTCCACTTTATAAGCGTCAAACACCAGGATAACGACGCACCTTCGGAAGCCCTGGTAATTGCAAAGAATATCCATCAGTTTATTCCGCGCCGCGTCAATATTTACCTTAGCCAGCTCTTTCAAATCATCCCATGCAAATATGACGTTATATCCGTCCACCAGAAGATACTCTTGAACAGCTTTCTCCTTCTTATGCCTCCTTTTCTCCGGCCCGCTTGCGACATATCTGGAATCTGCGGAGGTTCTCCGTTCTATCTTTCCGTAAGTACGGATAAATATCTCCTCTAACTCCTTTTCTTCTTCCTGGGTGAAGCTCGTCTGGTTCTTCATACCTGCTTGCTGTACCGTTCTCTCTGTGTTCTTTTGTCTTACCTTTTTCTCAAGCACGCTCTCAATATGCATATACTCCGGCACCTGATTCCACGGCACAACAAATCCTGCCCCATGGGCGCAGAATACCGAACCCGTGGGATTCTCCAAATCCCTCTCCGGCTCATACCCCTTCTCCTCTATGATCTCCTGCGCATTATGGCAAGGCTCATATCCCTTAAACGTACAGGTCAGCCGCCCTCTGCCTCTGGAATAACTGTGAACCTCTATCTGATAATCCCGCATGGCTGCCACCGGCGCTTTTCCCCGAAGCAAAGCCGTCTCTTTCGCTATCTCCGGCTGCTCAAATTCCCCGCACATCTTGCGGATATCCGTCATTGCCCTCCCCACCATCTCTGACGGCAGTTCCAGACAGTATTCATAATAAGGCTCTAGCAAAATGCTGTCGGCCTGCCTCAATCCCTGTCTGACGGCTCTGTATGTCGCCTGCCGGAAATCTCCGCCTTCAGTATGCTTCGGATGAGCCTGCCCCGCAATCAGGGTAATTCGTAGATCCGTAACCGCTGCCCCCGTCAGTATGCCGCGGTGCTCTCGTTCCGCTAGATGTGTAAGAATCAACCGCTGCCAGTTTCCGTCCAGCTCATCCTCGCTTAAATCTGTGCCCAACACCACTCCGCTTCCTGGCTCTCCTGGCTCTAACAGCAGATGAACCTCCGCATAATGGCGGAGAGGCTCAAAATGCCCGACTCCTTCTACGGTATTCCTTATGGTTTCCTTATAGACAATATTTCCTGTATCAAATGTTATCTCCGTGTGAAAACGCTCTTTTACCAGGCTTTGCAGAATCTCTATCTGCACCGCGCCCATGAGCTGCGCATAGATTTCCCCTAATTCCTCGTCCCACACAATCCGAAGCATAGGGTCCTCCTCCTCCAACTGCCGGAGGTTTTTAAGCATAGTATGAGCGTCGCACCCTTCCGGCAGACAGACACGGTAATTCAGCACCGGTTCCAGTACGGGAGTGCCGGAGGCTTTCTCTCCACCCAGGCCCTCGCCTGGATATGTATGGTTAAGCCCAGTGACCGCACACACACATCCTGTTTTTGCCTCTGAAACCGTCTCGTATTTTTCTCCGGAATAGATGCGAATCTGGTTGACCTTTTCTTCCCATGGTTCAAAGGCTTCTAAACCAGAGCTTAAGATATCCTTCACCTTCAGAGCGCCTTGCGTAACCCTCAGATGGGTCAGACGAGCGCCCTGGGTATCTCTGGATATCTTGAATACCTTTGCCCCAAAGCTCTCCTGACTCTCGCCTGGTACTGCCATGCTTTTTTCGTTTTTCTTGGAAATAAACGCTCTTGCACTCATATAGCGTTCAAGCCCGTCCATAAATTCCCGCACGCCAAAAAGCTTCAACGCAGAGCCAAAATAACAGGGGTACACATTTCTCTCAGCAATCAGGCGTATGATGGTTTCCTTCTTAAGCGCGCCGTTTTCCAGATATTCTTCAAGGGCAGCTTCTTCACACATTGCCAGTTCTTCATGGAGAGCCTCCCCCTCCTGGTCAAAGGCGACGCAGGCGCCGTCCAGATGCTTCTTCAATTCGCAAAGAAGTTTTTCGCGGTTCGTTCCCTCCTGATCCATCTTATTGATAAATATAAAAACCGGTATCCGGTATCGTCTTAAAAGACTCCATAGAGTCCGCGTATGTCCCTGCACACCGTCCGTTCCGCTTATGACGAGGATTGCATAGTCTAATACCTGCAAAGTACGCTCCATTTCTGTGGAAAAATCCACATGGCCTGGGGTGTCAAGGAGTGTCACCTGGGTATCTCCAAGGTTGAAAACTGCCTGTTTGGAGAAGATTGTAATACCGCGGCTGCGTTCCAGCTCATAGGTGTCCAGATATGCGTTCTTATGGTCTACGCGGCCTAATTCTCTGATCTTGCCGCTTAGATAGAGCAGGCTCTCCGATAAGGTGGTCTTGCCTGCGTCAACGTGCGCAAGTATGCCTATACAGATATGTTCTGATGAATCGTCCATCGAAAAAGCCCCTTTCTGTACTGCGATTATGCATGCATTATTTCTTAATTTCCCAATACCCAGTCTTTCTCGAACCGACACGTTCAATCATTCCATTATCAGAAAGTGATTTCATAATTTTCTGTATATGGCTGCGGGCAAGTTGTAGCTGCTCTTTTATCTCATTCTGTGTAATTCTTGGATTCTCCCATATCAACAACAGAACTTTTTGTTCGTTTTCATTTAAAGCCCTATTTAAAGCCCTATTTAAAGCCCTATTTAAAGCCTCCTCTTTAACATCTTCCTTTTTATAATTCAGATTTTTTAATGTTAAACTAAACATCACTCTGTCTGAATAAAATTCCGGTTCCATACCTTCCTCATAATTTGCCGCCCTCTCGTATGCCCCACAGATTTTATTCAAACCGCTTCCCTGACGTTCCATGTATCCTAAGCGTCCAAATATATCTGCCAACACCGGATTTCTCCTTGTAGAAGGGATAGAAGCAATATCTCTTTCCTGTATTTTTGTTCCGTCCGGCATCCCTCCTGGAGAATAAATCACAAGACGGTCATCAAAAATATCTATATGAACTTCACTGCCATTTACCAGATAGTCACGGTGGATTAACCCATTCACAAGCCCTTCAAAAACACTTCTCTCACAAAAATCTGGCATTTCAATCCGTGAATTTGCAGTCTTTTTCCAAAGTATTTTCATATTTCTTTTTACAAACCCAATACCCTCATTTAACAGAATGATTAAACTTCCGCTATATTCTGCGCTATCCAGAGCGTCTACCTGACCACCGCTTTTATCCAATCCATTCCAACGTGTACAGAACAGCCGAGAATACCGAATAGGACAATTATCCGCAAGCAATGCCCCTGCATTAGTCAACTTTCCTTTTTCATCAACAATTCCAAAGGATTCAAAACTTTTTTCTGGCATACTTGTTCCATCCCATTCCTTATAACGTTCCCGAAGTTTTGAAAAAGAATAATCTTTAAAATCGTAATCTGTCGTCAAGGAATCAAAAGAAGAATTTTTTCCCCTCAGAACAAGTCTTTTTAACTCTGCCGCGTTTGCAGTAACAGATTCATTCCCGATCCGAATAAAAGCCTCATTACTTCCATCTCCTCGGTAATAATAAGGTGTTTCCTGTCCTTTCATGACTTCCAAAGTAAGCAGTTTTTTCCCATCTTCTGTACTGTGAATCTGCATTGTAATCTCTGGGAAGGGATCAATACGCTCTTTTACTTTTTGACTGATATATTCAGAAGCCTCTTTTATATTGTTGATTCCCATTACAGTATCATCATCCGCAATACCAAATATCAATACACCGCCATTTCCATTAGCAAACGCACTGACACTTTTCAGCCAACTTTTCGGTCTCCGCATTTCTACTTCCCGCTTTTTATCATATTCAGTAGTTTCTCCCAAAAATTCTGATAATTTCCGCGTCATTCCTCTTTTCCTCACCTTCATTGTTCGCCCGTCCCGCTAGGCGCATGTATTACGGTATACCCTTGAGTATACTTATGTGTCCGCGCATCTCTGAAGCCCGCTGCTCAATATACACCCCACCATACATCCAAATCCATTGTGTATCATATCATCCCACTCAAACAGCCCTCTGCAGAATACAAGCTGGCATGTCTCAATCATTCCCGATATCGTAAGCCCAATCAAAAGTCCCTTCCACCAGGACATTTTCCTGTGAAATACAAACGGCAGAAGCAGCCCCGCCGGAAACAATAAAATCATATTCAGCAGGTTCTCTTTCAGCATCTCACGGCTGCCCTGCCGAACGGCTTTCCATGACCAAAACACTTCCAATTCATAGCGATGAACTCCCGTGGGATTCCGTGTAAACACAGTTGACGCAAATACAATTCCAAGAAAAAGCAACAGAAGTAATCCCGCAACGGCTTGGGACAGAGCAATCCTTCTCCGCCCCACCAACCTGAATAATATGACCGCTACGATGAAGAAAAGTATAGAAAAACAGACGATTTCCCGAATCGTCCATGCACGATTATGCGTAATGAAAATCTGGTATAAGTCCAATGCCTAAGTACCTCCGGATGAATTCACTTTATTCTGATTATAGTACCACAAAGTCTGCGCGTTCGCAATATGCAAGAATGAGAGCCAACTTACGACCATAACCGAGTTTGTATGTAAATGCTTGTGCCAATATGAAACTCAACATTGACACCAAATATTATAATCTTAACTTAATTCGGTTCTGCACACCAATTTGTCAAGAAAAATAAATATTTTTCTTGAATATCAAGCGCTTACACACTATAATTATATTGTCAAAATCTTTTAAAGATTAATTTATTAAAACAGGAGGGTAAAATTAAAATGAACATTTGCAAAAGATGCAGGCGAATTGCAGTATTTGTTGCAATGCTGTTGCTTCTGGGAAGTACAAGTATTGTAACAAATGCTGCAAACGGCACTGTCACGAAGGAGCTTACTGTGCAATACGGACAGACTGAAGCCCGTGAGATGCTGAAGATGGTAAACGATTTCCGGACAGGAGGTGAGAACTGGTATTGGAATGAGGACAATACGACCAAGAGTAACTGTAAAGGCAGTACGCTGGTCTATGATTATGAGTTAGAAAAGGCTGCAATGCTTCGGGCGGCTGAGATTGCATATAACTATGAACTTCATCATACAAGACCAAACGGAGAAGATTGCTTTACTGCGTATGAAGGAACTACTTATGCTGCCGGAGAGAATATTGCATACGGATACACAACCGCCGAAGCAGTATTTACAGCATGGCAGGAGAAGAACGACAAATATGACGGCCAGGGACATAGACGTAATATGCTGGCCGATAATTTCACGGCATTTGCTGTCGGCCATGTATATTATAACAGAACTCATTACTGGGTACAGGAATTCAGAAGCCCGGCCTCACAGATGGCAGCAACTCCGCCAGACGACTCTACAAAAACTGTTTCGATAGAAGCCAAAGGCCACAATCATGTATGGGATGCAGGAACTGTCACCAAAAACGCAACCTGTACCGAAGACGGTGAGAGAAAATACACCTGTAAAGAATGCGGCGAAACCAGAACTGAAATCATCCCAAAGACAGGGCATAATGAAGTAGTCGATCCGGCGGTAGCAGCGACCTGTACCACAGCAGGCAAGACCGAAGGTTCCCATTGTTCCATATGCAATACCGTATTCAAGGCACAGACCGAGATTCCGGCATTAGGGCACAAAGAGGAAATAAGGAATAAGAAAAGCGCAACCTGTGAGCAAGACGGATATACCGGTGATAAGGTATGTACCGTTTGCGGCGACGTATTAGAAAAAGGTTCTGTTATTCCGAAAACAGGCCACACCTGGGATTCAGGCAAGATGGCCGACAGCGCTACCTGCGAGACAGGCGGAGTCATTACTTATACCTGTACCAAATGCGGCGGTAAGAAAACAGAGACGGTTGGTCCAACCGAACACAAAACAGAGACGAAAAACAAGGCTGAAGCCTCTTGTACCGAAGCAGGATATACCGGAGACGAGGTATGTATTGTCTGTAGCAAAGTAGTTACCAAAGGAGAAAATATTCCGGCATTAGGCCATTCTTTTGGCGAATGGAAACAGATCTCCTCACCTGATTGCGCGAATACCGAAAGCGAAAAGAGAGTATGCTCTGTATGTGGTTTTACGGAGACACGCAATCTCGACCTCCAAGGTCATGAGTGGGAGTCTGATTTTACAATCGACAAGGAAGCAACTTGCACAACCGATGGAAGCAAGTCCATCCATTGTAGCAAATGTGATGCTGTAAAGGATAGCATGGTAATTCCAAAAGGACATCAGCCGGTTCTGACAAACCAGAAGGAGGCAACTTGTATTGAAGCCGGATATACAGGGGATCAGATTTGTAAGCTTTGTAATACCGTTTTAGAAAAAGGCAGTATTATTCCGGCAAAGGGTCATGTAAAAGAAAACGTGCCCGCATTAGAAGCAACCTGTACAGAAGGAGGACACGAAGCCGGCGTCCGTTGTTCTGTATGTGGGGAGACGTTGGAAGGTTTGAAAGCGCTTCCGGCAAAGGGTCATCAGTGGGATGACGGCGTTATTACGACTGAGCCAACACGCCAGACAGAGGGCGTTAAGACCTATACCTGCCAGGTATGTAAGATAACAAGGACTGAAACCATTGAAAAACTGCCGAACTATAAGATGCTTAACGGCGCCGGCAGCAAGTGGGTTATGAATTCAAATAAAGAGCTGGTTTTCCGTGTGGATGCTGATATTTCTCTTTTTGTAGAGGTATATATTGACGGCGATCTTGTCGCGCCGGCAAATTACAGTGTCACAAGCGGAAGCACAATCATAACGCTTAAACCTTCTTATCTGAAAACATTAAAAGAGGGAGAGCATACGATAGAGTTTGTGTTTAAAGACGGAAAGGCTGTTACATCATTTGAAATTGCGAAACAGTCTTCAAATGGTACGACTCCTTCCAAAATCACGACTACTCCGGACAACAGCCGTTCACCTAAGACTGGTGATCTTACGAATGCTGGAATCTACATTTTGTTGTTTGGAATGTCAGTCATTGCTATTCTGATTGTTCGTAAACGCAAAATGGCCTAAAAAAATGATGTTACAGAGCAGAGCATGCACAGATACATGCTCTGCTCTTTTTATTCTCTGACAATAGCTTTACATTACGCCATCACCACCATACATTCTTTCTCGCAGAATGCGATTCCATACTTCATCATTTTTTTCATACCACGGCGCTTCAGCCCTTCCGCGTACTTCTTTTCTTCGATCTGGTTTAATGCTTCCGCGCACGCCGCCTCTAGGTTCCCATCATCCGCATATTTCAACTCAACTACAATACCAAGGCGTTCTGGCGTCTGGATGGAGATGTCGCTGTAGCCTTCCCCGGTCTCCGCATTGGACTTCACCAGCCAACTTCCTTGACTGCGCAAAAGCCCCAGTACCATCCCATGATAGAAATTTTCTTTCATGTTCCTGCGTACCGCTGTATCCCTGACACTGATGGAATCCCACAGGTAATCCCCCAACATTTCCTGAATGGTCTCCACGTCTCCGTCCGGGAATGCCGCGCAGAACCGGTTGATCCTTGTAGAGTCTGCCTGGGTCGTTTCTTCAAACCAGTCTTTTACCAGATCAATAAACAGTTCCATTACCTCCCGGTTCGGCAATGCCAGCTCCATTTTCTTTCCCGGCACTCTCTTGCGGCAGGTCAGGTACCCAGTAGAATAGAGCACACTCCAGATATTATCAATAGAATCCTCCACTTCCCGGTAGGTCAGTTCCTGACGGATGGGTTCTGTGATGGTTCCGCCGTTGATCAGCTGCTCGACATCGTTTCTCGTACTTTGGTTTGCCTTCTTCAGCAGACGTCGGAGCAGGTCGTTCCCGCTGGTATTGGCCCAATAGTTTTCCGGTTCGGCATTTGGATCCGCCAGCAGCTCATCGCAGTAATTAATGACATCCCAGGGACAATATACATCTGTATCTCCAAAACGATACCCATCGTACCAATCACTGATTGTATTTTTATAGGAGGACAGTTCATAGAATTCCAGCAGTTCATCCACATCTGCATTGGTAAAGCCGAAGTACTCATCATAGCGGATATCTGAAATCGTGTGTACTTTCGGATTATTCAGGCCGATGAAAATACTTTCCTTAGAAATCCTGAGACATCCGGTAAGCACCGCAAAATACAGGCTGTTGTTGGTTTTCAACGCATTATCAAAAAGACTGCGGATGAGAGATACCATCTCATCATAATACCCTCTCTGGAACGCCTTATCCAATGGCACATCATACTCGTCGATCAACAGGATGGCTTTCTGTCCGTAATGTTTTTCGAGAAGCAGGGAAAGAGTCTTGAGGCTGGCAATCAAAGCATCATCTGGCATGGCATATCTTGAACTGCCTTTCGCCTCCACATTAACCAATTGATTGTAAGAATTTTTATCATCCTCATCCAGCTTAGGGCTTTCACGCAGGAAACGAAATCTTCCGGCTTCATTCCCAATGACTGTTCTCAATGCTGCCACAGCTGAATCATATTTTAAACCGCCCACGCTCTTAAGGCTGATGGAGATCACAGGGAACTTTCCCATGTACTTCTCACACAGCATCTTTTCCTGCGCAATCTTTAAGCCATCGAACAACGCCGGAACGTTCCCTACCTCAAAAAAGCATTTCAGCATGCTCATGTTGAGTGACTTTCCAAACCGTCTTGGACGGGTAAACAGATTTACCTTTCCCCAATTCTGCAAGAGTTCTTTTATGAACAGCGTTTTATCTACATAGTAAAAATCCTCAGAGAAAAATTCTTCAAAGTTTTCAATCCCAATGGGAAGTTTCTTTCTCACCTTCCTCACGCTCCTTTCCGATGCCAGTGGAATAGGGCAATTCACAAACTCCCTCTCTATCCCTCTGATGATCTTCTGCATTTCTCCATAAGATCGCCAAAAGATACAATCCACCTATGATGTATCCATTTTACCGTTAAGCCGCAAGACAGTCAAGTTTGCCCACCGAACTTAACTGTAAATTATTTTTACAGTTCACAGGTCAGCTTGCTTAAAACAAACCGATGGCTTAAACTATCTATAGAAGTTCAGTCATCGGTTTCTCTTTTATCCAAATATTCCGGATACTCTATTGAACAGATTTATCTCACGGTAGCGCATCTCCATTTGATGCGGCACAGACAAACACATAGGCATTCTTCCCATTGACCCTGGCATTCGTGCAGTCCGTATGCATGACCGGCGCTTTCATCATATCCGCATAGCTTCTTTTGATTTCCATATGGGCAGTTTGACTATGAATAACTTTCTTTATTTGAAATGGGTATGTGGAGAAAAAGACTGGATACAAGGCTGGATTAATAGAAAAACGCCTGTTTATGTGAATATTTCTATGAAAAAAAGATTGGCTGGAAAACTATCAACACAGTCTTTCCAGCCACAAAAAGTTATCCGAACTGTAACCGGATACATGCTCTGCTCTTTTTATTCTCTGACAACAGCTTTACATTATGATATTCATTTGCTATTATAGCAAAAATGTAATTATTCTGCTTGACGAATATGACACTCCTATACAGGAAGCCTGGCTCTCAGGGGCGTGGGATGAAGCAGTTTATTTTTTTAGGAATTTTTTTAATGCTGTTTTTAAGACAAATAAGCATCTGCAGAGAGGATTAATTACTGGAATCACCAGGATTTCTAAAGAATCCATATTCTCTGACCTGAATAATCCAGAGGTAATCACTACGACCTCAAACGCGTATGCCAAGGCTTTCGGATTTACGGAGTCAGAAGTATTTGAAGCACTTGAGAGCATGGGGCTTGGAGGGGAAAAGCAAGGGGTGAAGCACTGGTATGACGGCTTCAAGTTTGGCAATATTCCCGACATCTACAATCCCTGGTCAATCGCCAACTTTATTAACAACCGTGGCGAATACGATGCTTACTGGGCTGACAGCAGCAGTAATGAGCTTGTCAATTCGCTGATACGCCGAAGCTCTCCGGACATTAAAAAGACAATGGAGCATCTTTTACAGGGACAAGCTTTTGAGGCTGAAATAGATGAACAGATTGCCTTTCATCAGCTTGCAGACAATGAAAACGCCATATGGAGTCTGCTTCTTGCCACCGGTTATCTGAGAATAGAAACGGTTGTACGAAAAGGACGGCTTCTTAGGAAAAGCTATACCCTGCGACTTACCAATATGGAAGTTGAGAGTATGTTTTCAAAGATGATAGACGGGTGGTTCCGCACCTCGGAAACCACATATAATAACTTTATCAAAGCCCTTTTAATAAATGACGTTGACTCCATGAATGAATTCATGAATAAGATTGCTCTGCAAAGCTTTTCCAGCTTTGATACGGCAAAAAATGCCTCAAAAGGTGATGAGCCGGAACGGTTTTACCATGGCTTTGTTCTTGGGCTTATTGTAGAGCTTGAAGATCGGTTTACAGTTACCTCCAACAGAGAAAGCGGGTTCGGACGGTACGATGTGATGCTTGAACCTTTGGATAAGGATAGAGATAATGCTTATATTATTGAATTTAAGGTAAGGAAGCCGAAGCAGGAAAAGAGTATTGAAGAAACACTTGCGAATGCTCTTGCGCAGATAGACGATAAGGAATATGAAGCTTTACTGATTGCAAAAGGTATACCTCCGCAGAAGATTCGGAAATATGGGTTTGCTTTTGAGGGGAGGAACGTGTTGATTGCGTAAGGGAGGTTATAGGTATGGGATTATACTTAAATCCTGGGAATGATGCCTTTCGCCAGGCTTTATCAGATGATATCTATATAGATAAAACAAGTATGATTGCACTGATGAACAGAAGGCTGAATAAGCCTAGCGTAAAATTCGTCTGCGTAAGCCGGCCGCGTCGTTTTGGAAAATCTACTTTACAGTACATGACCTCTGCTGATAAGTGGCAGTCAGCAGAGGTCTTATGTTCCTAAAGAACCTGAGAAATATCAATTTCACATTCATCTAAAGCTGTATAAAAATAGCCCAGTCCTTCTCCAATCTGCTTGTGAATTTCATAGGATTTTCTAAACTTTTGTATAGCCCTTTCACGTTTCCCATGCTTTGCATCGGCTATTGCCAGATATGTATATGTACGGGCAATACTTTGCATAGCTTTAGACCTCCTGGCAAATTCCAAAGCCTTCATTCCATACTCTACTGCCAGCTTATAATTATCGCGCATATAGAGACTGCACAAACGGCTATAAATAAATGCTTTATGATAAATCTGCCGTTTTTTATCCTGGAGCTGTTCGGCTTCTGAAAGTGCGAGCTGCTCTTTTCGTAAAGAAATATCCCAATCATCAGAAATTAGTGAACCTTGGTGATAAATAAACGACCACAACTCATGGCACCGTTCTTCCTCATAGAGACCATTCGCACAGCATAATTCCATAGCATGTATACATTTTTCATGATATATGAGAGCAACTTCTCTCTTAGCTATTGAAACAGCTAAATTTGCAACATAGTAATATGCATTAGCTATTGAACTATTTTCACCATAAGGAACCAACTGATTGATTTTTGAAATCGAATCTTCTAAAATCTCCAAATTCCCCTGATTATAAGCAGCAATTGCCCCATAATGTGAAATCATCAAATTAACGGCTTCAATAACTTCTCCGTCTTTCCATAAAGCCTGATAAGCTCTTTCAAAATCTTCTTTTAAAGTCAACACCATGCCATCTTTTAAGTTAGCTTCATACATATAGAGAAAACGATAATATCTGCTTTTCTTAAAATACTGCTGTGACCTTCCTTTACATTTTTCTAAATAATTTTTTAGATAATGTTGCGTCCTCCGATAATCTTTTGCATCTATAGATTCCATAAGCAAATTTTCAAGTGCAATCTCTGCAATATCATAGCACTCTTTTTCTAAGGCTTTCTGATATGCTTCCTTCTTACTTATCTCCCCTAGATTCATTTTAAATCGTAATTTGTCCCCCTTGGCTATCTGCTTTTTAGGAAGCGCAAGCCCTTCCCTCCAAATCTTACAAGCCTCATCAACTAAACCAAAATCATACAAATATTTGGAGAGGATTGCCATTTTCTTTGATTTTACTACTGTATCAAATTGTTTTTCAAGATATTCAGGACAGTCCAATACGGGTTCTAATGGAATCTTAATGTCACTTTTTTCAGATAAATTATCTAAAAGGTCTGTCATATCACCGACCCAAAGCTGAAAATTATCTGAAGATGCTTTCTTAAGTAAAAGGCAAGGCTCATCTTCTGTTGGTTTTTTATAAACATTCCATATAACCTGTTTTTTAGAACTTGGAAGATTTTCATATAGAATAGGGAAAAAATCATCATCATACCCACTATATCCTAAAAACAACATATTGTAATTCTTGATAATATAAGAAAATATCTCCCTGAGATATCGAGAGTTACTTAGTTTTGCAACCTTTGTTCGGGTGTAGCAGAGTGTCTGCGGCTCTCTGCAGTCGCCGTGCGGCTTCCAGATTGTCACTTTTTTACCCTTTATGGCTCGAATTAGTTCATTCGCCTCTTTGCTCGTACTGGGAATCTTATCAAACAAATCAAAACAAATCTTCCGTTTCTCAAGAGCTCTTTCAAGACATGGATCAAAATTAGGAGTTACGATACAATTAATTCCCTGATTTATAAGTTCTGCCAACAGATAATGATTTCTGTTTGGGGTTGCATATTGAAAACATTCTACCGGGTTGAAATTCCCATCTGTAGAATCCCAGATAATCTGTAGAAGTTGTTCTGGTTTTGTATGGATTCTCTTTAAGCTTGTCTGAAAGTTTTCCCTCGTTGACAGACATTGTCCCAAACAAGAAAGCAACTGATTATTTAATTCCTGGAAAGACGGCAGACAAGTAGGATACATTATGGAGGCACCTGCACCTACAAAAATACATACTTCTTTTTTATTTTGCAGCAATCTTTTTATATTGTCGATATCAAGTGAACTCATTGCATTTCTCACTTTCTGTGATACTTATTAGCTTATAATTGAAAAAATAAAAATGGTAAGCAAACAAGGAGAATCTCGTTCTCCTGATTTCCTTACCATTAATCAACAACTATATAATATCATACTATTTAAATAAAATCGACATTTTTTATACTAATTTTTCTAACTTTGGGGAATATAAAAATAAATATATTATGTTCAAAAATGGCATTTTCATCCTTCTTGAAAACTTTGCAGGTTCCCCATCTTCCTGATCTCATCCAACCATTCATAAATCATTGTGCGGCTATAAAGAGGCCCTCCATTCTCATCCTTTGCCTGCTCTAAGGCACACGCCATTAATGCATATTCATTTGCCAACGAAGTGCTGAAGCATCCCTTATCATCCGTATTGATAGAAACCGACAACTGCGGACACTGGGACAGTTTTTTGGGATCTTGCACCAGATGATGGTTGTACCATTTCACAATAGGGTGATTCTCGTAACTGTCAAGAACAGAAATCATATAATTGGATGAAGGATTACTCTCTATTGAGATCCCCCACTTTGCAATATTACGCTGTAACATCTTCTGAAGTATCTCCACGCCTTCCACCCAACATTCCGGTACAGAGAATTCCTGCTTCTCCTGTCCGCGGAGTTTTACATTCTTATCATAATGATATGCATAGTACAAGTACGCCACCGCTTCGGTCTCCCTTATATGAAAATTCTCAGGATATTGATAATTCATGGAATAACTGCCATAAGAACGATATTCTCCTTTTGTTCCTGTCTGCCATGACGGCTTATCAAATTTTTTGTACTTATAATACTGGGGGTTATCTCCCCTTAATTTCCATGCTTCAAAATATGTCCGAATATTATAGTTGTGTTTCTGCGAAAGTTCCCCGTAAACCTCACTAAAGTATTTACTGAATTCTCTTTCCACATAATTATGCAGATTATTCAACTCCACCCCCAGGCGGTATTTTGTAATCCGACTAAAAATCCATGCAAGATTGTCAAGATAATCCTGTTTAGGCAGACAAATTACGTTCTGCTTTACCTTATAATAGTTCCTCACATCCAGACCTAATGCAAGCACATGCCCTAGCCGGTCTCCACAATCCAGATTCAGAAATTGGATTGCTTCTTCAATCGCACGCAGACCATCCACAATATCCAGGAAATCCTCACCTACATGATATGTTACTCTTAACTGCGGCAGATTCCTTTCATCATTATTCTTCCACTTTTCTACCACACAATGATTCTTCAAATATCGAAACGCCTGTGCAAACACTTCAGGTCTACAGCCGATTTCCATTGAACATGCGTCAATTCCCAAGACACGTTTTGCCACTTGTGGAAAACGTTCCCTAAGACCAACAATACAACAAGCCTGCTGCCTGATTTGCATCCTTTTCCTCTCATGCCTGCAGGAAGAACGGTATAATTTTTCCGGAGTATCGTCTGGTTCCTTCACAAAATGGTACACAAAATAATATCGTTCTAATAGACTCTTCTGCTTCACATCAGGAAAATCAATTTCTCGAATATACTCTACATTCTTCTTTATCGTATCCTTCGGCACAATCCTAACCTCCAGATGCTTTAGCCATGGGTCGGACAGTGTATCTTCAATCGCCAATTTAAGCACTGCATTCTCTAACGGCGAATGATCCGTCAACATTCCTTTTCGTCTGTCATATTTCTGGAAATTACGAAAGCCAATTCTCTTATTTGATTGAATAAGCTCGCTTCTGAGATTTTCTTTCATCACCAAATATGCATAAAACAGATTCAAGTATCTCTCATCCTTCGGATTTCCCTGATATGCTTTTTGGAACATTGTATAGAGAAAATATCTCTCGCCGCACAACTCCCATCGGGCTTTGTTCTCCGTCTGGTCTCTGGCAGGTACGCCCCACAAAGCATAATCCTGACGTTGCGCTAATCCCCTTCCCCGCCTCAACGTATTAATTGCCAGTTGGATATTCCGGCTGTTCACCTGCAGTTGCGTTCCATTCCTCAGCCATGACTCGACAGTTTCATCCGTGCAGTTTTTCCACATCATGGCATAAACTCTTTCCTCCATGATTGGTTCTAAAACTGCCACCGGAATCTCTTTCCTTTCTCCGCACTTACTAAACGCATATTCCAGGCATTGCCAGAATGTTATGTCTTCTTTTCCATCCAAAACCGGAATTTCAATTCCATTCTCCTCCAACCCCCTCAAAAAGCAATCAATGTCTTTATTCCATTTTTTATCTGCCTTTTTCCTGTATTGTTGCAGCCACGAATTATTTTTTTCCTCTTTCTTCCGTTTCAACAGTGACAGTATCTTCTGATATTCTAGCTTTACCCCTTCCTCAATCTGCTGAAAAATTGTCTTATTAGAATACTCATGAAGATAGTATTCCCTCAACCGGATTTCTCTCCCGCTGAACCAGGAATATAAATACATTCTTATTAACGCTGCCTGCAGGTAGAGAATCTCAAATTTATTCTCTTGATATCCTTGATAATAAGCCTGATTTACATTTAGCTTATCATAATTCAGCTCGCTCATCTTCTTACGGATATCGCGGTTGTCCGTATCATTCATGATTCGTATCCAACTGAGGTTAAAATGTGGCGAAGAAGCCCATAAGTGAAAATGGTTATCTGATAATTCCTGCTGTAATAATTTATTTAAATAGAAATTATTGTGTCTTATTACAGCCGGCCAATCAAAACGCGTTCTCTTTTTTCTGGATTTCAGATCCTCAATCGCACAGAATGCCGTGGTAAATGTGTCCTCGCTGATCTGTACCGTCAATTGCCTCCAATCTAGCAGATAACGATACTGACATACCACTTCATTACTGTTAAATTGGAGCATCTTTTCCGCCGCAAGTAACAACAGACCAAAAAGATTAAGCGGCTGGCCCTTTGAACCAACCGCTTTAACACTGTTTATAAACTGTTTTTCACATTCAACTTGCACCATATCTTTGATTGCTGCGTAAATATTTTCCAACTCGCTTTCTGAATATTCCTTCGTATATGGAAGAGCCAGCTTCAAAAATTGCTGTGTGGAAAGTATATCGTATGCTACAGAATCCTCTAAAATATTCTGAGATGGTATATGCTTTATAAATAATTGCTGTATGGAAAGTATATCATATGTTATAGAATTCTCTAAAATATCCTGAGATGATACATGTTTTATAAATAATTCAATGATATATCTTACATTCTTCATATCTCCTATCTCCAACTATATGCTTGATAGCCTATCTCATCGCTGGTAGTCACCTCGGCATCTCTTCTCTTAGACTTACCGTAACGTTTATTACTTCCGCAATGTTCAGCACAGCAATATACAATTCTGCCAAACATTTTCTTCGTATACTCATCTGGTTCTTGGGCTTTATTTAAAAATACCTTCATAATCGGACACTTTTCAAAATTCGCTGCAAATCCAATACTTTTTCCCCGACTTTTATTAAGCGAATACCCTTTGTCTTCATTTACAAGAAATTCTTTTATATCCTGATACACTGCTTTTAATACTGTAAACACACTGTCACTTTCAACCGCTGAATTATTCTTTTCACTAGCTCGATCTCGAAGCCAGCACAACATATGATAATAAATATCCGTATAATGAAACGGCACTGCAATCCCCTTACTGTCTAATTCCCATTTCTGAAATTCTTTGTATAATGTGGAAGATTGTTTTAATGTTTCTCTAACCTCATCTATTGTCTCCTTACTGTTTGTCAAATCTATTAAGGCTTTTGCAATAGCTTCATAAAGCTCATAAAAATATTCTTTATAATAAAACGAATGCTTTATAAAAGCTAAAATATTAAAATTAGCGCTATAATTAATAAGTGACCACTTCATTCCACTCTCTGAATCTTGTTCTACTTTTAAGACAATATTTTCTCTTTCATTCAGTTCAGAAGCAAATTCTTCAAAAAAAATAAACATCCATTCCAAATCCCTAATTTTCTTTTCATTCTCTTTAATCCAATCACATACTTGATTTATTTCCTGGTACTCCCATTGGATGTAGGGGCGTGCTGTTGCAAGATAAATTCTTTCAATACATCCCCATAACTGCTCTTTCTCCGGCCACCTCCCATCTAAAGCCTGAGCATCCTCTTCTTTTTCTTTCCTCTTTCCTTCTATTATTTGGGGAACTAGATAGTTTGACCAACTTCCCGCCCAACTATCAGGAAATATTTCCGCCATCATATCCTTTCCACCGTTGGAACGGGTGCTTCTTTGTAACTTCATCTTTTCTCTCTGTGCTAGATACGTATAGAAAATAACAATCGCATCTGCGAATAATTTTTCTTCCTGATTTTCCCTGCCTGCCAAATATAAAAAGTGTAACAATTCGCCATAACTATTCTTAAACCGGTAAGGAATCACCCCATACTTTTCAATTAAAATATCATTAACAAAATACTTATCATTATCAATTAAATACTCGTTCATGCCTGCATAGTCTAATTCGCAAAGAAATAAAATTTTTCTTTTATGCTCATAACTTAATTTTCTATTTGTTATACGATTTAAAAAATCACAGGCAAATTGCTCGATATTATCCTTCAAAATTTCTTTATGATTTTTATTTGCCTCCAAATCCTTGGCTATTAACTGGCTGTCTAAGTATCCATAATATCCTCTTAATTCACGCAAAGATTCCGGTTCTAAAAAATGCATCGTCTTCCCGCTTATGTAGAAACACATCCCTGTTGCTTCTTTAATCTTACAAAAAATACTTTCTCTTATAGTTTTTCCATTCTCTTGAACATGCCATTTTTCTCGGATTTCTTGTTGATGAATGACCATATCCGGCATATACACTCTATTTTGAATTGGAAGCAGCTTCGCAAGATATTCTTTGGCATAATTGTTAATATACTCCGTTTCATTTATATCCCTTCTATCCCTGCTGTCGGAGTAAAGTTTATAACCATTTTTCTCTGCCAGATGCATAATCTGTTCATATTTTACTGCTACTACTATAATAACATTTTTCACAGCAACATAGCGGTAAAGCTGCTCAAGACTTTCAAAACCGTTTTCTCCGTTCATATCCAGATCATCGATCGGCACGACGAGATAATTCTTCTGGTCTCTCCATTCACACCCGTTTCTCAACACGATTTCCAAATAGTTGTCAACCAGTTTCTTAAATTTATCATTCATCTCTAAGCTATCTGGCAAGCTACGAAGTAAAGACAATGAAGAATATCCTGACATTAAATCTGATTCATTTGTCCTATTCTTTTTCTTCTTAATCATCTGATGAATTTCATATATCTTATCAAACTCCTGCAAAATATCATATTGAAATTTTCGATTCCTTCTTTCTTCAGCCGTATCCTTCTCTAAATATTCATCCACATTTCTTAACATTCTTGATAATAAAATATCAAAAACATCCTCGCTGGAATCCAACATAGATGCATCCAGACTATCCATTACGCTGAACTGTACGTCATCATATACTTCCTTACTTTTGTCTTCACCTATTACAGTTTCCATAAAAGTTTTGTACTTATTGGAAACCAATGAATTTACAAAGGATAACAGTAAAGAACTTTTACCGCTTCCCCTGTTGCCAAGAATTGTAATAATATTCCCTCTCTTATTCTGTGTTTCTGTCAAAATCTCATTAAGCACTTTATATAAGCTATTGTAAACATCTTTGAAAATAGAATTGTTAAAGTCTTTAACATCTTCAATATATTCTTCATAATTATTATGCAAATCGATACATATACTACTTGACATAATCTATCTTTCCTCTTTTGTTTATATAATAATCATTATCTATGGTATCCCTCTCATCTTTATAATAATCAAGATTCAGATGTCGTTTCAATAATCTTCTTTCTTCATCTGCCTCATCTCCGAAGAAATTATCAAAAAAAGCGTCCTTATCAATCATTTTGTCCAAATCACAAAACTCATAAAGCGCCTGCATAGCGCTGCTTTTTCGTTCCATCCAAATATCGTAGATATCATACAAATTCTTATATGTTTTTGCCAGGTATTCCAACTGAATCGGCAATAAATTACAATTTCTTATATCATTATATAAAAGCTCTGGAATTTCCCGAAATGCACTTATTGATCTTTGAATATACCGGTAATCCATATACATTTCGCCTATGCTTAACTCTATAATCGCCACCTTAAACAATGCCCGATAATTGGATTGATCCATTCTGTATGCCTTCCTATATTCTGTCAGCGCACTTTCTTCATCATGATCTATTTTTTCATAGTATCTTCCCTTCCTGTAATGTATATATGCATCTATCTCTCTCTTACCGGTAAACGCATTATCATAAAAATGAATGCTGTCATTGAGATACTGCAAATCACCGTCCGCAACGATACCTGCTAAGAGATATCTCTGGGGATAAACTCCTTCCCTTACGTACAAGTCTAACGCGTCCGCTATTAACGAATATCCGCTGAATTCTTTTTCTTTGTGCAATTTGCCCAACAGTGCATTGATCTTATGCTGACATGAAATCCTAAAATATTTCACATGCCTGCCATTTATCTTAATTTTTTCCAATTCTCTAAACGCATCACGAAACTTTTCCAAACTTTCATACACTCTGGGAAAAACCGGTGTATAAAAATATCTTTCCCGCATATTATGAAGCTTTAAATCATGATTGACATAGACAGGTGCAAGATATGAAAGCTCATCCTTGACAACTCTATTACCGCCATAAACCGTATCTATCGCATTTCTCAGCATTACTTTCTCATTTTCTCTGTGTGCCATCCACCGAAAATTGTGAGTAATATCTAATTCATAATCTGTATATCCTTCATCATCCTCACTCAAATGTGATATCTGAGTCTCCACACATCTAATTACAAATATCCCGCATAATTTAAAAAACTCCTCAAAAAAAGCAAAATCTTCGTTCTGTGATTGATTGCAAATAATTCTAATACTGTCTATAATCTTAGATCCATGTTCCCACTCCATGACCTACACTCCATTCTATCTTCTCTCCAATTTAATCATTCCGTCAGCGTTTCATCTTACCGTTTCCTTATTACAGAGATTTTCCGGAATCCCGGCTGATGAGATCAAAAATCATCTCATCCTCCATCGCATCCAAATGTAGCGTATACTCATCTTCTGAGCAGTCTCTTAATATTGAAAACAATGCACTAATCTGCACATTACTTAATTTTTTGTTTGCATTTTTCAGGCTTGCAGCATTAACCGTATAGTAAGTAGTTCCCCGCAGCATATCTGACAAACTGTTTAGTAGTTTTCTTGTATCTTCCGGCACATTTATTTCCTTCAGCGCTTCTGCTTCAATATGCATCTCGCCATTATCTAATTTCAACATATGCGCAAGCTGTTGTTCCTGTGAAGATTGAAGCTTTCCCCGGTACACTACAATCTTATGTGCCGCCGGAGTCTTTTTCTCACCTGTTGATGTTGTCAGAACTAATCCAAGGCGGCATTCCACCCTTTTATAGAAGAATGTCCGATGTCGGAATTCCAGAGAACAGATTTCTCCTAATTTATTATTTGCCAGAAAACAGTAGGCTATTCCCATCTGCGGTGATACAAAAAACCGTCCCTGATATCTCTTTTGAATTGGCTGTCCATACATATCCGTATCCTCCGTATCCAACGAAAAAAACGCGGAGCAATACGCCTGGCTTTCTCTCCTTTTTGCAGACAATTCTAATCGTCCACGCAGCAGTTTATCTTCTCGATAATCTGTCGCATAAAATAAAGTGTGGTAAGAGCCCAGATAATTCTCAATCTCCGGCCTGCTCGGATCTGTTACAAATGTGCTCTGTGGCAAAAACGTCGTTTCTCTTTTTACTCTGTCAGGATGCACGATCTGGTTGATATCTATGTCTAATGCGTCGCAGATTGCCAATGCAGGGTACAGCCCCATGGCTATCTTATGCGAAAGGATACGGGATAATTCAGACTGTGAAACAGTGTATCCTTTCTTTGCACATATGTCTAGCAGATCTTTTTGTTTCATCCGTTTTTCGGCCATCTTTTGTTCTATTACCGCCAATATCCTTTGGATGATATGCTCCTTCTGTTTTTTTTCATTTTCCATGATTTTGTTGTTCCGTTTCCTCCAAATATGCTAATCTGCATTTTATCTTTTTGACTTATATTGCGGTCAGTTTCTTTTAGCTTATTTTAAAATATTTTATGCAAATATACATATTTTTCATGCACTTCTGCATATTTAAGGGAAATATATTAATTTGCAAGAGTTTACAATAAATATGGGCATAATTCAATAGTTTTTTGGGGGTGTTAGAATTAAAAAAATATTTTCAATAAATCTTTTAAGACTAATCTCGCTTAAATATGTCTCTCGTATATATCTTATCTTTTACATCATCTAAATCTTTCGCATTATAACGATTTGCAATAATTGCACGGCTCTGTTCTTTAAACTCCTCCAAATTATTGACAACTGCACTCCCGAAAAATGTTGAACCATCTTCAAGCGCCGGTTCATAGACAATAACTTTTACCCCTTTAGATTTTATTCGCTTCATTACCCCTTGAATACTACTCTGCCGAAAGTTATCGCTATTATTCTTCATTGCAAGACGATACACACCTACGATAATGTCTTGTTCCAGTTTTGGATTGAAAGAATCTGATTCTCCATATCCTCCAGCAATTGATAGCACACGTTTCGCAATAAAATCTTTTCTTGTCCGGTTACTTTCTACAATAGCGCTCATAATATTCTGCGGAACATCTGAAAAATTGGCTACTAACTGCTTACTATCTTTTGGAAGACAATAACCACCATATCCAAAAGAAGGGTTATTATAAAAGTCTCCGATTCGTGGATCCCTACATACACCCTTAATTACGTCTTCTGTATTCAAATTCTTCGTTTCACAATATGTATCCAACTCATTAAAATAAGCCACTCTCATGCTTAAAAAACAATTTGCAAAAAGTTTTGTACATTCTGCTTCAGTTACTCCTATAAAAAGCGTATCGATATCCTTTTTCACCGCGCCTTCCTTTAAAAGCTCTGCAAAAATTTCTGCCTTTGCTTTGGTTCTATCATCACATCCAACAATAATCCGAGATGGATACAGATTATCATACAGCGCTTTTGATTCCCGCAGAAACTCAGGGCTGAAAATAATATTATCTGTTTTATATTTTTTACGGAGTGATTCTGTGTAACCCACTGGAATTGTCGATTTAATTACAATAGTTGGCTTCAAACGATTGTTTTCTGTCGCTTGTATAATCATTTCTACCACAGCTTCCACAGCGCTTGTATCAAAAAAATTTTTTTTGGGATCATAATTTGTCGGAGTTGCAATAATGACAAAGTCCGAAGTTGCATAAGCTTTAACTGCCGGATTATCAGGCATTAATTCACCTGTATTTAAAATAGCTGTAAGATCTAGCGGTTCTTTGGATAAGTATTTTTCTATGTAATCATCCTTTATTGGGGAAATGCGATTGTTAATCATTGCGACTTTTTCTGGTATAATGTCTACAGCCGTTACATGATTATGTTGGGATAAAAGAACGGCAAGAGAAAGGCCAACATAACCGGTTCCGACGATTGTTATATTTGTTTTTAACATAGTTATTACTCCTATACTTTATTTAATTAGATTACTTACTTTACTTAACATGATAAACAATACTGCTACGCGGCATCCTCTTTATGTAGTCATTCTAAGCCTCTTTACGTACACATTGGGGAAAATGTGAATACCTGTTTTGTTCATTTTATGATTCAGAAGAATTCGACTAAATATATAACGCACTTTATGCCCTGCATTTAAATGGTATTCTGTAATTCGTAATCGCCTTTGGTAATTCCAAAGAATGGAATCTTCAAAGCCTCCTAACAGTCGTAGAAAATATTTTAAAAAGGAAGATTCCTTTAGATAATTTTTCCGTTCTTCTATTAGCCACTCCTTTAGATCTCGTTTCTCTTATATCATATATGATTCCTTTCATTCATTTGCAATTATTTAATTCCAATAAATCTCCAATATTAAAATCATGTCTATTTTCATGAAACTTTATAAATCCACTACATGGGGAGAACGTTAATTCAGAAAAATAGATTTGCCCCTTAATCACGTACATATCCACCCTGACAAAAGGAATTGAACTAGCGAGACATTCCGCTATACGCTTCATATCATCAAATAAAATGGGTTTGGGTGGTATTTCATCAAACTGCTTAAAATCTGTTCTTTGAAAGGGTGTTTTTTTCCAGTCAAGATCCATAAATTGCATCTTTGCAGTTGAATGTTCTTCCAACCCTTTAGAAATATATAAAAATTGGGGGTTTCCATTAAAACAAAAAAATTTGTAATCCATCAAAGAATTAGTATGCCTGTAACATAACTCAGAAATAAACTTATAATCGTGAAGTTCCTGCGTTTTGTCATCTTCCATATAGCTTTCTGCAATAATTCTTGGATGAACATTTTTATATGGCCATTCGCGGGCATATAAGTAATAATTCCTTTGGAGACTTTTATTTATTTTTCTCTTTGCTTTATCTTTGTCAAATTTTTCTTTATCTCTGACAATTACAAGCCCTCCTGAATCATGTGTGCATTTTAATACAAACTTATCTGGTAGCCCTTCAAAATCAATATCTTCAAATCTCTCCCATACACCCAGAGTAGGAATAATATATTGGCGTCCTATTCTATCAGCAACATACTTTTTAACTTCATATTTATCAACCATCTTAGTATATTCGGGATTCCTGTCATAGAGCTTAAGCCACTGAAGCTTTTCACTAAAAGTTTTGGGGTTTTTTAAATTTAGACGATACCCCATTCTCGCCCGAAATAATGCCTTCAGGTAGATTTCATCATTCATCCATTCAAAAAAACCACATCTTACGGCAAGATGTGGGAAAATAGTCCAAGGATTTTTCATTTCTTTTTGACCTCCAAATAAATATCTAATATTTTTCTACTAATATTTATAGGGTCAAAGTTTATCTAAATGTCTCTGTAATACCTCAAAACATATTTCACATAAACCACTCTGGTTTATTCTTTAAAAGGTATGCCTTCTTTCCAGCTTGGTCTAAATGTTTTGTATCTACTAAATCCTTCAATATCTTCTCTTCAAATATATCTATCGTTGATATTTTTCTCGCCGGAACTCCCGCAAAAACCGAGTTTGAGGGGATATCTTTCGTAACTACGCTATGCCCTCCGATAATCACATTTTCTCCAATCGTAACGCCGGGCAAAATTAAACTTCCTGATCCTATAAATACGTTATTTCCAATTTTTATAGGTGCAAACTTATCGCTATCATTCAGTTCTTTTTTTAATCCTCTTAAAACCCAAACTGCTCCTTCATGTGTAATAAAAGAAACATTATTGGAAATTTCTACATGATTTCCCAGAGTGATCAGCCAGGGTTCGGAACCAAATATGGCGAAAGGATCACCAATTACTTTACACCCCCCCCCAAGTTTACACCGAGGATACGTGTTAAAGTAATGGTATCTTTACGAATGTTCAAATACCATATACGAAGAATTTGTCTGCCCAATCTATATAAAACCATAGCTTTTTTTAAATTTTTCATACTTTCCTCCCAAATATAGCATAATCCTTTCTTTTGATGATACCGCATTATCGTGGCCTGCGTTTTCTTATTTTTTTTTGATTAACGTACCTATGTCTTGGCCTTCATCCATGCTGTTAGCATGATACACATCTCAGATAAAGCAACAATAGCAGATTTTCTGTAAAATGCAGTCACGAGTGCTAAATATGCCAACGAACATATAAACAACGCAAAAATAATATAAATAAAAAAATATATCCAATTATAAAATACAGGCGTATTCAACTCCGCAATATAAACTACCAAGAGCGATAAAACAGAAGTAACCAACATATATATAGTATCTTTTACCCATCCGCCATCCATAAGTTTTTTCGATACAAAATAGAAAAAATCTATAGTACGATAAGCAAGCGACACTATCGTCGCCATTAATACGCCATTGATACCGAACTTTGATACAAGCAGGATCGAAAAGACAAGATTGATGAAGGTCTCCAAAACAGCTTGTTTCGCTGTCTCCTTAAAAAAACCAGTCGAATTAACTGCAACTACCTCCGGCCATCTGATGACATCCAGATAATTAGAAAGGAAAAAAAGCAACGGAAATACCATGCTCAGATAATTTTCATCAGTAAAATTCCTTGTGTAAATTCTGATAAACGGCATGGTTGACACAGCGGCGGCAGTCAATACCGTACCTGCTATGAAACGATACCAGATTTTAAAATTATTATAGTTCTTCCTAAACTGCGCTTTATTGAGACTATAGATCTGCCCAAATGAAGCCTTAGTCCCATTTGATATCCCTTTAATCATCTGTGATACCTGGAGGAAAACGGTATAATAGACAGTGTAAACGCTTACTGTTTTGAGATCGCAGAAAAAAGTAAGGGTCAAGACGTCAATATTAGAAAATATCGTCGCGGAGATCGTATGCACCAGAACATACTTGCTCTTGCTCAGAGCAATCTTATTCGGCTCTGCCGAAAGGTTCAGCGTTTTATACTTTCGATTCACAATCATGTAGATAACCAGCATCTGTAGTATCGAGACGGCCACATAAGAAAGCTGAACAACAATGATATCCTTCCCAAGCAGGATAAGTACGATCCTTGAAAAATTGGTGACTAGCGTTGATATGAGTGTAACTACATTTAGAATATATGCGCGGTTGTCTGCCTCCAACAGGATAGTGTATTTCCCTATGAAAAAATATTTTACTGCAGATGGTATCGCGGATAGAAATACCAAGCTGCTGATTAGCCAAAAGGGAAGGTCGGATGTGACGCAATACGGATAGATAACACACAGTACGCACACAATCAGTACAAAATAAGTCCCCGTCTTTTTATAGAACTTGTTTGTCGCGGACATGATTCCATTGACGCCGTCCTGATCCCTTTTTGCAATGGAATTGTAAAGAGACTGAGCTGCTGCACCACCGATTCCAGCTTCAAGAAGGTTCACGTATATCAGTATATTGTTAATAGATGAAATAAGACCATTCGTATCTGAACCAAAATTCTCAACATACAATTTAGGGAGAATGATGCCCATAATAAGGATTAACATTTTCCCGCCCAGATCCGTTATTATATTCAACGCACTGCGTTTCTTAAACTCGTACATATCTGGTATATATGTCCTCCAATTCCTTAACAGTCACATTAATATCATAAGCCGAACGAACCGCTTTCACTTCTTTTTCGTTCAGTCTTTCACTATTCCTGATAATCTCATCTGCCCATAATTCTGCTGCCTTCTTTTCATTAATATCCGCTATTGGTAAGTAACGGAGTGTCCCTGAAGGATTAACAGCATCCACCAGCCGATCTGAAACAATCCCACACAGGCCATTAGCCTGCGCCTCTACCGGGGCAATACCAAATCCCTCTGATAAAGAAGGAAATAGAAAAATATCCGCCGCCGAATAAAACACTTCCGGATGCTGTACCATTCCTGTAAATATAATATCCTCCTCCAAACGCATCTCCTTAGCTTTTCGCTGGATGGCGCCATTCAGGACATCCAAGCCAACAAGCATCAATTTTACATCTTTCCTCTTTTTCTTTACCTCCCGTAGTACACTGAGCAAGAACATTTGATTCTTCACAATGGAGAGCTTCCCAATGTTAAGCATTACAAAAGCCTCCTTAAGCCCATATTCCCTCCGAACCTGCTCCCTTACCTTCTGGGCAAAACTGAATCTATCGCAGTCAATGGAATTGGGAAGAACTTTATACCCTCCTCCGAACATCCACCGCCCTGCTTCCTTAGAGCAGGCAAGAAGGGTGTCCGCATATTTATGCACTATTTTTTTATTTATTCTCATACGACACTTAACCCACCATGAAAAATTATAAACAGATAGATGGGCATGGGCATGGGCATGGGCATGGAGTCCTGCTTCTTTTGCAAACCTGATTGCATAAATATTCACCAAAGCAACTGTATTGAAATGAATCTCATCTATATCTACACTTTTATAGAAATCCATCCATGCTTTCCTGAGCACATGATACCCGTTCCTTATCCCTATCTCAGGCGTGATATATATTTTTCCTCCAAGTGCTATAATCTCATCCTCATAGGCTATCTTTAAGTTTCTGTCTGATTTTGCAAAATCAAATTGTATTTTCGTTCTGTCTATCGCTCGATAATAATTCATAATGAAAGTCTCTATACCGCCATAATTACCAGACATGCCAAATTGAAGTACTCGTATCATATTGCCCCCTCCACTAACCTTTTTCCAAATTTCTATTTATGAGATTCCTCCTTGTCATTCGCTAAAAAATACGCTCGGACAAAGCACTAAAAATCCTGTTTAGCAAATCTTCTATTTTAATACACAAGGCTGGAATACGGAGAATCTGGAATATCCGTCTGCGGATATTTTCTGTAACCACTCCCAGAAAATACCCCCCCCATACCTAAAATAGTAATGATAAATAGTAGAACCCCTGACTTATCCATCTGTGTCTGAAAAACTTTGCCTATAATATACTCACGAATCAAAGGCTCTTCGTGAAGTAAATAAACTCCAAAAGAAGCGCCGCTTAAAGATAAAATAAATTTACGGTATTTTTCCTTTACCTCAATGTTTGAAAAATATATTAAAAGACAAATTGAGCCAATCAAAATTGTCGGAGAATTATATGACACTAACCATCCGTCAAGTAATATAGTACCGGTTATTCTAAGGGAAGCTCTGCGTATAATGATTCTGCTAAGCCATGTTACACCGCATAAAATCAGATAGATCCACCCATAATATTTATAATTATGACGAATAAAAAAAGTGTCTTTGTTTTTCCTAAAGAGTGCTCCTAACAGATAAAGCAGGCAGAGCCATATCGTTGAATACCCTCTGTTGAGCGCCCCGATATCATAATAAAATATTGTAGGGAAAACAGAATACAACGTAATACATAATATAATTAACATCTTTCCATGAAATTCACCGATAGCCGAAATAAATATATCCATATATGGCATCAGAAAAAACATAAGAAAATATGATGAAAAATACCAATACACATTATATGATATAGGAAATACTGACTTAAATACTGTTTTTAACGTCACCGCTTCAGGCACAAACAGGGCGAATAAACATGTGACGCTTAACGTATAGAACATGACCTGTAATGTCAGCCCCACTATCTGCCTGTACTTATGCTTTGACCCATAGCCCACATAACCTGATATCAATGCAAAACAATCGACTCCTCCATAACATAAAATTCTCAGCATCCAAAAAGCTTCAAATTGGACTGTATATGGCTCTAACGCCTCTATAATGCCGCCATGTCCTAATATATGACTACCCAAAATCATTAACATAGCTATTATCCTCATCATATCTATACCATAATTTCTTGATGATCTGTCAATTTCGGAATGGCCAGAGCCAAAACTTCTAAACATATGCACTATTATCCTTTCATAAGTGAAAATTCTATTCCCTTAGTGTCATGACCTGTTGGTAAAATTGCCTCATCTTTTTATTCATTTTGAACTTCCTTATAATATAACTCTTCTAATTTCTTCACAATATGTTTAATATCCCAATCTGATATATTTGTGTATTGAATCTCCTCCTTTGCTTCGATAATTTCCAGCGCCTTCTTTGCCCATTCTTCTTTATCTCTATTTAGACTAATAAAATGTACCAGATTGGAAATAGAACTCTCCTTGGCAATCGTATCTGATACAATAGAAGGAATACCGGCAAACTGAGCCTCAACCAAAGATACACTTAGCCCCTCCTTAAATGATGGCATAACTAAAATATCCATCATTTTAAGCAGTTGGGGTACATCTGTTCTCAATCCCCAAAATTTTACCTGTTTCTCAAGTCCCATAGACTTTACTTTCGTTTCTATATCTCCCTTTAAACTTCCGTCGCCGATTAGCCATAAATATGAGTGCTTATGATTTACATATATAGAATTGAATACATCAATCAAAAAATTATGATTTTTGATATGTACAAACCTACCAACATGTCCGATAATATAGTCCTTTTTACCTACATTATACTTTTCTCTTAACGCATACTTTTCACCTGCATTTTGATATTTCTCTATAAATGTACCATTATTTAATACGATTGTATTATCAATTTGAAATAGTTCATTTAATTCATTACGCATCTCTTTATGTAATGCTATTAATATCATTCCCCGCTTTGCTACAAGTCTTTTCGCTGAACGAAGATCCCTTTTTCTGGCAAAACTTTTGTTCCACATCACGTTTACATCACTATGAACCGTATGAAACAGCTTCGTACTTTTTGGTACAGAGAACTCTATGTAATTGTTTAATGGCAGATGCGAATGTATAATATCAGGTTTTAATTTATGGATTATAGCTCGAACCAGAAGCTTTCCTAAAAGCCGATGAGATATTTTTTTTATAATTATTGGCCCTTTCGTAAGGGAATCTATCATATCATAGATATAAATCACTCGAATCCCTTTGTCCTTTAATTCTTGATCATAAGGAGAATGATGATTCATTAGACAGATTACAATAATCTCTATTTTATCTTTATTAAATAAGACACAATAATTTTTTACAAGAGTCTCTGCTCCGCCCACCGAGAATCCATGTATGAATTGTATAACTCTAAGTTTTTTCTTCGTTTGTTCCATAACTTTGAGCGCCGCCTCTTTTTTTAGAAATTCCAAAAAGAATAATAAATATACTTATGTTTGTTGCTGATATAATCTGAGCAATCGGGTTCAATATGCTCGCTCTTGGCACTGTCAAAACATAATAGAAAAAAATAAAATATATTGCCTGGAAAAAAGTGCTATTGGCTCTAAGTCTTGTCGCTTTATAAAGAACATATCCTATTATCAAATTACCCACAATAACGCCGATATATCCAAAGTCATATAATAGTTCCGCTACATAAGACGTCCCTATTCCATCATATAGATTCAGATAATTATATGTTTTTGTAAGATATGTCATCACCGTTCCAAATTGATTAGTATTCATTGCTGCTTCAACAGTAAAGCTAGTGTAATTATTTCCTAAAATGCGATCAATAATTGAACCGAATGTATAATTAATGCCTGGCAATCTTCCTTTATATCTGACAGCATAGCCGACTAGATTAAACGTCCCGCCCTGTTCTGTCATGAACGAAATCACTCCATCCATTAAACTTTTCATTTCATAAGCTCTATCTACACGTAAAAACCCCCATGCATAGAGAAACGGCATACCGCAGAATACTATCAAAATTATTATCAAGACAGGTTTTATCTTTTTATATGTTACTTTATTTTCTGGTTTAGTTTCTCTATAAGTGTAAAGATAAAAGAAGATAAACATTATTATCATTACAAACTCACTGCGGCTACCCTCTATGAGTTTAATAAACGGAATAATGGCCGAAAAAACTAGTAATCTCTTTGCCAATTTAGCAGGCGGATTAGTTGCAAGAGCTACAAACAGACAAGATCTGCTCATAATCAGCGCACGTATGGCTAAGGTGGGATTTTCATAACCATAATAAAGAGATACATAGCCGTTAGCTATTGCATACCTCATCTTTTGTATCTCAAAAAACAGTGCAATTATTGTACTGATTCCCCAAAGAAATAATGAATAGGTTCTTAATTTATTTATAGCAAATTTTTCATCAGCAAAATAACGCGCAAAACCGAAATCGCCTATTTTGATTTTAATCTTTCTGCTTCCCATACAATATCCTAACGCAAGACAGACAAAGGATAAAAAAATTGCATTAATTGCAGGAATAAATTCCTCTGTAAAAAAGCCGCACATCCATTTTTCATCTTTAATCCAAAAAAAAATGATTGGTCTTGCACACAAAAAAATTACCATGCTTGCAAAATACAATGATAATCCTAATTTTTCATCAAAATCCTGGAAACAGAAAACAACAAGAAATGTCAACAAAATAGTTAGGCTGATTATTGAAATTTGTGGTGAATTTATAATATTAGCAACTATCAATAATAATATTGCTATTATGTTTCCGCTATATAAGACAAACTTATTAATTTTCATCAGAATATTGCCCTTTATATTCAGCTTTCTACAAAACAACTTATAACATTACAAATCTTTTTCACATCTTCATATGTCAGATACATATGCATCGGTAATGAAAGTACATGTGCACTTACATAGTCTGCATAAGTGCAACTCCCTTTTGCATAACTGTACATCTTATAATCTGTATTGGTAATATAATGCACGCCAGGATAAATATCATTCTTGTTTAATTCTTGAATAAGTTCATCTCTCCGTTCAACCAGTATCTGAAAAAGATGACATGAAGATTCGCATCCAACTTCCATTCGGACAAATTTTATCTTATCTTTAAGGTGGTCTAACTCCTTTTGATACCATTTTGACAATTGCCTTCTATAAGAATTGTCTCTATCAAGATACTTAAGTTGGACGAGTCCAATGGCTGCCATGACTGAATTACCATGCCCCTTATCCCCTAAATAGTCTACATCGTATTTCCACTTATAAGCTCCGTTGTTAGAACTTCTGGCATATGTATCTTTATTAATTCCAAGCCAACTATACTTCCGCACAATCTCATCCAGACGGCTATCCTTAAAACATATCATACCACTATCGGCAGTCGGAAGATTTTTTACCGCCTGATAACTGTAAACTACTACATCTGCCTCTTGTCCTGGTATCACTCCGTCTAAACGAGTTCCTGACATATGGGCTGCATCTATAATCAACTTTAATCCATTTTCTCTGCATATATTCACTATTTCTTTATAATTCCCCATATTTCCACCTATGCCGACGTACATAACAGCCTTGGTTCTTTCTGATATCCTGCTTTTTACTGATTTTGGATCCAGACACATAGTATCATCAATATCCGCAAACACAGGTTTTAAATCTGATTTTAATATAGCATGGTTTGTAGAAATAAATGTGATTGGGGTCGTAATTATTTCGTCTTGATTTTTCCAATTATACTCGTTTTTCAATATAGCTATTGCCATATACAATCCTATAGTAGATGAATTTATAAAATGCGTATTTTGGAGACCTGTATACTTTTTCCATGCTTCTTCAAACTGAACTGTTTTAAATCCCAGTCCAGTCCACCCTGCCTCCAGGCATTCCCTTATCTCGTTCAGACACTCATTAATCTCATACTTTGCTTTAAACACTTGAATTGCCATTGTTTTTTCCTCCTCCTTATATGGATTATCTTTTTGTTGTTTCTATTATTTTGCGAAATGCCCATTCCGGGCTGAAATTTAATTTTACATGATTTTGAAAACTGTTTATTTTGTCCATTAATTTTATCTCATCCATTCCATACAAACTCTTTAATTCATCCGTCCAGAGCATACTATCACTTCCAAGTAAAAACTCCTTACATTCATCCGGATAATACATCCTACTATAAGGCTCGTCATCAATCAAACACGGTATTCCAAATTGCGCAGCCATAAGTATGTTTAATTGACCACCAACTTTTTTGTTGGCAACAATGGGGAGAATAATAACTGTGGAATTTTTCATATAGTCCATATACTCTTCACATGGCACATTAAATAATAATTTTACGTTATCTGGTACATGCTCAACTTTTTTCTCCCAATCATACCTAAACGCAATATAAACAAATTGATAATCGGGTAAAGATTCTGCTATATCTACAGCTCGTTTCCAATCTCTATTCCCTCTTCCGCCACTAAAAATATACCGTTCATTGCCATGTCTAATAACAGGTTTCCGAAATTCTATGTTTGTATCGTAGATTTCAGGCAATATATATATATTCCCAATATTCTTCACTTGAAATTTCTTCAGCCATTCTTTCCGGTCAAAATCTGTCTGCATCATAATCCTGCACATGGGATTCTCTAACTGCAGTTTTAATAGTTTATCAAACCTTGATGGATTTACTGGCGTTGAATCCCACACCCTTGAAAAAATAATTCTCCTATTCCCGAACATTTTACTTAAATAATTGATAATTCCGGCAGTATTTCTGCTCCATACAATCAGAATATCTCCAGGTCTACTCTTAAAAAAAGCTCTAAATGCCTGTTTAAACATCCTATAAAAAAATTTATATCTTCCCGATTTAGTTTGAAACATTGCAGAATTATATAGCTTTGTATCCACAACCTCATAATTTAATTTGTGTTTTTCAAATTCGTCTATTACCCATTTCTTATCATTCTTTTCATCATTTGGGCAGTTTAATACAATCCAATATTTCATTTTAATATACCTTTCCCATTCCGTTCCTATTCTACTCAAACAATATTCTTCTCTAACAAAATCTGCATACTTCAAAGCGTTAAGCGCATACAATTCATCGGTAAGCACATCTTTGATTGCCTCTGTCATACGTTCAATATCATTAATCGGGACAAGCCGTCCATTATACCCATTCTTTATTAACTCTCTTGGACCTCCACACGGGCAGTCTGTAGAAACACAAGGCACGCCAAGGGCTATGGCCTCCATTAAGGCATTTGGCATCCCTTCAAAATCGGATGACATCACAAACAGCGATGCGTCTTTAATCCTTTCATAAATATCATTTTTATTGCCGGGGAGCGATACTTTATGTTCCAATCCTAATGAATTAATTATTTCTTCAAGCTGTCCCCTTAAATTCCCCTCTCCGTAAATAACCAGACGGTATTGAGGTAAAGACTCCGAAATACTTTTAAATGCCTTGATAAGCATTTCATGATTTTTTTGTAAATTCAGCCTCCCAGCCGTAACGATTATTTTCTTCTTTTCTCCTCCGCAAACTGTAATCTCGGAAATATCCTCCTTTAAAGGATTCGGAATCACTATTCCAGGACAATTTAGTTGTTGCTTATAATAATCTTTAGCATCTTCTGTCTGAAACACAAATCCGTCTGCTTTTTTCATCAACTGTCGAGACATAATTTTTACTATTCTTTTTCCTGCAAAATGTAAGGGATCGTTTCTTTCTGATACAAAAACCTTGCACCCTGTTTTTCTACAACCCAAAATGCCGTAAATACACAACGGCACCCCCATAATAATAACTGTATCCAACTCTTTTTCTTTTATTGTTTTACGTAACTTCTTTATCATTTTTGCAAATGTCTTAATTCCCTTATGTTTTTCAGAAAGAACTATTCTTTCAAGAGAATCCGGCAATTCATATTCTGTTTTGTTACGCTCACCTGTAATAATACAAACTTTTATGCCACGATCTGCGAAATATCTTCCTAACTGCAAAGTAACACGTTCTGCCCCGCCTCTGGATAGCGAGCCACATAGGATACCTATATTTTTCATATTATATTTTCTCTCAAAAATACGTCATAAAAACTATTTCGTCTTTTCGTTATAACGTCTATTTCATATTGCTTTGCCTTAATAAAATTCTCTCGTGCAACATCACTTAAATCTGCATTCATCATGAACTCTAGTATTCTTGCTATTTCATTTACATTTCCTTTCCGAAACAAGAATTGCTTTTGTAAGAGTTCTGGTATTCCAGCTATATCAGAACCGGCAACTGGAATGCCGCGACTCATAGCCTCAATTACAGCTCTCGGTAGTCCTTCCTGTTTGCTCGGCTGAATATAAATATCTAATGAATCATAGAATTCCCTCATTTCATCCTGGTTCAAACTACCGACATATTTTACTCTATCTGATACTCCAAGACTTTTCGCCAATTCAAAAAGATAATTACTATGATGCTGGTTTCCCCCCGCCATTCTGTACTCAAGGTCAAATCCTTTATTCGTCAGCTTCTTAACTGCTTTTATTACATATTCCTGACCTTTATATTTCACATCAATCGCTGCAGCTGTTCCAATAACTATTTTCTGAGTCTTTTTAAGTGTATGGATCTTTTCAATACGCCTCTCTAACACAGAATTTTCAACTGGTGTGATAAACACATTAGAGCATGATACAGATTTTCCAGTTGTTGGATATCTTCGCTGAAGAAACTCATTTGTGACATAACAAACGTATGGGGAATTTTTTACTAATCGCTTATCTCTCAGAAACAAATATGGGGCAACAATCTTGCCTTTTAAACTATGATTCCAGAAAGCATCCCAAGAACATCCAACACATTCAAATATATAAGAGATATGATTTTTTTTAGCATATTCAATGGCAATTGCAGAATAACTGCCGCCTCTCGCGACAAGAATATCCGCTTGTCCTACAGCCCGTTTTATTATTTTTTTTGCTTCCATAATATTTTTTAGATACAATGATATTCCATTAATATTAGGTACAGATATAACCTTTACTTTATTTGTAAGTATTGTATTATTTGTATTTGCTTCTATGGGAGATGTCCTCATCAAAAAATAAATATGTTCCCCCAGATATGAATATCTTTCATATAATCCATGGTAAGCATATTCGTAATAATTTCCATTTTGATCATAATATATTGGTCCATCATGCACGAATAGCAAATTCATTTATTTATCACCTCCATAAATCTGTTTCATCTTTCTATTAATGACAGATACGTCAAATTTGCAACTATCTCTCAAATTGTTCATTCCCATATTCCTGCGTATAGCCGAATACATATACAATTCTCGTATTGCATTAGCAAATCCATGGACATCATTATATCTACAAATAAAAGCATTATTTTCAGATATGAATCCTCTTGTCCCCCGATTATCCGATACTACCGCAGGAAGCCCACTTGCCATTCCTTCAATTAAAGCTATTCCCTGACCTTCACGTATAGATGGAAATACACAGATATCAGATGCAGCATAAATCTGTGGAATATCCTTCCTATAACCAATAAAATGAACTCTATCAGCAATTCCCAATTTCTGAGTGAGAATTCTCAACTTACTTTCAAGCCCACCTTTTCCTGCAATCACATAATGAAGCTGCGGACATTTTATATCTGAAAGTATTGATAGCGCCTTAATAACAATACTATGGTTTTTATTTTTATTTATTTCGCCAACAGAAGTCATTACTATGGCATCATAAGGAATGCACAAAGAATTACGAATCGTATTTCTAAGGATAATATTTTGAAGATTTTTAAATTGATTTTCTAACCACCCTCCCTCATAAAAACTTTTTATAGCTCTATTTATTAACGAAATATCAAATTTCCTTATTTTATCCAAATTGTATATTCCACACATTTCATACTTAATGCTTATCAGTTGTATAAGACTTCTGGCAACATCTTTTGAGGAATAAGGATCAAACAAACATCCTCCATTTGCATCCACCAACTCTGTATTTCCTCTGATCCTGCTACAAGCTACTGGAAGGCCGCTTGCCATAGCCTCCATAATACTAACATTAAGCCCCTCTCTTTTAGATGGTAAAATATATATATCAGCGGCAACATAAAAATCAACAACATCTTTTCTGTATCCGGTAAATTTAACTCGTTCTGTAAGATTATGCTTTATTACCATCTCCTTCAAACATTCCTTTTTCTTACCACAGCCTACGATGATATAGTATACATCAAGGTTTTCAATCGCTCTCAAGACAACTTCATGATTCTTATTATCATTTAGTTCGCCTACAGAAAGTAATAGTATCGCATCCTTTGGAACTCCAAATTCTTCTCTAATCTTTATCCTTCTGAATGATTCTACTGTCCTATCTGTAATAACACCATTCCTGAATTTCTCTGTATCAATCCCTACCCCCGGTACATATTCCGTTCTCTTCGCATGAAATCTTTTTTTTGCTCTCTTATAATCCTCTTCGTTAATTGTAATTAGAACATCAGTCCAATAACTGCAAAGTAATTCGATCGGATAATAAATCAGCCAATTTCTCAATGGCGCGCCAGAATAAAAATGAAATCCGTGAGCTGTATAGATTACTTTTATGGTACCGGATTTTCTTAATTTCCTGCATGCAATTCGCGTACAAACAGAGACTATAGGCGTATGACAATGGACGATATCATAATATCGCCCAGATAATAATTTTCTGATCTCCAAAATCGTTTTTATATTTCCTTCATTAAAAGGTGAACGTCTACATGATATATGGAATATCTTGCATCCAAGACGTTTATAACCTGCATCTACAGGCGTTTCTCCATTATTTTCGTTTGTCGCTATGTCAACTATGTGTCCCTCTCTAATCAACTCTTTAACAATAGACTTAAAAAAGATCATTGTAGTTCCAACTGTAGTTATATACAGGATTCTCATCTTTGCTTCCTCTCACCCAGATTATAAATTCCATCCCTATTCCTAAACCAAATACACCGCATACCTAGTTTCTGGGGTGCAATAAAATCTTTACTTCTGTTATCTCCAACATAACAAGCCTTTGAAAAATCTACATCCAACTCTTTCATCATTAATCTAAATCCTCTGGGATTCGGCTTTCTAAATTCAATACCGCCAAGCTCATCCGTGACAATCACCTTATCCACTTCTATCCCCAACACCTTTAGCTTTGCCCTTTGTCCTTCCGGCCGGCCATCTGTAATAATTCCAACCTTCTTATTCTTTTTAATACGAGCTATCATCTCGGACACTCCTTGGTAAAGCTCTATATCTGGTATTTGACTGCGGTAAATGTGAAGTGCCTCGCTTTTTTTGCTTATCAAACCATGTTTTTCCAACACGTTGTCTATTGCTTTGCCTCCTGCTTCAAACACATCCCACATTTCGTCCTCCATTTCTGGACGTCCAAAATAATCTGCTATTTTCCGATATCCGCTTCTAACATATTGTTTTTCACTGTAAAGCGTGTCATCCAAATCAAAAATAACAGCTTCCAAATCGTTTATATATTTTTCTACTTCCAATATGTTCTCTACTTTGAGCATCACTTCACCCGTATGCTCTGGTCAAACCTGCTATATACTACTCCGTCTTTTGCCGCATTATCTATATATCTTAGCTTCTCTCCGTTTAATAACCGAAGCAAAGCTTCTGCACTATCCGCACCAGCTTTCATGCTAAGTGGTGCACCCCCTCCAAAACGTGGATTGATTTCAATATAGTAATCCTTCCCAGTATTTTTTTCTCGAATAAGCTGCACTGTGATTTGTCCGCATGGCTTAAAATCTTTAATCAATTGCTTTATTTCAGCAATAATCTGTTGATCTTGTTTTATCTGCGTTTTTAGGACCTCTCCAGATCTTACTGCCAGTCGGATTCTTGGAGTAATAAATACTGCATTTCCAGTAAAATCGCAAAAAATATCAACCGTATATTCTGTTCCATCAATATACGGCTGAATAATATAATCAGGTACTTGCTCAGCAAACAATTTTAATTCATCTATATTTTTAACCTTATAAGCAAAAACGCTAGAACTGCCATCCTTCGGCTTTATAAATGCCGGATATCCCGCATCGTATATCTTCCAATCATCAATTGGATGAGGGCTCTGTAACCCTAAAGAATTAAAATAATCTGCTGTAAATCTTTTATCTCTGCATATTGCAACTTTCTCCGGACTACTAATTACTACTTTAGTCTTACCAAAAGCATTTCTATTTTGCGCCAAAGCCATTAAATCCGTATCGATTGTTGGTATTAGCACATCTATACCATCTTTTGCACATACTCTCTTTAATTCCGGTATATACTCTTTATTATTAATTTGGGGCACAATTACTGAATGGTCACAGAATGCCAAAGCAGGCGCAGACTTTACAGCATCAGCGCCGTAAATCTCTAATTTAACATTTATTTTTTTCGCAGCTTCTTGAAACGTTTGCACAAGTTCAACACGCCTGCCGACACTGGTAAATAGTATTTTCATTCTATTTCCTCCTATGCTACCCAGACGTATTGAATTACATCTTTTATTTTATGGGATAGGAAATACCCCCCCCCCTAATTTTACAATTTTATTTTCCATACTTACCTTTCTTGCCGGTACTCCAACATATGTACCTGATTCTTCTACATTTTTTATTACTACTGCACCGGCGCCAATTAAACATCTACGGCAAATTGACACATTATTACTTACTGTAACACCAGCGCCAATCCATGTTTCTGTTTCTGCCGTAACTGTTCCGCACAAATGACTTCCTACTGCTATATGAACAAAATCTCCTACTCTACAGTCATGATCAACAGATGAACAAGTATTGATAATACATCCTTTTCCAATACTTGTACCTGAATTAATAACCACTCCGGCCATGACGACCGTTCCCTCGCCGATTATAACGTCATTTGCCACCGTAGCATTGGGATGGATGAGCGTTACAATTTTTGCGTTTTTAATAGTTTCCTGTATACGTTTCCGAACACTTGCATTACCAATTCCGACAATAATGTCGGCATTCTGTTCTTCTGCATCAGAACTCTTCCCCACAACAGGATACTCTCCACAGTAATGAATATTTTCATTGTCATCTAAAAAAACTATTTCCTCATATCCGTTCTTAACCGCGATGTCTGCTATTACTTTCCCATTACCGCTGGCACCAATAATCGCCAATTTTTTCATGATTAACCCTTCCCGTCCATTGTTTCACTCACTTCTGTTCCAAAAAACTCCTCCATTGTAGCAGAAGTCTCTGAACTGATTCCTTCTTTCTTCAGAACAGTCATAATTGTCTGAAAAATAATTTTCCAATCCCCTAAAAAAGTAATATTATCCACATACTTAATATCCCAATCGAATTTTTCCTCCCAACTAATCGCATTACGTCCATGCACCTGCGCTAACCCCGTAATACCAGGACGTACCTCATGACGGCGCATTTGAAAATTATTGTATCGTCCCAAATAGCGTACAAGCAATGGTCTGGGGCCAACTACGCTCATATCGCCTTTTATCATATTGAACAGTTCTGGAAGTTCATCCAATGAGGTAGAACGCAAAAATTTCCCAAATCCAGTCAAACGCATTGCATCTGGCAGATAGTTTCCTTTCTCATCTCTTGCATCTGTCATAGTCCGAAATTTATATATTTTAAATACCTTCCCATTTAGCCCCGGCCGTTCTTGTGAAAAAACTACTGGCGAACCCAGATTCACTTTTACCATTACTGCTGTGACAAGCATAACCGGAGATAAAACTATTACGGCTAAAACTGCGCAAAAAAAATCCTGAGGACGCTTGAAATACCTCTCATAGATTCCCTTTCTGTGAGAAATTGACCATGTTCTTCTTAATCTTTCGTTTTTTTCCATTTCTTTGATACCTTAAACAAAATAATTTTTCAACTTACCTATGGCCAAAACAAATAGTTTCTATCTATCTCTCATTCAAAACAAGCGTTAATAACCTCTATAATTCTATCCTGCTGTTCTGATGACATCTTGTTATCGCTAGGCAGACACAACCCTCTATGAAAAATATCCATTCCAATATCAAACGGTTTTCCGTCATCGCTGACTGGACTACCAGAAACGTACATATCCGTTCTTGCCCTGCCATTACCTTCCCTTGTTACGTACCCATTTACGTTATAAATTGGCTGCATGTGCATAGGTTTCCAAATCGGTCTGCCTTCTGCATTAATACTGGTAATAGCATTTAATATTTCTGTCGGACAGCTCTTGCCATGTTCTGGATTAAACAATGTCTCACTCTCTCCCCTGACCTGTTTACACATAGCATCTTCATCTATAATCATGCAGCTTAACCAGTAATTAGGCACACTGTTTTCAGCATCAAAGGGATTCATACTAATCGGAAGATTCTTAAGTCCTTCCTTATATCTCTCGTAAATTATTCTCTTTTGTGCAATATGCTTCTCCAGATACGGAATCTGTCCTCTGACAACTCCAGCGATTACATTACTCATCCGATAGTTGTAACCAATTTCTTCATGTTGATACCAAGAAGCCCTTTCCCTTGCCTGTGTAGACCATTTTCTTACCTTATCGGCATCTTCCTTGCTGTCTGTCAGAAAACATCCCCCTGACGACCCACATATTATTTTATTCCCGTTAAAGCTAATACAGTTATAGTCACCAAACGTACCTGTTTCTTTTCCTTTATATGTAGCGCCTAGAGATTCAGCCGCATCTTCTATAATTAATGCCTTATGTATATCACAGATCTTCCGAATTTCATCGATCTTTCCAGGCGTTCCGTAAAGATGTGCCACAACAACTATTTTTACCTCCGGATAAATCTCAAATGCTTTTTTTAAAGCAACTGGATCCATATTCCATGTATCGTATTCAGAATCAATAAAAATGGGTTCAGCCCCCTCATATACCAGGGGATTAATTGTTGCGCAAAATGTGACATCGCTTGAAAAAACTCTTTTTCCTACCAAACAGCCATATCCTGGCTTTGGCTGTCCATAAACCTTCGTTCCTGCGAGTTTTGCTGCTAAATGGAGGGCAGCCGTACCTACAGATAACGCCACTGCATAACCACAGCCAACCTTTCTTGCAATTAGTCTTTCTACTTCATTTATATTTTCTCCTACTGTGGACATCCAGTTTGTTTCATATGCTTCTGTGATATATTTTAATTCGTCTCCATGCATTGTCGGACTTGAAAGCCATACTTTGTCTGAAAATTTCTCAAATTTATGCTCTTCAGTAATATACATAATCTATCCCTGCCTCTGTCATTTTCTTTTAGCAACAAACAGAATCTTACTAATTTTTATATAAATTTATCCATAAAAATAAGAAGGGAAGCCCTTCTTATCTATTTTCTGTATATAATTATCTCACCCATTCCTCAATCAAACACTCATACTCTTTCGTCCTCCTGTCATAATTCACCCCAACCAACAATACCTTCCCTCCATATCCTTCCACATTCTTCACATACCCTCTATCCTTAATCTGCTCAATCGCCTCCCCCGCCGATTTCCCGTACTTCAACTCCACAATCATCGCCGGTTTATCAGACCACTTCCTCGGAACGAACACAATATCCGCATACCCTTTCCCCGCCGGCATCTCTCTGACCATTGTATAATCATTCACCGCATTATAGTAAGCCAACGTAATCACACAACTCAGCGCATTCTCATCGTTATAGGCCAAAATCGAGGTATTCGACATATGCACTTCACTAATCCCTTTTGCAACAGCCTCACAATCCTTCCTCCAAGTCGCCTTAAGCAAAGAATCCGACGCTTGAATCGCTCTCGAAACAGAACTCCAATCACTCTTTTGTATCGCATTAGAAAACGCACTCCGAATCTCCTCATTTGGAATATAAACTTCCCTCTCATCCCTGTCATATGCAAGATACCCTAAATGAATCAATGCCGTCAATACATCATCCTTGCTTTTAAAGCTCGTCACATCATTTTCAAAGCTATCTGTATTGACCTTACAGCGTTCCCCTGCAAGCATACCGACAACTCCATCCTTCAAACCATCAAAATTCATACTGATATAATCCTTCAACGACTCATACGTCTCCGTCTTACTCCAATAGTTGTCGTAATCCTGCATCATAATCGCCTGTACCACCGAATTCGGATTATATATATGCTTTATCTTACGAAATGAATATCCGTCATACCATCTCTCCATTTCCTCAAAATCCATATCATATCTACTACACAAACTCCGGACTTCCTCCTCTGTAAATCCTACATACTGTGACAAATTCTTAGGATTTACCATCGTAAATTCATAGAAATTATTCAAAGCAGATTCTGTCCCATACTTTTTAACCGGAAGAATTCCTGTGATATAAACTAACTTTGCGAACCTTTTAGACGCCTCGCCCTTAAATAATCCACGTAATAATTTTACATATTCCTTTTGCGCTGCTATGTCATCCTTATACTCTCTGAAAATAGCATCCCATTCGTCAATGATAATCACAAATACTGCTTTTGCCGCTTCATTAAGCCTTGCCAGCGCATAGGGCAGATTATTTTCATCTTCTTTCAATATGCCTGGATATATGTTCCTGAGTTCTGCGATTACCTCAACATTTATCCTGCACAGCATATCTTCCGGACAATCCCCTGACCTGTAAAAATCTGTAATATCCAAATGCAGGACATTGTATTGATTTAAATGTTCTTCATAACTCTCAACTCCTGCAATTGTATATTGCTGAAATAATTCTCTGGAGTCACAACCTTTTCCATAATATGCCGCCAACATACCCGCGGTCATTGATTTCCCGAATCTTCTTGGCCTGCTTACACAGACAGCCCTCTGTTCCGTTCCAATCACATCATTTGTATATTTAAGTAAACCCGTTTTATCTACATAAATTTTAGAATTAACGGCTCTACGAAAGCTCTCATTCCCTGGATTCACATATATTCCCATATATTACATCCCCTTACCATAGCATAGACAAATTTTATCAGAATCTTCTTCACTCATTATACTATCCAAAAAAATGTTTATCAACTTGGGAATATACTATATCATGAAAATATTTCACCCTTACACCTTCGCCACAATCTCCACTCCCACCTGCACTGTCTGCACCCTGCCAAACATAGGCACCTCCAGCCATGCTTTCCTTTTATGCCTGTCAATCTTCTTAATCAGCCCTTCCATTCCCACAAGCGGTCCGGACGTAATCCTCACACTAGACTGCTCAATCACACCTTCTGACATCTCCACCACTTGGTTCTCTCCGCCGATTCCTTTCATAAATACAATTTCTTCCTCCCGAAGGGGTACAATATCCCGTCCGGTTCCAATAAGCTTAGTAAGCCCAATCACTCCATGAAGCTGTTCATAGAGCCTCTCTAGTTTTTCTGTAATCATAAAAACGTATCCAGGGAACAAGACTTTTTCCAAAGTAGTCCAATTTCCACGAATACGTTTCGATTCTTCATAATAAGGGATAAAGCAACGCTCAAGCACTTCTTCAGACATATGCTTTTCGCATTGTATCCGAATACTCTCCTCTGTGCCTGTGCGCACCTGCACAACATACCACATGGTAATTCTCCTATCCCCTTGCCTTATTCATATAAAAAAACAAAATAAAAACTGCCCCCTCCAAGACATCCTCCGCTTTCTTTACCCACTCAAAAAAGGGTATGCTTCGCCATTCTGTCTCTACTTGGGCAGATTTCAATACTGCAATCATAACATCCCAACTTTCCAAACGCGGCAAGGCGACGATTTGAAACCTTAAGATTTTGTAAATTCTACTTCTTATTTCTTATAATGATAAGTCGGCACAACCTCCGCCACAATCTCTTTAATCCTGGCAGAATCCTGTCTGCTCACCTTATCCAGCAGCTTTAACTTCTCCTCAAACCACTCGTCATCCATATCAATAGGATGCCCGATATGAATCATCTCATTCGCTGTATCCTGGAGTCCTTCTTCATCCATAAGCAACTCCTCAAACAGCTTCTCACCAGGTCTTAGACCCGTATATACAATCGGTATATCAACATCCGGCTCATACCCCGACAATCGAATCAGGTTTCTCGCCATATCGTCGATTCTGACCGGATCTCCCATATCCAGTACGAAGATCTCTCCGCCCTCCGCGTAGTAGGATGCCTGCAACACCAAGGCCACCGCTTCCGGAATCGTCATAAAATACCGAATGATATCCTTATCCGTGACGGTCACCGGACCGCCTTCTGCAATCTGTTTCTTAAAGAGGGGAATCACACTTCCGTTACTCCCCAGAACATTGCCAAACCGTACTGCAACGAAATCCGTATCCGTCTTACGGTTCATCATCTGCACAACCATCTCACACAACCGCTTAGACGCGCCCATAATGTTGGTAGGGTTCACCGCCTTGTCGGTAGAAATCAAAACAAATTTTTTAACTCCTACTTTTGCGGCTGCAGTTGCAGTCTTGTACGTTCCTAATACGTTATTCTTGATTGCCTCGTTAGGGCTGTCCTCCATAAGAGGCACATGCTTATGAGCCGCCGCATGGTATACAATATCCGGCTTATAAGTATGCATAATCTGATTAATCCGGTTACTGTTGCGCACTGAGCCAATCAATACCTCCAGGTCAAGCTGTGGATATGCTCTCTTAAGCTCTTGCTGAATCTCATACGCATTATTCTCATAGATATCAAATATAATCAACTGCTTCGGCTTCGCCTTAGCAATCTGCCTGCACAGCTCGCTGCCAATAGAGCCTCCGCCTCCGGTGACAAGAACCTTCCGCCCGCGGATTGCTCTGAATATCTCGTCATTATTGACCTTAACCTGAGCCCTTCCAAGTAAATCAGCAATATCTACATCCCGCAGCTTGCTGACGCTGACCTCTCCATTAACCAGTTGATAGACGCCTGGCACTGTCTGAAGCCTGCACTTAGTCTCTTTACATATATTCAGAATCTCTTTCTGGTTCTTTCCGGTTGTCGCAGGAATCGCATAGATAATATGATTAATCTTATATCGGTCAACCATGGTCAGAATGTCGTCACGATTTCCCACAATCGGTATTCCTTCCAGAACCCTTCCTATCTTATTAGGGTTATCATCAATCACACAACATACTTTCGTATGCAGCCTTCTGCTGTTAATCAACTCCCTGATTAATGTCTGCCCTGCCGCGCCTCCGCCTATTACCATGATGCGGTTCTGTTCTTCATCTCCCGCCCCTTCCCGATTTCCAAAATACGTCTGGAACATTCGGTAGGAGAAGCGAAGGGCCGTCGTCATGCAAAAGCTGATGATATAACCCATGAAATAGTATGCCTTCGGCATCCGAAGATGCATAAACATAATTCCCAAGCCATATACCGGCAACAACACAATATATGCAGCAATACTCATCTGCAATTCTGAAATACTTGCCAGCCGCCAAATGCTGTGATAAAGCCGGAATGCATAAAACACTACAATAGTAGATGCAATCCAGAATGGCATAGACCACAGATATCCGCTCCGGTATGCCTCCGGAATAGATGAAAAGGAAAAGTCAAACCGAAGGATAAGCGCCGCGCCATAGGATATCACAACAAAGAGCGCATCCAGAAATGCCACCAGGATAGCTTGGTGAACCCATGGCACTCCTCTGCCTTCCCATATCCTATTCATATCTGCTTCTCAACCTGTTTCCAATCATCTTATTATTTCTTACTACGAAGATTACAACACCAACCAGGATTACGATACCTGCAGCAATAATAGCTCTCTGCGGATCAATTACATTCATGATCATCCTTAGTTCTCCCCCTCTACTTTTTTCATCCTTCTTGAAATATCTGAAACAACTGCCTCATCCGGCCACATTACATATAATTGCTGTGAACCTGACGAAAAGCATGCCTGCTTGTCTCCGCTTCCTGTTGCCGCCGCTGTCTCAATCTCCCATGAAGCACGTTCTGAGAGCTGCATATTAATAAACTTCGCCATCTCATCCCGTGTCATATTGGTCTCCACACAGTCCGCAACATGATTCAATATATCATTTGCCTGGAAAAGAATATCCGGAAACATAATCCTATCCAGAATTCCCTTTAAAATAGCCTCCTGATTCTTTCCACGCTGATTGTCTCCATCCTTGAAGCTGTGGCGTTCTCTTGCAAACGCAAGCGCCTGTTCTCCATTCAGATGGTTCATCCCTTTTTCAAAGCTGTAACCACCTGCCTCGAACGCATACTCAGATTCTACATCCACTCCTCCAAGTGCATCCACAATGGTAATCAATGAAGTAAAGTTTACTCTCGCAAAATACGAGATGTCGATGTCATAGATATTCTCCAGAGTCGCCATGGATCTGTCCACACCATAGATTCCGGCATGGGTCAGCTTATCTCTTGCCTCTCCGGATATTTCGGGAATCTGTACATAATAATCTCTCGGTGTCGTCGTTAAAAGAATCTTCTTTGTACTCGGATTCACAGTCATTATTATATTGACATCACTTCGGCTGTTCTTTGTGATGGAACCGGCCACATCAATTCCACTGATATATATGTTAAACGATTTCTCGATATTTGTCTCCTCTATCTCAATCTCTGTCTCAATTCCATATTGATACAGAACTCTCACCTGATCCGAATATCCCTCCACAGCCTCCTCTATCACACTTCCATAGGCTTCATTATAGATTGCGGCTTCAATGCGGCCATCAAGGAGTGCCTCTGCCTCATCAATGAGTGTCTCGCTCTCAATCAGCTTAATCTCTCTGCCGACTTTGGCCTCAATATCCTTCACCATCAGTCCATTGTTATCCTGATCAAGCGTTGTCTGACATCCAAAACGATAGTTCTTTGCGTCCTCAATTTTTTCTGCCGGATCATCATTCTTGACCACAACAACCATATTATCAATCTTATGAGTTGCCCCACCCACATTCTTAAGAACTGCATCCGTTTTCGCCAGGTATATAATCCCAATTCCAAGAATCAGGTTCACCAACACACTGATCACAACGCCTGTGATGTTACCCTTCCTGCCTGCAAACTGATATCCAAAAGCCTCTCCAAGCAATATAAAGATTACTCCAAGCAGCGCAAGTAATACAATCACTGTTACTATAAGAAACTGTTTCGGTATCATGCCGCTTTTCCACAGAATCGCGGCAAAACCTACCGAAATAATCACCTGAAGTAAAAATATCATCTTGCCGATTATACTGTCTCTTTTCCTCCTGGTGAGGTAATACCCCATATACTATCTCCTCTATCCTTCCACCAACTCAATGTGGTCTGGTCTTCGAGTCTGTCGTAATATCTCTCTGCAATCTGTTTTTCTACTCAACTATTAAAGTGAATATATGCGGGTCTGATGCGTTACCGTCACTGTCGGTTACATAATAACGAATCTCGTAGCTTCCCCGCGTCTTCACATCATATGTTCCGTCTGCATGAATATTCTGATATAATTTATTCATATCATCCTTATCATCGACAGCTCCCTGTACAACGCTTAATGGGTCAAATGCCTGTCCAACCTTAATCGTCATCTGGTCAGTCGTAAGCGCCATAACCGGTTTGGGACCATCCGGCTCTAATGGTGTCTGTTCCGGCGCAATCTGGCCATCCTCACCTTCTACTCCCTCACCCACTTCTCCGGAGGTCTCCTCTGCCGGCGGTGCATTCTCACTCCTGTAAGTCACTCTCCTTCTCGCGGTACCAATATTCTTATGCTGATCCATAACTCCATAGTATACAATGGCTGAATCATCACCTGTAAGTACAATCTTGCTTACAAACACCTTTGCTGAAAGATCACCGTCTACTTTATCCTCTGCGGATACACCCACCATCAGAGCTTCATGGTCATCTCCCTCTGTATAGGTAATGTCTCTTTCTTCAATCTTAATCTCCGGCGGCGTATTGTCCTGCCGAAGATAAATAAATGCTGCTATCACTGTCAGAACCGCACATGCTGCGGCCATTACAAGCGCTAATCCCCGATGCTTCATTGCTCAAACCCTCTATTCATCGTCTTTCTTATAATATTCTCCGTAATATGCGCCATAGTACTTACCATAATATTTGCCGTAATACTTATTCTGCTTCATATTCACCTTGTTAAGCACTACACCCAGAATCGGGCAGCCGGATTTCTCCAACTGATCTTTTACACCTCTTGCAAACTTATAACTAATCGTATTTGCCGCAATTACCAGTATTGACGCATCACAGAACTTGGCGATAATCGCACTGTCGATAACGCTTCCAACCGGCGGCGCATCGATGATTACATAGTCATAAGCCTTTTTTGCCCCCTCTATAAACGCCTCAAACCGACGATTTCCCAATAACTCAGCCGGATTCGGTGGTACAACTCCTGCCAATACACAGAAAAGACCGTTGGCCTGGGTCTTGGCAATCACATCCTTTGCGTCAGCCTGTCCTGACAGGAAATGACTAAGGCCCTTAATCTGTCCCTTAATCTGATGCCGTCCTACCAACACGGATTTTCTCAGGTCGGCATCCACAAATAGCACATTCTTGTCACCCTCTGCCAGCGACATAGCAAGAGACAATGATACTGTACTCTTTCCTTCATTCGGTGTACAGGACGAAAACACGATTACCTTTTTATCTGCACCGGAAAATTCTACGTTCGTTCGGAGAGTCTTATATGCTTCATTACTTCGATAGTCTTTTTCAACATTCTTTAAAATTACTTCCTGCATCTTCTTCTCTCTCCTATTTCTTCATATTCCGCATAAGCTTCTTGGCAGTCTTTCCTCTAACCTTCTTGGACTTCTTCGCCTTCTCAGTCCCCTCCTGCATCGGAATAGACGTAAGAACATTAAGTCCCAGATATTGCTCTACATCGTCCGGCGTCTTCACCGTATCATCCAGTACAAATACCAATACAATGATACCGATTGAGATAATCAGTCCCAGAATTCCACCAATCAGCACATTCTTCATAACGCTCGGTGAAGATGGCGCTGTGGCAAGATTACCTTCCTGTACGGTATTAACCGCTTCTGCATCCATAATCTCTGTAATCTGGATTCCTACTGCCTCTCTGACAGCATCAGCAATGTCCTTCGCAACTCTTGGATCCTCATTCCTGACACTGATATTCAGGACACGGGTATCCGTCTCTGTCTCTACGCTGATCATATCTGCCAGCTTTTCCACTTCTACGTCAAGGTTTAATACCGAAATCACTTGCTCTAGCACCGGACGGCTCTTAATCAGCACCATATAGTCCTTGGTAAGCTGTGTACCTGTCTGCAAGTCGCTGTACGTAACACTGGAATTACTATCCTGCTTTGTCAATACATACATCTGTGTTGTGGATGTATAGAGGGGCGTAATAAACAGCTTCGTCCCCACAAACGCCAACAACGCCATCAGAATTCCTGACAGCAGTATGATATGAGCCTCAGACCACAATACCATAAATAACTCGGTTAAATCTATTGTAATCTCGTCATTATCAAATTCCGGATTCGTCATCTTATCGTAACTCATTCTTCTGTAACTTCTTCAGCATCGTCTTCGCATTGCTAAAGAATATCCTCCTCATATATTCTTCACCGTATTTTTTTCTTACATAGCCCGCCGCTTTCTTCATTCTGGGAGCTCGGTGCCTGCTGCTGTGCGCATCTGTTCCGACGCAGAAAAGCATATCCGAATCCATCAGATACTTTACAAACTTCTTGACCTCTCTGCCATTATCACCGGTAATACTGTCTGCATTCACCTGCAGGTGAATCCCCATCTCCCATAACTGCTCTGCAAGCTCAGCATCCTTCACAATACAGTTATATCTCTCCACATGGGCAAGAATCACTTCATAGCCGCTAAGCTGCAACTGCTGAAGGCTCTGCCGTATATAAGCATACGTATCGGAAGGTGAAAACTCCACCAGCACATAATCTCTGCCATTCATAGTCAAAATCTGCTTGGCTTCCAACTTATCCACCACGTCCTGGCCAAAGAAAATCTCCGCGCCAAGATAGATACGAAAATGTTCATCAATCTCATGAGCCGCCTCTCTAAGCAGCTTTGCCTGTCTTCGTATCACTTTTGGATTCTCTTTGCCACGCCTTGGGTGATGATGCGGAGTAGCAATAATACAGCGTATCCCTTCCTCATATGCGATTCTTAACATTTGTTTCGTCTCGTCGATATCTTTCGCGCCGTCGTCTACTCCCGGCAATATATGACAGTGCATGTCAATAAAGCCTTCCATATCTTCACACCTTTCTTGTTCACATGGCCTGTATTTAATAATACCCTGTCCATGTGGTTTTGTCAACCGCTTTGCGCTAATGCAGATACCTTGAGCCCTTCCATTTTTTAGTTTCCGGCTCAACAATTTCCAATCTGTTGAGTGAGCGCGCCAGTTCTTCCCAAGATACCAATTACTTCCTATTATATACTGTGTGAATTTTTTAACCGTTTCATCTTCTATAAGCCGAGTACATCCGCAATCGCACCCATCTCCTCAAGGGCGACATCAATCAGATCGTCCAGGCTCAATCCAGTAAATTCGATTGCCTCCATGTAATCACGGTTAGCCCCTGCCGCAAAGCGCAGCTCATTGAAACGCTTCATAACCGACTTATGCTTTACGCTCGCAATCTTTTTATCCGGATAGATCTGTGCAACTGCTTTCACAAACCCACTCATAGGATCTGCCGCCAAAATAGCATATTGTAACGTTGTCTTGGCTTTCACCCCACTCTTTGGATTGTGTGCACAAATCGCGTCGAACAATACCTTGTCCTCAATTCCTTCTTTCTTCAAAATCTCAACGGAGGTCGGGCCATGTACCCCCATATCATGCTGCCAGTCACATTGCTCCTCATCCAGATCATGAAGCAGTCCAACGATTCCCCAATATTCAACGTCCTCTGGTGCAAGGCGTTTTGCAAGCCCCTTCATAATCGCCTCAACAGCATAAGAATGTGTAATATAGTTCTCTCCCTTCATGTATCTCATTAAGATATCATGTGCCTGATCTCTGTTCATCGCAGCTCCTCCTTCATCTGATTCGTTTTTATCTGCATGTGTGCGTTCTTTACAAGTCTTTCGTTCAAAATTATAATCTCTTTATCCCCAAAGGTCAAGCTATAAAATCAGTTCTTTATATTATCTTTATCCCTGTACTTGCCTATGCTGCCTTTCTTCCATATAATCGTCCTAACATCTGTGCTTCTCTAACGTCAATTTTCCGAAAAATGGCGCCATAATCTATCTCATTCACTTTATCCATCGCGACTCCTACCTTATGTAAGATTAGTACAAGATATCCTGTCATGATATCATCAATACGTCCGCTTTCCGCGATTGCACACAGCTCATCATTCGTCTTTTCATACATATTCACCATCAACCCTACATACTCATTCTCCATCTTTCCACGATTCATCGTATCACTCCTATTCTAAAAGACCTGCTGTCACCCTCCCTGTCTTATGGGCACAACAATGCGGCTATCTTCACCACAATGGCAGGGCGCTGACAAAATTAATGATTACACTTGAAAACATTGTCCGAAACGGACAGATTATCCTTGAAATTAACAGACTGTAACTGATCTCCTCACAAACTTATTTTACCAGATGTTGTATGCTAAATACAAGCCCATTTCTTGAAAAAACCTCACAATCCTTCGACATGATTCGACATTTTCCTCGTATTAGTAAGATACTGCATTTATGAAGCAGCAGAATGCTCAGTCAATACTGTCCCGAACCGCCTTCAGGCAGGCTTGCCATAAAAAACGCAGGCAGAATATTTTATTCTCATATCCTGCCTGCTGCTCTTACATTCTGTCGTTGTCCAAACGTATCCAAAATTCCGCCATAGACGCGTTACATCCGTCCTTACTCCTCCGGCACTACGATCAGATCCTTGGTGTAATGATTCAATACCTCGCATCCGTCCTCTGTAATAATTACAAGATCTTCGATACGAACGCCAATCCCCTCGTCTGCGAGATAGATACCCGGCTCTACGGAGAAGCACTGTCCAACCTGGATGATATCCTCATTGACAGAAGATACGTCGCCAAACTCATGATCCTCAAGACCGATGGAATGTCCGGTTCTGTGTGTGAAATACTGTCCATATCCCTTTTCTTCAATATAATTCCTTGCCGCAAGATCAACGTCACACATCCTGTTGCCTGGCTTCGCGGCCTCAATTCCACGCCTGTTCGCCTCTACTACAATGTCATAAATCTCTTTTGCCCTCTCGGATACTTCTCCGATAAATACTGTTCTCGTCATATCGGAAGCATAGTTATCTTTGAAAGCTCCGATATCAAGGATAACGCAGTCGCCGCGTTTCCCCTTGGAATCATCTGTCACATGATGTGGATCCGCCGCACCCTTCGCATACGCTGTAATCGGGTCAAATGATACGTCCTCACATCCAAGCTCTTTGTAGATTTCACGAATCTTAGCGTTCAGCTCTTTCTCAGTCAGCCCCTTGGATACCCATGGAATCAGCTTCTCCATCGCGATATCGTTAAGCCTTGAGGACTCGCGCATCAGTTCTTTTTCTTTCTCGTCCTTCACCATACGGATATAGTCGATAATCGGAGAGCCGTTCACAAACTTGCTTCCCCCGCCTAATTCCTGCAGACGAAGAAGGAATCTTGCCGGCCAGGTCTTATCGATACCCATTACCTTGTCCTTCTCAACGAATCTGCTTAAAATCTCGACACCGTCCTCGATATCATCATACCATACCAGCTCTACTCCCAGATCCTTCTCCTGTGGGAATAACTTGTTGATTACAAGCTTATGATTGCCGTTGACATTCAGATATAACGCCAGAAGTCTCTCTCCTGGTGCAATCCATTTGCCTGTAAGATAGAAAATTGCAACCGGATCTGATACAATCATCTGCGGGATCTCGTGTTCTTCCATTGATTTTAATACTCTTGCCACCTTATTCTGGTCCATTGTCTTCCCCAACCTTTCGTTGATTTTTTATTTATTATAGTATTTCTATTATTAAAAGTCAATTGATCCATGTCTATTATCATAGAACAAAGCAATAAGGTTTTTTAGGGGCAAAGGTTTTCAATCATAAACTCTATTCCGGTGTCGTTTTTTTACTCGGACACACCCCGCTGCAACCGCTGCAGCCACACCCGCAGCCGCCTCCTGCCTTCTTCTTTTTCCAAATATTTCTCACCGCCAGTATCACGACGAGCAAAACAACCAATCCTACGATTGTCGTAGAGAAAATACTGCTAGCCGCTAAAGCCATAAACTCTCCTTCCTTTCTATATAACGTTTTTCAAGTGTGCTTCTATGCCTTCACGCCTCTGGCCGCTACACTGGACAGATTCATACTAAGAGCCGCTGCTTCCCTCTGAGGACGAAGCAAAAGATACAGGAAGCCAGCCAGCAAAAGAACCGCCGCCAACGTGCCGATTCCAAAGCCGCCGCCAGTAAACAGCACTCCAAACTGATAGATACAAAGCGATACCCCATAAGCAAATACACACTGATATCCAATGGCAAACCAAGTCCATTTTCCATTATTCATCTCCCTCTTAATTGCGCCAATCGCGGCAAAGCAAGGCGCGCACAGAAGATTGAACACCAGGAAGGAGTATGCCGCAAGCCCTGTCATACTCGCCGCAAGGGTTCCCCAGATCTCGGCTCCATCTTCTGCTACCTCTGCAAATCCATAGAGAACACCAAAGGTTCCGACCACATTTTCCTTAGCAACAAGCCCTGTGATTGCCGCAACCGCCGCCTGCCAGTCGCCCCATCCAAGCGGAATAAATATCCATGCAAACATCCTCCCGATTCCGGCCAGGAATCCGTCGCTTAAATCATCTACCATTGTGAACTGCCCGTCTACAATGCCGAAGCCAGATGCAAACCAGATAAATATGGTTGACAAAAGAATAATCGTACCGGCTTTCTTAATGAAAGACCAGCCTCTCTCCCACATACTTCTTAGTACGTTTCCCACAGTCGGCATATGGTAAGCCGGAAGCTCCATAACGAAGGGCGCCGGATCTCCGGCAAACAACTTTGTTTTCTTTAGAATAATTCCTGAGCAGATAATCGCGGCAATTCCTACAAAATACGCGCTTGGCGCCACCCATGAGGCGCCGTCGAACAGCGCGCCCGCAATCAAGGCGATAATCGGCAATTTAGCACCGCAGGGAATAAATGTTGTGGTGATAATCGTCATCTTCCGGTCACGGTCATTTTCAATGGTGCGGGATGCCATAATTCCAGGGACTCCGCAGCCTGTCCCGATTAGCATGGGGATGAAGGATTTGCCGGACAGCCCGAATTTGCGGAAAATTCTGTCCATGATGAACGCAATCCTCGCCATATATCCGCACGCCTCCAAGAACGCAAGAAAGAGAAACAGCACCAACATCTGCGGTACGAATCCCAAAACCGCACCTACACCGCCTACGATACCATCCAGAATCAGACCCTTAAGCCACTCTGCGCAGTTAATATTCACCAGGAAATTCTCAATGGCAGGCGGAATAATCTCACCAAACAGCACATCATTAGTCCAGTCAGTAGCAATGCTGCCCACAGTCGTGACCGACACATAGTACACAAGCCACATTACAGCCGCGAATATAGGCAGGGCCAGCCATCTGTTTGTAACGATTCTATCAATCCTATCAGAGATTGTCAACTTCTCTTTAGCTGCTTTTTTCAGGCATTTTCCTATGACAGAAGCAATGTATTGATATCGCTCATTTGTGATGATACTCTCCGCATCATCATCCAGTTGTTCTTCTGCCTTGGCAATAATATCCGTTACATCAGGTATCTCTGTCAACTGCTCATGAATCTTATCATCTCTTTCAAATAATTTCACAGCATAGAATCGCTTCTGCTCCTCTGGCACACCCGTCAGCATCATCTGGATTTCTTCGAGATAACCCTCTACCTTCGTTGAAAATTCATGGACATGTACAGATGCGTTTCTATTCTGCGCCGCTGTTACAGCCCTGTCCGCCGCCTCTTTGATTCCGTCGCCCTTAAGCGCGGAAATAGATACGACTTCGCATCCCAATTTCTCTGCAAGCTGCTGTGTGTCAATCTGATCGCCTGACTTTTGTACAACATCCATCATGTTGACTGCCATTACAACCGGAAGCCCAAGTTCCAACAACTGTGTACTCAGATAGAGATTTCGCTCAAGATTTGTACCGTCCACAATATTTAAAATCGCGTCCGGACGCTCTGTAATCAGATAATTTCTGGCTACCACCTCCTCCAATGTATACGGCGATAAGGAATAGATTCCCGGAAGGTCCATGACCGTAACGTCTTTGTTATCCTTTAATTTTCCCTCTTTCTTCTCAACGGTTACACCCGGCCAGTTTCCGACAAACTGATTTGAACCTGTGAGCGCATTGAATAATGTCGTTTTTCCGCTGTTCGGATTTCCTGCAAGTGCGATTTTCACTCCCATTTTCGTGCCTCCTAGCATCACTTATTTATTAATCTTATTGCACCTCAATCATCTGTGCGTCCGCCTTCCTCAGTGAAAGCTCATATCCTCTGACAGTTACCTCCACCGGATCGCCAAGGGGCGCTACTTTTCTGACATAGACTGGCGTTCCTTTCGTGATACCCATATCCATGATCCTCCGTCTCGTCGCCCCCTCTCCATGCAGCTTCACGACCACAACATTCTGATCGCATTTTACATCCCTTAATGTAAACATTCTTGATACACCTTCTTTCATAATATAACGCCGCCTGCCTCTGATTCCGCGGCAATTCAGACCATAATCTTATTTGCGATTCCTTTGCTTACCGCAACCCTGGAATCCTTTACCTGTACAATGACATTTCCACAATTGCTGGATACAATCTTTACCTTCTCTCCCACAGTAAACCCCAGGTTCTCCAGAAACCGTTTCGATTCTTCTTTCCCACCTATCCGCTTAATCGCGGCGCCCTCTCCGGAATTTAACATTGTCAGCGGCATCATAATCCCTCCTTCAAACGCACAACCATTTCCTTATGTATCAACTCCATATCCTCCAATAACTCCACCATCCGATAGACGGTTGCCATCCCTATCCTTTGGTCCTTTTCTTTTGCGGCAAAATATATCTCTTTGCAGGAAGAATATTCATTCTCCATAATAATCTGAATCAATAGCCTCCTCTGCGCTGTAATTCTATGTCCATTTTCTTTTAAATTTTGGATTACGGCTGCAATTTTTTCTTCCTGGCTCATATATTACCTCGCGCTTAATGATATTGATTATCATTTACAAATATATTTTATTCCAAATGATATTGATTGTCAATAACGTTATTGATATATTTTTCTCAATAAGAAAAGAGCAGCAAACCCTTTCAGTCTACTGCTCTCTCAAATCTGACTTTATTATTCTTCTACCAACTCCACAAACTCATCTTCTCCTGCTTCAAAGTCTGCGCCGTCCTCCGAATCCTCATATCCCAAACCGGACTCGTCCTCAAGTTCTTCTATATCCGTCTCCTCGTCCAGCATCATATTATCCTGCAATCCGGCTTCTTCATCCAACACCAGCTCATCCTCAAGCTCTCTGTCGCTGTCCAGCCGGATGTCACGGTATTTCCGCATACCAGTACCAGCCGGAATATGCTTACCGATGATAACGTTCTCCTTCAGGCCAATCAACGGATCTACCTTACCCTTAATGGCCGCCTCGGTCAGAACCTTCGTCGTCTCCTGGAAGGATGCCGCGGACAGGAAGGAATTGGTTGCCAGAGACGCCTTGGTAATACCAAGCATAATCTGCTCACCCAGGGCTGGCACAAGGTCTTCACGCTCTAACGCTGCGTTCACATCCTCGAACTCCAGTCTGTCTACATTCGTACCTGGCAGGAACTCACTGTCTCCCGCCTCCTCGACACGAACCTTCTTAAGCATCTGACGCACAATAACCTCGATATGCTTGTCGTTAATCTCAACACCCTGCAAACGGTATACACGCTGTACCTCCTGGATCATATAATCCTGTACAGCCCTAAGTCCCTTAATCTTCAAGATATCGTGCGGATTCACACTACCTTCTGTCAGCTCGTCGCCCGCCTCTAACACAGCGCCGTCCTGAATCTTAATTCTTGAGCCGTAGGGAATCAGATAAGCCTTTGACTCACCCGTCTCATTATTGGTAACGATAATCTCTCGTTTCTTCTTGGTATCATGAATATTCGCCGTTCCGGCAAACTCCGTGATAATCGCAAGACCCTTCGGCTTTCTCGCCTCAAAAAGCTCCTCGACACGGGGAAGACCCTGTGTGATATCGT
>CAJUBG010000008.1 GCA_910584575.1 uncultured Dorea sp.
ATTTGAATCATAAGATTGAGGAGTGCAGTAACAGTGACGGATACCGGAAGCAGAGCGCCGAGACCAGAAGCATTTTGCTGGCACTGAATATTGCGGACGACTATTTTAAGGCTAAGAAGCAGGGCGGCACGCTGGAAAGTGATATAGAGGCAAAGGATAAAGAGATGTATGATCTGAAGCATGAGTTAATCTCGGTTCAGATCAAGCTGGAAAATGCGGAAAAATCTATGGACAAGCTCAAGGAAGAAAATAAGGAATTTCAGATGAAGATTGTCCAGCTTGAAACAGAGATAAAGAATAATCGTAAGAAATAGGCTGTCTTTAGACAGCCTTTTTTAAGGAAATCGGGAGGATGTATGACAGACAGAGAGAATTCCTTAAGCCCTGGCGGCTTAGGGCGTCCAAGGGCTGACAGAAGGATTGAGATACTTGCGCCGGCAGGCTCAGAGGAGAGTTTAAGGGCTGCCGTCTGTGCAGGGGCGGACGCAGTCTATATCGGGGGAACAAGATTCGGGGCGAGAGCCTATGCAAAGAATCTGACCGAGGACGAGCTGCTTAGGGCGATTGATTATGTACATATCCATGGGAGGCGCATTTATCTGACGGTAAATACGCTGCTTAAGGATTCGGAATTGGAGGGGCTGTATGAATACCTCCTGCCTTATTATCTGCAAGGGCTTGACGGAGTGATCGTCCAGGATATGGGAGTGCTTAAGTATTTGCGGGAATATTTGCCGGAGCTTCCTATCCATGGGAGTACCCAGATGACGATTACAGGGGCAGACGGCGTAGAATTCTTAAAGAGCCAGAAGGTGGTGCGGGTTGTTCCTGCCAGAGAGCTGTCCCTTTCGGAGATACGCCGGATGAAGGAAAAGACGGGGATGGAGATTGAGTGCTTCGTCCACGGCGCGCTGTGCTATTGCTATTCAGGGCAATGCCTGTTAAGCAGCATGATCGGAGGCAGAAGCGGCAATCGGGGACAGTGCGCGCAGCCCTGCCGCCTCCCTTGGCAGGCAGAGGGCAGAGAGCCTCTTAATCTCATGAGCCTTAAGGATCTGTGTACCATTAATATACTCCCAGAGCTTATTGAGGCAGGAATTGATTCCTTTAAGATTGAGGGCCGGATGAAGCAGCCGGACTATGTGTATACTGTGACGGGTATTTACCGGAAGTATGTGGATCTGTATCTTGAGAAGGGCGTAGAAGGTTATAAGGTGGAGAAGGCTGACAGGGACAGGCTCTATGGCGCCTATAAGCGCAGAGGGTATACAGAAGGGTATTACAGGCGGCATAATGGAAAGGAAATGGTTTCGTTTCAGCGTATGCCGGGTGAGAAGCCAGAGCCAGACCTTCAGGAATTTAAAATACAAGAAAAAATTAATGGTAATTTAATACTTTCTGTGGGAGAGCGTGCTAAACTGGTATTGGCGCATAATGATTTACAGGTAGTGTGCGAGGGCGAGACGGTAGAGCCTGCCCTGCGGCAGCCCCTTAATGCCGAGAGGGCAGAAAAACAGATGCGAAAGACCGGCGGCACACAGTTTCAGTTTGAACGGTTCAGTGTCAAGATGGACGGGAAGGGTTTTCTTCCTGTGCAGGCGTTAAATGAACTGCGGCGGGAAGGGCTTTTGAGGCTTACGGAGGCGATTCTTAACAGATACCGGAGGGGGGAGCCGAAAGCATATACCCAAGGGCACACCTTTAGAACGGGTGAAGGAGGTATTCCTTCAGAGTACAAGCCTTATTTGTCCTGTGTTGTCCAGACCTTCCGTCAGTTGGAGGCAGTCCTTGATTGTGAAAATATAGAGACAGTATACATAGACGATGAACTTGGATTACAAAGTGAGGTCAGGAGATATCTATCAGGGTCCAGAAAGGCGCGGCGGTATTTCCTGGCAATGCCGTACATTTTCCGCATGACAGATAGAAAGGCATGGGAGGCTTTTTATGCCGAGCTTCAGAGCTTCTATGACGGTGTGCTGATACGCAACTGGGAGAGTTACCAGTGGCTTTCGAGCCATGGCTACGAGAAAGAGATTTGTTCTGACGCTAACTTGTATGTATTTAACGGATATGGCAAGACTTTTATGAAGGAGAAGGGAATCGGTAAGTACACGGCCCCGGCTGAGCTGAATGTAAGAGAGCTTAAGAGGCTTGGAATCCGAGACGCGTCATTACAGGTCTATGGATATCAGCCGGTCATGGTGACGGCGAACTGTATCCAAAAGACGGTTGGCAGGTGCCGGTTGGGTGAACGGTCCCAGGGGGAGAGAGAGTATCTCTATCTAAGGGACCGATACCAGAAGCGGTTTGCGGTAAGAAAGCGTTGCAGGTACTGCTACAATGTGATTTACAACAGCGCCCCTTTGTTCCTTGGGGATCTGGCGGAGGAAATCAGAGAGCTTATGCCAGGAGAGCTGCGGCTTGATTTTACGGTGGAGACGAAGGAACAGGCGCGGGAAATAATAAGGCTCTATGAGGAGGCGTTCCTGCGCCGTCAAAAGCAGGCGCCGCCCCAGACAGAATATACAAGGGGGCATTTTAAAAGGGGAGTAAAGTAGGTGAAGATTTGGTAAATATTATTGTAGAATTATCAAAATACATGATGATCGTGTTAATTACGATGTATACATATCTGTGCTTCAGTATTTTCGGATACAGTGACCCGGACAGGCAGAGGAGTATGTTAAGAAGGCAGAATGTCCTGATGTTTATGATTCACATCATTGCATTCATGGTAATGTATCTGGAGAAGGAGGATATTAAGATTCTTGCCTTTTATGTGATACAGGTGATATTATTTATCGTCACCATAACGCTGTACACGAATATTTATCCCAAATCCTCCAGGCTGGTGGTCAACAATATGTGTATGCTGCTTTGTATCGGCATGATCATACTGGCCAGGCTGAATTACGAGAAGGCTGTGAAGCAGTACGTTATAGCGGCAGGGGCGATTGCGGTCAGTATGGCGGTTCCGGTCATTATCCGGAAGTTTAAGAAGCTGTCAGAGTGGAGGAATCTGTATGCCATTGCCGGAATTGCATCTCTCGCCGTCGTGGTGGTGGTCGGAAGGGTGTCCTACGGGGCAAAGCTTGGGTTCACGGTTGCGGGAATCAGTATCCAGCCTTCAGAGCTGGTGAAGATTATTTTCGTGTTTTTCGTGGCGTCCAGCTTTAAGATGTCGCTGGAATTTCGGAATATTGTGATCACGACGGCATTGGCGGCGTTTCATGTGCTGATTCTGGTTGCGTCCAAGGATTTGGGAGCAGCGCTGATTATTTTCGTGGTGTACCTTGCCATGCTCTATGTGGCGACCCATCAGTTCCTCTACGTCGCCGCCGGACTTGGGGCGGGCAGCGTAGCGTCGGTGGGCGCGTATTACCTGTTTAACCATGTGAGGACCAGGGTGGAGGCGTGGAGAGATCCCTTCGCGGTCTACGACAACGGGGGATACCAGGTGGCGCAGTCTCTTTTTGCCATCGGTACAGGGGGATGGTTCGGAATGGGACTGTTCCAGGGGATGCCGGAGAAGATTCCGGTTGCGGACGAGGATTTTATCTTTTCCGCTATCTCGGAGGAAATGGGGTTAATCTTTGCACTGTGTATCATTCTCATCTGCGTCAGTTGTTATGTGATGTTTTTAAATATTGCCATGCAGCTTCACAATATGTTCTACAAGATGGTGGCTCTGGGGCTTGGAACCTGTTATATTTTCCAGGCGTTCCTGAATATCGGGGGAGTAACCAAGTTTATCCCCTCTACGGGCGTGACGCTGCCGTTGGTGAGCTATGGCGGAAGCTCGCTGCTTAGCACATTGATTATGTTTGCGATTATTCAGGGATTGTATATAGTAAGGGAAGACGAGGAGGACGATATTGAGAGAAGAAAAAAGGAAAGGCTACGAGCAAAGAGAGACGCAGAGGCGGATGAAGGCAGACCGAGAAAGACAAGAGATGTCCCGGAAAGAGAGAAAAGAAGCAGACCGCCAAGAACGGAAAAAGGGCAAGGCAAAGCGCGCAAGGAACAAAGAGTTCGCTAGGGTTACGTATATGTTCGTCGCTTTGTTTCTGGCCATGATGGGATATATCAGCTACTTCCAGGTGACAAGGAGTAAGGAGTACATCCAAAGCCCCTATAATGCCAGGAAGGATTCCTATGCGGAACGGGTGGTGAGGGGCAGTATCCTTGACAGAAACGGGAATGTGCTGGCCCGTACCCTGGTGGCTGAGGACGGCTCTGAGACGAGGGAGTATCCTTATGGAAATATGTTCGCACATACGGTAGGATACAGTGACCACGGCAAATCGGGGCTTGAATCCGTAACGAATTTTGAGCTTTTGACGTCTAATGCATTTTTCCTGGAGAAACTAAAAAACGAGTTCCAGGACAAGAAGAATATGGGGGACAGTGTGGTGACCACGCTGGACGCAAACCTGCAGCAGACGGCTTACCAGGCCATGGGGAACGCAAAAGGCGCGGTGGTGGTGATGGAGCCGAGTACGGGAAAGATTCTGGTGATGCTGTCGAAGCCTGATTTCGACCCGAATAGGCTGTCGGAGGATTGGGAATACTTGAATACGGATGTGAACAGCGCCCTTTTGAACCGTGCCACCCAGGGGCAGTATGCGCCTGGCTCCACGTTCAAGGTGATTACAGCTCTTGAATATCTGCGGGAGAATCTGGGAGCTTCGGATTACAGCTATAACTGTGCAGGGGCTATTGAGCAGGACGGCACCACCATCCATTGCTTCGGAGGCCACGTCCACGGGCAGGTGTCCTTTGCGGACAGTATTGCCTATTCCTGCAATACCTCTTTCTGCAATATCGGCCTTACGCTTGATGTGGGAAGATTTAAGAAGACGTCCAAGGAGTTGCTGTTTGACTCAAAACTCCCCTCTGTCCTGCCTTACAGTAAGAGCAAATTCATGCTGGATACAGGGGCAACCAGTGCGGATAAGATGATGACTGCCATGGGACAGGGAAAAACCCAGGTCAGCCCTTATCATATGGCGTTGGTGACCTGCGCCATCGCCAACGGAGGTATTCTTATGAAGCCTTATCTCGTGGATTCCATCACCAACTATACGGGACAGGAGGTGGATAAGAATCTTCCGTCAGAGTATAAGACGTTGATGTCAGCAGACGAGGCCGCCAAGCTTAAGCAGTATATGGCAGGCGTGGTGGATTACGGGACGGCGACGGTTCTTAGCGGGCAGAGCTACACGGCTGCGGGAAAGACCGGAACGGCAGAGTACAGCTCTGACAAGGAGAAGGACCATTCCTGGTATATCGGCCTGACCAATGTGGATAATCCTGAGCTGGTAATCAGCGTCATTATCGAATCCTCTGACGGAGAGGGGAAGGCGGTCAATGTGGCGAAGCAGGTATTCGACGCTTATTATTAAGTTTTTTTGATATTTTAGTGTACAAGAGGGGCGGAATATGAGATACTATAAACATCTATATCTGGCTAAAGGGATTCGGAAGAAGGAGAAGATCATCCGTAAGTTGGAAGAAAATAAGCTGCAAATGAATATCCATGTCATAACGTTGGCGCGTAATGAGAAGAATCAGTTGGAGATCTATCATTCCATGGTTCTTTTACAGCCGAATTTTCCCCATGACGATTTATTTGTGGTGGGGATTGCAAAAGGTTATGAAGATGCGGTAGAAATGGTGGAAGAAATCGCCCAGGAAGTGTATAATAAGACAAAAGGGGCAGACATTCGTTCCTATATATTAGAGAGAGAACAGGAAGAGTAAGATGCTACATATTCTATTGCTTATCTTGAAAATCATAGGGATTATAATTGCGGTGATACTGGGGATACTTGTATTACTGGTTTGTGTTGTTCTTTTTGTTCCGGTCAGGTATGACATGGAGGCGGTATCAAAGGGCGCCCTTGCCGGAACTTATATGAAAGCTAAGGTGACGTGGCTTTTGCATCTGGTAAGGGTGAATCTGTGTTTTGAGGACAAGATGTTTTCCTGGCAGGTAAGGATTGCATGGAAGAAGATACAAAGCGGTCAGGATGGAAAAAAGACTATAAAAGCAGAGGTGAAGACACATGAAGAAGAAATGGAAGAAGGTTGGGAAGGTTTTGAAGATGAAGCCGGCGAAGGGCCGGACTGTTCTGGGGTGGCTAAAGAACAAGCCGGCAAGAGGCTTAAGGAGATTCAGTCCCCTGAAGGGCGTGAAGAAAAGCAGGAAGGTTCTGTGGAAGGGCGCAAAGAAGGGCGGACATTTTCTTCGGAAGGACTGGAGGAAAAACGGGAAGGTTCTGTGGAAGGGCATGAGGAAAAACAGAAGGCTTGGGAAGAACCTGACAGTAGTAAGCCGGCTTCGTCCAAAGAGCCGGAAAGGTTGGTTGACGAGCTGGAACAAGAGATGGAAAGGCTCCTTAAGGCCGACAAAGATTTGGAGGAAGAAAAGCCCGCTGATTGTAAGGAACGGGAAGAAGCTTGGGAAGCTGACAGGGAAGAATGGAAGATGGCTTCTGAAGACAGCGGGGAAGAACGGGAAACGGATTGTAAGGGAAGTGAAGAAGAACGGGCCGGAATATGGCAGAAGATTGCAGGCATCTGCCAGAGCCTTAGCCAGAAGATAGCCAATCTCTACCGAAAGATTGCGGGAATTCCCCAAAAGCTTGGCAGTATTGTAGACGGCCTTAGCCAGAAGGTTCAGGGGCTGCTAAAGAAGAAGGACAAGATTATTGAGTTTCTCGCGGACGAGGTTCATCAGACGGCATTCATGAAGGCAAGGGATGAAGTATTTTTTCTGCTTCGCAGGCTGAAGCCTGGGACAATCCAGGCGGATATTTGTTATGGGTTTGAGGATCCTTCTCTGACGGGGAAGGTTCTGGCAGGGATTAGTATGTGTTATCCCTTCCTGGGCGACGGCGTAGCTGTTCATCCGGATTTTGAAAAGAGGGTATTTGACGGGCAGTTGAGAATCGCAGGACGGCTTCGGGCAAGCTATTTTCTGAAGCTGCTTTGGAAACTTGTATGGAGTAAGGAAGTGCGCATGACGTACCGTCATGTGAGAAATTTTGAATTATAAGCAGTAGGAGGAGTCGGATTATGACGGATAATCAATTTAAGGGAACAGTGGAGGCTTTGTTTAACGGAATGGATGGGGTTATCTCATCTAAGACTGTGGTGGGGGAAGCAATCCATATCGGGGATACCATCATCCTTCCTCTGGTGGATGTATCTTTTGCCGTGGGCGCAGGGGCATTCAACGGGGACAAGAAGGAGAAGGGCGCAGGCGGTCTTGGCGGTAAGATTACTCCCAGTGCTGTGCTTGTAATTCAGAATGGACATACGAAGCTTGTGAATGTCAAGAATCAGGATACCATGACGAAGATTCTGGATATGGTGCCGGATATGATTGACCGTTTTGGGTCTAAGAAGGAGGATAAGATGACGGAGGATGACGTGATGAATATCTTAGATTCGGCGGAGGATGACGAATAGGGGGCAACAGGAGGTATTTTTTGAAAAGGCGGCACATATGATATAAAAAATGCGGGCAAGGGTGGCTGTGATGAAGCGGGTTGTAGGATTTGCCCTGTTCTGTGTGGCGCTTGGTATGGTTTTGGCACTGATCCTGCCGAATATGTTTGTGGCGGTGTTGTGTATTATATTGTGTATTCTGGCGGGATATAATTTGTTTTGTTGTTAAGAGTAGCTGTCCCATAAGGCGAAAATGCACAGGGTATGGTATTGTCTGTGATTTGGACTTTACTGTATCTTGTGCTTTTATGCGTTGTGGGACAGATTTTTGGCTCTTGATATGGGATGCCTAACGGGGCGGGCAGACTGCGTCCATTAAGGTATACCCAAAGGGCAGCAAATAGGTTATAATCAGATCATGGAAAGGATGTGAACGTATGGATAGAACGGTAGGGATTGGACTGCAGGATTTTGAAAAGGTGCGGATGAAAAAAATTTTTTATATAGATAAAACACATTTTGTCAAAGAATGGTGGGAAGCAAATGATGATGTGACATTGATTGCCCGTCCAAGAAGATTTGGGAAAACTCTGAATATGAGCATGTTGGAGAAGTTTTTTTCTGTTAAGTATGCCGGACGCAGTGAGTTGTTTGAAGGTCTGTCCATATGGAAGGAGGAGAAGTACAGGAAGCTTCAGGGAACATATCCTGTGGTGTTTCTCAGTTTTGCGAGTGTTAAGGAAAATACTTTTGCAGAAGCAAGAAAAAGTATATGCCGTGCGATTGAAGAACAGTATAATAAGCATGACTATTTGCTAAAATGCGGTTTGCTGAATAAAAAAGAGAAGGAATTTTATCAGGACGTTACGGTGCATATGTCGGATAGCGCTGCTTCTGCAGCCTTGCGTTCCCTGACGGATTTCCTGAGCAGATATTATGGGAAAAAGGCGATTATCCTGTTAGATGAGTATGACACGCCCTTACAGGAAGCGTATGTAAATGGATATTGGGATGAAATGACCAGCCTAATCAGAAGTATGTTCAATGCTACATTCAAGAGCAATCCATATCTCGAACGTGCAGTTATGACGGGGATTACAAGAGTTAGTAAGGAGTCCATATTTTCTGATTTGAATAATCTGGAGGTAGTTACGACAACCTCAGATAAATATGAAGTTGCCTTTGGCTTTACGGAAGAAGAAGTCTTTGACGCATTGGAAGAATATGGTATGTCAGATAGGCAAGAGGATGTAAAGAGGTGGTACGATGGTTTTACATTCGGAAAGAGGACAGATATTTACAATCCATGGTCTGTGATCAATTATCTGAGTAAAGGAAAGCTCCGGTCTTATTGGGCAAATACCAGCTCAAACAGCCTGGTTGGTAAATTAATCCAGGAGGGAACGAAAGATGTGAAGTTGTCATTTGAAAGGCTTTTATCTGGGGAGAATTTGCATGTACTGATTGATGAGCAGATTGTTTATAACATGTTGGATGAAGATGAGGCGGCCATCTGGAGCCTTTTGCTTGCCGGCGGATATCTGAAGGTTATTAAAGTGGGAGAATATGCAGAAACAGGATTTGGCAGTACCGCCCTTAACTGTGAGTTAGCGATTACAAATCTTGAAGTAAGGCTGATGTTTGGCAGGATGATACATGGGTGGTTTGCCAAAAATCTGTCGAAGTATAATGATTTTATTAAAGCATTGCTTCTGGGTGATGTAGATGCAATGAATGATTATATGAATGAAGTCACACAGACTATGTTCAGTTATTTTGATACAGGAAAAAATCCATCAAAAAAGGAACCGGAGAGATTCTACCATGGATTTGTGTTGGGGCTTATGGTGGAGCTTGCTGACCGATATACAATCACCTCCAACAGGGAAAGTGGATTTGGCCGGTATGATGTGATAATGGAGCCAAAGCGACAGAATGATGACGCAATGATTCTTGAATTTAAAGTACAGAATAAAAGATATGAAAAAGCTTTGCCTGATACGGTAGAAGCGGCCTTAAAGCAGATTGAAGATAAAAATTATGAGGCGGTTTTAGTATCAAAAGGAATTGCAAAAGAACGGATCCGCAGGTACGGATTTGCTTTTCGGGGGAGCGAAGTATTGATTGGGGCGTACTTTTATTCCTGAAAACCTACCATTTCATTCCATTATGATTGAAAATTAAAAATCTTTGTCGATATACCCATAGGTACATCGAAAGCTATTTGTCTATGTGCCCCAGAATAATAACAGGAGGAATGAAGATGGAGTTTGAAGTGACAGGCAAATCAAAAGGGTTCAATCTGACGGAGTTGTTTCTCAAAAAAGAAGCGGCGGGTAAGAACGCCAAAATGAGCTTTGCAGAGCTTGCGGCTGCAAAATCGGCAGAGGAATCAGCAAAACAGCCGTATGTTTCGGAAGGAACGAAAACCGGACTTTTTATGGGTGAGACCTATGAGGAACGCCTTAATAAGATTGGCGATAAAAATTCAGCTAATGCCTTTCGGGATGCATATGCAAAGAAAATGGCGGGTTCTGTGGATTATATTTCAGCCGTTAGTCAATTATTTAACACCGGATATGTAGGCGCGGATAATTTTGCGGATGCCTTCCCTCAGTATGACGTCATCACTCATGTGGGAAATGCAGATATTGCCTCCGCTAACTGGCAGAGAAATGATTTCCCCTTTTGGGAGTATTTTCAAAGAGATACCAGTGCAGACGCATTGAATGGCTGGAGACCCACAGGCGAGAATCCGCCTCAGACCCGCGGTGATTTACAGAGAAGCTATGGCAGTATCGGACCTGGCCGGATTGCAATTCTCATACCGGAGAGCCTGCAAAAGAAGATGGACGCAGACCCCGCCTATGCGAGAAAGATTGTGGCGAAGCTAAGGAAATGGAAGGAGGATTATGACAGATGGGACAATACGGTGGCTGCATCCTACGGAGGGAATGTAGCAGAGCATCAGGCGAGTAAAAGCTATGTGTTTGATCTGGATGAAAACGGAGATGTGAGAAATTGTACGGTTACCAGCAGCGGCGGAGAGCTAACCGGGCCTACGGATGAAGAACGCAGGCAGTTTAAGGCTGAACAGGAAAGGAAATGGAAGCTGCGTGTGAAGTATGTTAAGATTATGGAGGATAGCGCTAACAATAAGATACAAAAGGAACAGGAGGCGTTACGTTTCTTTCAGAGCCAGCGCATAAAACAGGAGGTATTGCTGTAATATGAATATTTTATCTGTAAACAGCGCCTTGGCTGATGTGTCCCCGTTTGCGGGCAAAATGCAGAAAAAGGCTGACGGAGGTATAAGTTTTATAGAGCAATTACAGAATATCGGAGAGAAAACGAATTCTTCGCCTGTGGAGGTATATCAGAAGTATCTGGAGAGAAGGTACGGAAATGTAATGGTTCAAAGTGTCATGAACGATCAGAAAAGTATGGACAGAATCGGAAGTACAACGTCAGGGACGGGGAATGTGGTGATAGCGCCCAACATTTTAGAGCAGATGGCAAGCAATCCGGAAAAAGCAGCCTATTATGAAGGAAAGATACAACATTACTTTCAGACTTTGCCCATGTGTGAAGCGCAGCTTTCCGCTATGGGCCATGAAATTCACTCGTCGGGAGTTGTGATTCATCCGGACGGAACGGTGACTTATTATGTCACAGGCGATTTAAAGCCAGAGGTGAGGGCGAAGATTGAAGCCCAGATTAGAGCCGAGGAGGAAGCTAAGGCAAAGCGGAAAAGGGAGTATCAGAGGATCAGTGAGGAGGCGGCAGAAAGGTGGAGAGAAAGTATTCGGATTTCTGCTGCGGCAGGCTGTGATATCACGGGATGCCCTTTGGGTATAGAAATGTCTCATGTTTTGGGATAACTGCCTGGACTTACGATAAGGGGGCAGGAGGCAGCCCTGATTGGCTGAGGGGTTTGCCAAGACTTTTATGTAATCAAGAAAATTAAAGATTAAAAAACAGGCGCAAGGTATCTCCGTGATTTGGAAGTATCTTGTGCCTGTTTATATTTGAAAAAAGACGTTACGGAAAAGTATACTTTTTCGTAATAGTACATTTAAAATAAATTCTCAACCATTCTAATATATTATCGACAAAAAGTCAATAATCTTAATCTCTATTTTTTGTAGCATATGTCTAAAAAATTTTCCATAGAAATCATTACGAAAAAGTATACCTTAATGGACGCAGTCCACCCGCCCCGTCAGGGGCATGCATCACGGGATGCCCTTTGGGTATACCTTAATGGACGAACTCATATGCCAATGGACAAAGTATGTAAAACCATTCATCAGTATAATAAAGAACCAATCAAAGACGCGGATATGGAGAAGCTTCTGGAGATTGCCGAGGATTACAAAAAGGTGAAGAACTATGTATATTCACGCTTCGGAGGACTCTCTGGCCTGCCAAAGCTCTATCCGGGATATACGGTGCAGAACGAAATGACGGCCAGCGGTTACCGCGAAACATTAGGGATGCCGTCAGTCTACTTCTATCTGGCGATTTTCGATGCATTGGGTGAGATCAAGAGCCAGTGGACCAGGACAAAAAACAAGCTAACGAAACTGATTAATCAGAATGAAGGCTTTACGGACGAGGACAGACATTATCTGCGGTTTTTGATTAAGGTCAGCAACGCATTTGAAGAAGTGCTAAATCAAAAGCCGGTTGAACTGCCCAGGACAGTGCAGAAGAAGTATCTTGAGGTGGCGGCGAAGGTTGACACAAAAAGGCTAAACCGCTATCTGTGCAGACAGGTGAGGAAGCATCATGTAAAACTGCATACGGACAGTGCAGACGGCTTTGCCATAGCAGAGAGGGCGTACCGTTATGCGGAGCATGGAATCTATATTTCCATAAAAGAGAAGCGGAAAAGGGTCTTTGTACCGCTGACAGATAATAACCGTTATAAGAGCCAGCTCTATATTAAGCTGTATCCGAAAGAGCACAGTATAACCATCGAAGTGCCGGTAAATGTCGCGGTCCGTGAACATGCAGATTATCTGAAGCAGGTAGGAGTTTCGGCAGGGCTTTATACGATGCTGACGACAGATGAAGGGCATCGTTATGGTGAGGAGTTGGGCAGATATCAGATTGGATACGCAGACTGGATTCGTGAGCAGACGAGGATATATAACCGCAACAGGAATGAGAATCCCGGAAGGAAGAAGTACAATGCGAAGAAGAAGCGCCTGGAGGAAAGGCTGCACAGCTATATCAACCAGGAATTGAACCGGTTCTTAAGAGATGAGAAGCCGCAGGCCGTTTACATTGTAAAGCTGCCTAAGCCGCGTGCAGGGGGTGTGAATAAGAAGATTAACCATTCCATGGCACAGTGGCAGAGGGGATATATCCGAAAACGGCTGATGCAGAAATGTAAGGAGCAGTCGGTAGAGCTTATACAGGTTCTGGGTAAGGATATCAGTAATGAATGCAGCGGGTGCGGGCAGACGGGAAAAAAGAAGGACGGATATTTTACCTGTTCTAATTGCGGCTTACGAATAGAAGAAAAGACGAATACAGCAAGGAATGTGCTGATGAGGGGAAGGTCTGGAAAGACGTTGAAATAGGTCATAAGAACATTGATTCAGATAAATGCCGGTGATGAATCGGGATTTTACCTGTGTGGAGTATGAGGACTGAAGAAGATGTTCCTGATATAAAAAAATAATGAACGGCATTAGAAGGCGGTAAAAACCGCGTATTGGGTATGCCAAGACCTGGGGAACACAGGAGGCTGTGATGTACTTGGGAGCGAAGCAGAATTCATCTGCATCGTCTGTTTTTTTGGTAATTGGCCAGGAGGCATGAATAGTGTCTGGTTGGAGATTGCTGTAAGAGAGAATAGATGACCAATGTATCTTATTTAAAAATTTATAAAACGATTACACAATGAAAGTAGTTTGTTATATATGCCTTATTATTTATCCCGGATTGAGATAGATAATTTTATTAAAACATGACATTTCAAAAGATAATTCCTCAAAAGAGGTATTAAGTATCATTGTGGATATAAAAATAAAATGCAGGGAGAGAAACAAAAAATATGACAATAGCATTAATCTTTGCCGGTGGAACAGGAAAGAGAATGAATACCCGTTCAAAGCCAAAACAGTTTTTGGAGATTCATGGGAAACCGGTTATTATATATACCCTGGAGCATTTTGAATACCATGAAAGGATAGAGGGCATTGTAGTTGTCTGTATAAAGGAATATATAGAAGAATTAAAAGGGCTGCTGAGACGTTTTGGAATCACAAAGGTAAAGCAAATTGTTCCAGGTGGTAAGACAGGCCATGATTCCATTTATCAGGGGCTTTTGGCAATGGAGGAGTTTGTGCAAAAGGATGACATTGTGTTGATTCATGACGGTGTACGTCCATTGATTGATGAAGAACTGATTACTTTGAATATCAATGCAGTAGAAAAGTACGGAAATGCTATCACATGCGAGGCGGACAAAGAGAGCCAGATAAGGAGCTTCGACGGAAAAACCGTAGTCGAGATGCCGCCAAGAGAGCAGATGTATACAGCCAAGGCGCCACAGTCATTTTATTATGGCAGCATCAAAATGTTGTATGAGAAGGCGGAGAAGGACGGAATAAAGAGCATAGATTCTGCGCAGCTTTGTAATCTGTATCATAACGAGTTACATATGGTGAAAAGCACCAGCAATAATATGAAAATAACAGAGCCTGCTGATTTCTATATATGCCGCGCTTTGTACGATGCGCTGGAGGGACAGCAGGTGTTTGGAATATAGATAAATAACTGTGAGGAAATAGAAAATGTATGATTATTTGGTTGTCGGTGCAGGACTGGCGGGAGTAGTTTTTGCCAGGTTCATGACAGATATAGGAAAAAAATGCCTTGTGATAGACAGGCGTGAGCATATAGCGGGAAATATTTACAGTGAACAGATAGAGGGAATAGACGTTCACAAATACGGCCCGCATATTTTTCACACGGATAATGAGAAGATATGGAAATTTGTAAACCAGTTTATTTCATTCAATCATTTCATATACAGTCCGTTGGCAAACTATAAAGGCAAACTTTACAATCTTCCTTTTAACATGAATACCTTCCATGAATTGTGGGGTGTGCGCACCCCACAAGAAGCAAGGGAAAGAATTGAGCTGCAAAAAAAAGAAAGTGGAATAAAAACGCCCTCCAATCTGGAAGAACAGGCAATTATGCTTGTCGGAAGGGATATCTATGAAAAGCTAGTAAAAGGGTATACCGAGAAGCAATGGGGGAGGCCATGCAAGGAGCTTCCGGCATTTATTATAAAAAGGCTTCCGGTACGGTTTACCTTTGACAATAATTACTTTAACCATCCTTACCAGGGGATTCCAATTGGCGGATATACAAAAATGGTGGAGAAAATCCTTGAAGGGATTGAAGTCAGGCTTGGAACAGATTATTTGGAAGAGAGAGCAGCGTTTAAAGGCTTAGCGAAAAAAATTGTTTATACAGGTCCTATTGATGAATATTTTGATTTCTGCTTTGGAGAACTGGAATACAGGAGTTTGCGCTTTGAGACAGAAACTCTTGATACGGGCAATTATCAGGGCGTGGCAGGAATGAACTATACAGATGCAGAAACACCCTATACCAGAATTATAGAACATAAGCACTTTGAATTTGGAAAAGGCAATCCGAGAAAGACAATTATTACAAGAGAATATTCTGAACGGTGGGAGAATGGCAAAGAGCCTTATTATCCGGTAAATGATGAGAAAAATATCAGGATATATGAAAAGTACCAGAAAGAAAGCGAAAAAGATAGAGATGTCATTTTTGCAGGGAGACTGGGTAAATATCAGTATTACGACATGGACAAGGTAATTGCAGACGTATTAAAGATTGCGGAAAGAGAAGCCTCTTTAGATTGTGGAAATGGAGAATAGATATGATACTTGTTACGGGCGGTGCGGGTTATATTGGCAGCCATATTAATAAAATGCTTCATCAGAACGGTTATGAAACAGTAGTGTTTGATAATTTGGTTTATGGACACAGCGAAGCCGTAAAGTGGGGGACGCTGGAAATCGGAGATTTGGCGGACACAAACAGGCTGGAGGAGATATTTTTGAAATATGATATAGACGCGGTCTTTCATTTTGCGGCGTATGCTTATGTAGGAGAGTCCGTCAAAAATCCTCATAAGTATTACAATAATAATGTGGTAAATACGTTGCATCTTTTAGATGCAATGGTGAAATATAACGTGAAGCATATTATTTTCTCATCAACCTGCGCGACATACGGTGTGCCAGAAGAACTTCCCGTAATTGAGGAAATGCGGCAGACACCGATAAATCCGTATGGAGCGTCAAAGCTGATGATTGAAAGGATATTGGAGGATTATCATAGAGCATATGAACTGAATTATTGCTGTTTGCGCTACTTCAACGCGGCAGGGGCGTCTCCTGAGGGTGAAATCGGGGAAAGTCATACGCCGGAAACCCATCTGATTCCGCTGATACTTGCAGCCGCCGCAGGGGACAGAGACAATATTAAGGTATTCGGTACGGATTATCCCACAAGGGATGGAAGCTGCATAAGGGATTATATTCATGTGACAGATCTTGCTGACGCACATATAAAGGCGTTGGACTATTTAAAGAATGGAGGAAAAAGCACCAGCTTTAATCTTGGTAATTGTACCGGCAGTTCTGTTCTTGAAGTAATAAGGGCAGCAAAAGAAATAACAGGAAAGGATATTAGGGCTGTATTTGAGGAGAGACGCCGGGGGGATCCACCGATATTGGTAGGTAGTGCAAAAAAGGCAGAAAGGGTTTTAGGGTGGAAGCCGCAGTATGGGGATATAGATACAATCCTGGAGCATGCATGGAAGTGGTACTGCATTAAAAGGTATTAGGGGAAATGGAATATCAAGAATTAACAGATTACTTTAATAAATTTGATACAATATATCTTTATGGCGCGGGGGTGGTAGCTTACGGTGCTTATATGGCAGTACGTGAACTTTTTGGAATAAAAATAAAAGGATTTTTGGTGACAGACAAGGACAATCAGTTGGAACAAATTGAAGGAATACCGATTCATTTATTAAGAGAAATGCAGATAGGTAAGGACAATTTGATTATGATAGCCACGCCGGAAGAATATCATGACAGCATCGAACAGGCATTGCATGAACGGGGAATATCAAATTATGTTAAATTGGATTCCCATTTGGAATATGTTCTGATGGGAAGGTATCTGAAAGAGGTTTGCAGGCTCAAGCTGATAGAAGATTATCAGACATATGAGTTGAATGCTCTTATCTCCATAGGTATATATAAAGCCGTCAGCCATATGGACAGGAAATTAAAAGGAGTTTACAGGGAAGCAACTTGGATTAAAGAAATTCAAGTTGGTTCTGCCCTGACAAAGCAAAGGCTGGCAGACATTACTGACGAAAAATGCGGTAGCCTTTCAGAACAAAATGCGTTATATGGGGAATTGTCAGCGACTTATTACGCATGGAAATATGGAATATATGAAGTGACAGGAATATTTCATTACCGACGTATTCTTAAGGTTACCGGAGAACAGATGAAGTTGCTGAAACAAAGGGAGATAGATGTGATATTGCCGTTGCCGTTTGTCTGTTACCCTGATGCGTCAGGCCAATATGGAAGATATCTTCTGCAGTCTGATATTGATATCATGCTGGAGATAATAAAAGAACGGGACAGAAAGCATTTTAAAGAAATATTGGATATTTTGAAAATGCCTTATTTGTACAATTATAATATGTTAATTGCGAGAAAAGAGGTATTTGACGATTATTGCAGCTGGCTGTTCCCGATTTTAAAAGAAACGGCATATCGGTGTGAGATGCAAAGGGAAAAACGTCTGCCCAGATATATTGGCAGAATCGGAGAGGTGCTAACATCTTTGTATTTCATGCAAAATATGAAGAAATGGAAGATTGCTCATGCTGAAAAGATATGGAGGGTGTGAGGATGGAGAGTGAAAATACGATATTTAACGCGACAATAGAAAAAAAGCGAGTAATCATTTATGGCGCGCATCTGGTGGCAAGAGAAGTGTATCGATGTTTGCATAAATGCAGGCCGGACATTAAAGTCGAGTCATTTGCGGTAACGGATACTGAAGACAATCCGGATGTTTTAGAAGGAATAGCTGTTAAGAAAATTTCAGATTTAGAGACTTTCCCACATCCGTATATATTGATAGCCATGCCGGAGAAGTATCATGAAGAAGCAGCCCGAACGCTCGAAACCCTGGGCTTTTTCGACTTTGAAAAGGTTGGCTTGAAGGAGGTTTCCATTTTAAAGGGAAAAGACATGGTGCTGGATATAAATAAAAACAGTAAGAAATATTTTCTTGCAGAAAGCTTCAATGATTATAGCTGGCTGGATGTGTTTGAAAAAGATGAATGTGGAAATAAAAAAGGGGACAGGCATTATAAGTTTACTCTTCTGACCAGACTGCCAGATACGGGTCTTTTAGAAAAATTAGAAAAACTTGATTTTAGGGCAGATTATGAAAGGCTGCTTGGCACGTATCGCAATCTGGCGCAATTAGATACTGCTGATATCAAAAGCGTTGGTATAGACGAGAGTTATATGGCTGTTTATATGGCGGCGTCTCAAAAAGATAAACCTCTCAAAACTGCATATCAACCATATCGGTATGTACATCCTTTGCAGGCCGGTGCGGCGCTGGCTGATATAAAAAACTCCCAGTTGGAAGACGATAAGGGAGAGAATATCTCAGAGAAAAATGTGTCGTTTGCGGAAATGACGGCTGTGTACTGGATTTGGAAGAATGCACCGTCCGCAAAGTATAAAGGCTTGTGTCATTATCGCAGGCATTTTGTGATGAATGAAAAACAGGCAAAGGAATTAGAGCGAGAGGACATTGATGTGGTGCTTACTACCCCCAGGCTTGTGTTGAATGGAATCAAGGAAATGTTCCTTTCCGATACGCCGGTAAAGGCGGATGTATTTGAGAATATGATGAATTCAATCCAAGATATGGCAGGAGATGTGTATGCGGATTATGCAAGAAGGTATTTTGACAGTTTCTTTTATTATCCTAATAATATGTTAATTGCAAGAGAGAAGATATTTAATGATTATTGTAATTGGATTTTTCCAATTTTATTTTGTATGGAGAAAAATGATTTAAAAAATCATGTCGTTAAAACTGACAGGCATATTGCGTTTGCCGCAGAACTTCTAACATCTTTGTATTTTTCTTTTCATAAGGAGGATTTAAAAATTGCTGTGACAGATTATCTCTTTTTAGAATAGGGAGATAGAAATAGTTTTGTTTTGATGTCATAAACAGAAAGGAAAGAAATGAATATTTGTATAACGGTTAATTCAAGATATATGAAATATACATACGTTATGTTACAGGCGTTATATGAGAATAATGAGAGAGGGAGTATTGAACTGTATGTATTACAAAAGGATTTCACCGTGAAGGATAAAGAAGCGATAGAGGAAATTACAGAAAAATTTGGTAACAGGGTATATTTTATTTGGATGAATCCGGAACGGTTTCATACAATGCCCTTAAACCTGATTGAAGGAACCACTCTTTCAATGGAAATTTTTTTCCGTCTGCTGATACCTGAGGTATTGCCAATGTTGGACAAGGTGTTAATGCTGGATGTAGATATTGTAATCAATGGAAGCTTAAAAGAGCTGTATGACATGGATTTGGATGGCGTCTGTCTGGCTGCCGCGCCTAATTTATGTACGGGGCAGCAGGTTCCTGTAAGCTTCCGAGCATGGTATCCCAAGGACAGAACCAGGTGGACTCATTTTAATACAGGCATACTTTTGTGGAATTTGAAATATTTCAGGGAGAATTATCCCAGAGAATATATTTTTAAGCAAGCGCAAATACAAAGGATCGGAACCATGGCTTTTGAGGAGGAACTGTTCAATGTATTGTTTGGAGAAGATAGAATTCTGGAATTAGATCCGTTTAAATGGAACTATATTACAACGTATGAAGATATTTTGCGGGGAAAGTTCCGTTATCATCTGAAAGAAACAAAGGAAGAACTGCGCAGCAAGCATACAGTTATTCATTTTTTGGCGAGCAATCCTTGGGGTACAGGGTTCAAGAATGAGAGTTACCGTCTGTGGTGGGAGTATGCACAGAGGACGCCATATTATCATGATTTGTGTAAAGAACAGCTAGAGAGAGTGGAGTTTGGCCAGTCAAAAGAAAAAATGTCATTGGAATATAAAACGATTGTCCTTGAGAAATTGTGCAGGCTGAAAGGAACCGGTGAATTAGAAGCGATCATCAGAAAAAGGGGAATTCAGCATATTTATTTGTATGGGGCGGGAATAATGGCGGAATTGTTTTATACCGCATTATGTGCGGAGCAGGCTCAAGATTATGTCGCAGGCGTTTATGATAAGAGAAAACAAGGTAAGTTTCAGGGGATGACTATTGAATATCCGGACATTAAAGCATTTCAGAATATAGAGGCCCGCCATGGAGATGGAAGGTTCACTGTCCTTGTCACTCCATCCTATGAAGCGGATGAAATAAAAGAAGAACTGTTGCAAAGAATACAGGGACAGAAAGAAGTGCTCACATTAAAGGACTTGCTAGAATAGCAAAAAAGCGTCTTTTTGAGGGAGGATAGCAATGTTTCTATTGTTTTTATTACAAAATTTTTATCTTGAAAATCTGAAATGGTATGTCATTCATTATCTCAGGTTTTGTTATCGTTTTGGAGGGATTTTGGTTACAAATGAATGGTATCAAGATGAGGTAACAGACAGCATACTGAGATTATCTTTGGAACTGGATATGCACGAATCAGAATTGCGTGACACGATTTCCATTTATTATCTGCCAGATCAGTTTTATGAAAATGGAAGGATAAACTATGGAGGGGACACAGAGTTTTTTTTGCATTTATTTGAAGAAAGAGACTTACGGCTTGAAAATATTTTGGATCCCATTATTGAGGAAGCAGAAAAGAAGATGCCTGTCAACGGAATGATTTGCTTTGGTCAGGGGTATTTGAGTTTGAATACTGTTGCTGAAAGAAAGGGGATTAAAATCGTTAAAGAGGATATTTCTCCGATTCGGGAGAGGCAAGGGTGTACACAAACTTTTTTTTGGGCAAATATGGAGGGGAAATTATATCATTCTGATGAATGTCAGCGAAGGTATGAACGGTTTTTAGCGGAAAATGCGGATATCCCGATTTTTTCAAGAGAAGAATTGCTGGCATTATTCGTGCAGGAGGAAGCACTCCCGATGATTCCTTTGATGCGGGCGCAGCCAAAATATGAAATAGGGGTCGCTCGGACAGGAATGTCCTTTATTCCTCATATTTTTACAGAAGCAAGAACAATTGATGAAGATCTTCAATGGGAATGCGAACGGCTCTATCGGAAGGTTGATATTGCAATTCGACCACACAGGTATAAGTTTTCGGCGGCGGAAGCGTTAGATCACCGTGCAGATATAGATTCGTTTGTTTTAAGTTGCAAACGGGTAGCCAGCGTGAGTTCTAATGCGCTGATAACAGCAATGATGTGGAATCGAGTGGCGTGCTGTAAGGAGAACTTACTGTCTGGCACCTATATGGCTGAGAAGGATTTCCAATCTGAGAAGGTTGTGGATTTAAAATTCTTGAACTATTTAATTTTTGCGTTTCAAGTTCCGGGTTTTGAGTTGTTTTTTAATCAGGATTATTGGGAATGGCGTTTTACCTATCCTGATGAAAGCGAAATCTATGAAAAGCATTTGGAAATATGTCTGGAAAAGGCGGGTATTACAAGGGAGATTTTTAAGCTTGGTCATGATGAACGGCTTCGTCATCTATTGCGTTTAAGAGGATGCGATGAATATCTGATTAATGATATCTGTACATATAGTGGGAATCAGCAGGTTGACTATTATATGCCTGTATCCATACTTCTTTTGGGAACGAGAAGGTATTATTGCCGGAATATGAAACGGGACGGTTTCCTCCATAGTACCTGGCATGTTGATGCGGCGGATGAGGTGCCACATTTTTCGATTGATTTGATGGGCGGGGTGGGAGCATATATTCAGAGTCTCAAAATTTATATCTATGACTCAGCGGGTGAAGTGGTATATGAGAAGATGATTTCTGAAGTGGAGTATATGCTGCCGTCAAAGTTTTTGAAGGTTTCGTTTCCGATAAAAGGGACATACACTATTTATGCAATATGGAATTATCTTAACACTATGGATTTTTTAAGATACTCTGCACAAGAACGCGAATGTTGTTCGGATATAGAAATATATACGCCTAAGTTTCCACAGGCGTATTTTAGGAAAGGCACGCGGATTGTGTTATATGGGGCAGGAGTTGCAGGAAAGCATTTTTATAAGCAACTGCAGCAGGACGGCTGTAAGATTATTTTATGGGTCGATCAAAAATATGAGCAGTATGCACAATGCGGCTTACCTGTTTCGGCAGTCGAGAAGATTAAAACCGTTGAGTTTGATTATGTATTGGTTGCGGTGAAGGATAGGGGAATAGTCAGGGAAATTATCGAGACGTTAAACAAATTAGGAATTGCTAGGGACACGATTGTGTGGAAATAGGGACAGCAGCGCCTTTTGTTGTGCCGCTGTTATAGGGAAACGGGTAAAGGAGTAGAGATACATGAGTGAAACATACCATTTATTATTGTCTGCTAATAAAGCATTTATGGAGCAGATGGTTGTATGTATGAGTTCTATTTTACGGAATAACCAGGGAAAGAGCCTGCATTTCCATATATTGCACAGTGAAATAGATAATGAAATATTAGAGCAGGTCAAAAATTGGATGAAAAGAGAGTCTGCTCTGGCGGAAATCTCTTTTTATCTAATAAATTCGGATTCTTATTATTTTCCAGTAAAACCGGGAGATACCATTTCCTGCGAAACCTATTTCCGAATTCTGGCTCCCGAACATCTGCCTCCTAATTTAAACAAAATATTATATATGGATGCTGATACGATTTGCCTTGGAGACCTGACAGAGCTTTGGGAAACAGAGCTTAATGGGTATGCGGCGGCTAGCCGGGAGGCATCAGTTCCATCATACAGAAAGCGAAACCTGGGAATTAGTGAGCAGGACTTTTATTTTCAAGCGGGCGTCATGCTGATTAATCTGCGATGGTGGAGAGAGAATGATGTTGCAAAGAAAATGCTTAATTTTATTAAAATGCATCCGGACATTTTACCGAGATGGGATCAGGACGCATTGAATGCGATACTCTCAGGAAAGGTGAAAAGAATTCATTCAAAATGGAATGTCTGGCTGGATACGTTATTACCAGAGCAATGGGAAAAAGAGAAGCCAATTATCGTGCATTATACAGGTTCGCAATTATACAAGCCTTGGTTCAAAAATTCTATCAGTGAATATCAGTCTCTTTATCTGGAGTACAGAAAAGGCACCCCATACTATGATAATGAGCTGAGGATATGTAAGTCATCGCGGTTAAGCTTTCCGTTTCAACTTGTGCCTCCTAATAGCCGAGTTGTGCTATATGGGGCCGGACAGTTTGGAAAGGCATATTTTCTGCAAAATTTGAGGTGCGGTTTTTGTGAGATAGTTTCCTGGGTCGATCAAAATTTCGGTGCAGAGATATATGGGAAACAACTCCTGCCGCCTGCAGTGATCTTTGGTATGGATTTTGACTGGGTATTGATCGCCGTTTCGACAAAGTCCATGGCAGATAATATAAAGGAAGAATTGAGGCGAATGAGAATCCCCTCCGATAAAATTCTATGGAGTTCACCGGTTCTGCCTATGAAGGTCAATAAGTTGGAAACATATGGGCAATGGAAACAGTTTATTTTGGAAACAGACCGGATGGTGGTCGGTGGATTAGACGAAGTCACAATGGCTTGCCTGAATTTTTTTGTGAGACATTCTCTTGAGAAAAAAGTCACAAAGATTTTAATACCTGTACATTTAAATGATATGAAAGAAATATTGGAAATTGAGATGCAGGATTTAGATGAGTTTCAGCACAGTGACCAACCGATCTTGCTTGCTATGAATGAGCGATTTCATGCGAGATGGCTGACGGAGTTATATGACAGGGGCTGTAAAGAGGTTTACTTGCTTACGAATGATTGTTATCAGCAGATTAAATATTAAAACAGGTGAATCGACAAAATGGAAATATAAAGGGACTGCAGAAGGAGATTTGAAGATGTCGGTAATGAATGTTTGTGTAACAGTTAATTCAAAGTATGTGAGATACTTGTATACAATGTTATTGTCTCTATATAAAAATAATAAAAAAGGGAGTATTTTTCTTTATGTGATTCAACGTGATTTTATGGAGAGGGACAAAAAAGTTATCCTAGATTTGACAGAAAAATATGATAATCATGTGAAATATATCTGGGTAGATGAACGTAAGTTTGATTCTATGCCTTCCCATATGGAAGATAGAGAAAATCTGTCTCTAGAAATCTATTTTCGGCTGCTAATTCCTGAGATTATCCCGGATTATGTAGACAGGATTCTGATGCTGGATGTAGATATTATTGTTAATCACAGTATAGAAGAATTGTTTATGATGGATATGGGAGAGAAGTGTTTGGGAGCTGCTCCCAACATGTGCGCTAATTTTATAGTTGAAAAAAAATTTAGAAAATGGTATCCGAAAGAACGTACACATTGGACCCATTATAATACAGGAATCTTATTATGGAATTTAAAAAAAATCCGAGAGAATTATCCAAGAGAATACTTATTTCGGATGGCTTTCAAGCACAAAATAGAGACCTCCACTTTTGAGGAGGAATTATTTAATGTCGAGTTTGGTGAAAAAGATATCCTTGCATTAGATCCTATGAAATGGGATTATATTTCGACTCGTGTGAACAAGTTTAATAAACCTAATTTTAAGAAATATCAATCACTGGAGGAGTTAAAAAGTGGATGTTCGATCATTCATTATGCGGGGCTAAATCCCTGGGAGGCGGGGGTAAAGGATAAAAGCTTTTCTCTTTGGTGGGATTACGCAAAGGAGACTCCGTATTACTATGGATTTTTGGAAGAACAGCTTGAAAAAACCGAAGCATATATAATTAAAAAAAGCAGGGATGTAAATCAAGAAATAGATGTGCAGACTCTTTCGTTGCTGTTTCATTTTAAGGGAACAGAAGATTTCAAACGATTATTAAATGAAGAAGATGCAGCGATTTATCTGTGGGGAGCGGGTGAAATGGGAGAGCGTTTCTACCAGTTGCTCAAATCTGTAAATTTGCAAAAAAAGCTTGTCGGTGTGATTGATGAAAAGAAGAACGGAATATTTCATGACTTGGATATAAGGAGAAAAGAGGAGGCTTTGAAATATGTTACCGGGATGAAAATCAAAATTATTGTGACTCCCATAAAGCACCAGTGTGAAATTGTTGATATCCTTGCTAAATCAATGCCCTCAAATATAGAAGTTGTAGGTTTGAGAGATTATTTAATAGGGTTATCTAATGAATGATAGGTGGGTAAAAGATGGATATAGGTATGGATGAACGTCGGCTGTGGAGTATGGGGTATTTTTTTGAGCAAGGAAAAGCTTGGTTTATTGCTTTTCATACGAATGATTTATATGAGTGGAATTTAGAAACAGGCCGGTTATCTTGGATTGATTGCTTTCCTTTTGAAGAATCACGTTTTAAGAGCCATCCAATATGCGTGAAGTGGAAAAATGAGATTTTTGCTTTTCCTGATATGGGAGAAGATGTATGGGTCTATCACATGGAGACAAAAGAGTTTTCTAAGATTTCTATTGGAAAGCGTAGAGCAAAAAGGTATGAATCACGCAGTCCGATGATACAAGGGGATGATATATGGTTTCCTGTGTGTGGACGCTTTGGTGTGTTTGAACCACAGATTTTGCATATAAATGCAAGAACTCATCAGTATAGATGGAGCGGCAGTATTATGGAAGGTGGTTTATGTGTTGAAACAGTATATAAGGATGGGTATATATATCTAGCCTCCTCACAAGACAATATCCTTTATAGATTTGATACGGAAAGAAACCGATGTAATGCCTATTGTGTTGAGGAGTTGAACGGGGGGATAGAAACCGTTTGCGATGTAGGAAAGGAACTTTGGTTAAGCGACCATACTGGAAGAATTGCATGTTGGGATACGATTTTACAACAAACAACACGAGAGGCTATTTTGCCGTTTAGAGTTTCACTGGCCTGTAGGCAGAAAATGAACAGTTCTTTTTTGCAGAGCAGATGTGTAAATGGAAGGGTATGCTATATTCCGGCCTATGCGAATCCTTTACAGATACAGGAAGCGGTTATGTTTGAAGCGGCCAGTTTATCAATTCAAAAAGTGCCGTTTATTTCTCCAAAAGATGTGGAGGGTAATTACATTTTGGTAGAGTTTGTAACAGATGATGGAAAAATAGGGATATGGACTGAAAAGAGTAATAGTATTCTTTTGTTAGATACAAAACAGGGTCATATTGTAGAAAAAAGGCAGGTTTTATCAAAAAAGGACAGTACACTTTTATGGATGAGATCACATCCGGGCAGAAGTACAGAGACAGCAGAATGGGATATTTCAAGCTTTGTAGATATTATAAAGGATAGACGGCTTCAATTCAGAAAAAAAGAGGGATTGGGAGACCGCGTGGGAACAGAAATCTACCGGACAGCCTGCCTGTAGAATCAGAAAGGAGAGTACAATGTTCACTTCATTTGACTATTACGAACAAGCAGAAAAGCTGGTTCCACCCTTAAAAAATCCATCTTTGTTTGAACAGGAGCAGAAAATTATAAAGAATTTTGTGGATAGCGCGCATACGATAGAAGATTGGAATACAGGCTGCCCTTTTTGTGGAGAGCAGGAATACAAACTTTTTTTTACTAAATGGAGGGTGCCTTATTATAAATGTCCTCGGTGCTTCAGTATATATGCAGGTATAGACAGCGGGGAATTAAAGCGATACAAGAAGAATGAAGCGTTAGCAGCCCTTCGCCTGGACCGTGAGTATCAGTCGGACACCAGTAACCGCAGAACAGTATTATGGAATGATCTGCTTGACTGGTATCGTTTTCGGTGTTTCCGATACCTTGGAAAAAATAAGAACCTGAGAATCCTTGATTTTGGTACGAGATATCGAGAGCTGATACGGCTTATAGAAAATTCAGGATTGGCTCACAGCTATGAGCTCAGGAATTCAATTCTTTCCATCGATACAGATGAAAAAACAGAAGCTGCGGATGTGGTTTTATGTATGGATTACATACAGCAGGAATTTGTCCCGCTGCAATTTCTGCAAGAGGTTCATAAAAGTTTGAAAGAAGGCGGACTCTTATTCTTCAGCATCCGAATGGGCAGCGGAATAGATGTACTAGCCTTAAAAGAAAATAACAAAAGCATATTTCCATATGAGTTTAACTTGCTTCCAACCCCGAAGGGACTGCGTATACTTTTGGAACAGGCCGGATTCGAGGTTTTAGAACTGACGACACCTGGAACTCTGGATGTGAGCTATCTTCATGAGCAGGTAAACTCTTTGGAGAATGAGAATGCTTTCCTCTATTATTTCCTGAAAACGGCTGGAGCTGCTGAATTGGCAGAGTTCCAACGCTTTTTACAGAAAAGCGGCCTGAGTTCTTATGCCCAGTTAGTAGCCAGAAAGGAGAAGTAAATGGAGACAAAACTATCAAGCGTGATTATCGGGTTTGGGATAATGGGAAGGATCCGGTATCACGCAATGCAGCGGCATGGCGGGTATGAGATAAGGGCTATATGTGATATCAGGTCCGAGGTGAGGGAACAGATGCCAGACGGACTTTTAGTCTACTCAGATTGGAGGGCATGTATAGATGAGCAGGAGCCCAAAGTGGTCATTGTATGCGCGGTCAATAAAATGATACCGGAAATTGTGTGTTATGCGCTGAAAAGAGGCTGTGCGGTTTTTTCTGAAAAACCTCCCGGAAGGACATTAGAGGACGCGCTTAAGATACAGAAGGTGTATAACGAATGTGGGATAACATTAAAATTTGGTTTTAACCATCGATATCATAATTCCGTTATCGAGGCGAAAGCTTTGCTCGATTCAGGCTTGCTTGGAGAGGCAGTGTGTGTGCGGGGGGTCTATGGAAAGGCAGGCAATGAACATTTTGCCGAGGAATGGAGAAATAATAAGGAGATTTCGGGGGGAGGGATTCTGTTAGATCAGGGAATCCATATGCTTGACTTGATGCGTTATCTGTTGGGGAGCGAGTTGTATGTAAGAAGTGGTATAGTAAGTAATCTTGTATGGAAAGAACTGGAGACGGAGGATTCAGCTATTGCCTTGTTGGAAACAGAGCGTCATCAAATTGCTTCTATCCATTCCAGCGTTCTGCAGTGGCGGCATAAGTTTGATATGGATATTTTATGCACAAACGGATATATAGCGCTGAATGGGCTTCTAACGAATTCAAAAAGCTATGGTGAGGAATCTATTACGTATTATAAAAAAGATTTGCTGGCGGAGAGTGGAAAACTGGGAAGGCCGAAAGAGCATACAATGTGTTTTAATGAGGATTTTTCCTGGGACAAAGAAATGGCTGAATTTTATGAGGCTTTGGTAAACCAAAAACCAATTGTGCATGGAACGATGAATGATGCGGTGAAAACCATGCAAATTGTGACAGATATATATACCCAAAGGGCATCCCGTGATGCATGCCCCTGACGGGGCTGGTGGACTGCGTCCATTAAGGTATACCCAAAGGGCATCCCGTGATGCATGCCCCTGATAGGGCGGTATAAACTTGTAAAGAAAAAAGGATAACAGGAGGAGAAAATGATTGCAGCGTTGATTTTGGGAAGGGGCGGCAGTGTTGGATTTCCCAATAAAAATATATACCCTGTAATGGGAAGAACTATGATGGAATATGCGGTTTTAGCTGCGCTGAATACAGAGGAAATTGATGAGATTTATGTGTCAACGGATTCGGAGGAAATAAAGACGATTGCCCAAAAATATGGGGTTTATATTATTGACAGGCCGGGTTACTTGTGTACAAAAGAGGCGTTGCATCAGGATGCAATGGTACATGGATATCATTTTATTAAAAATCAGGGTAAGGATATCGAATTTATTGTTCTGATGCAGTGTAATGCGCCATTTATTCTACCAGAGCAGTTAAAAGAGGGAATCTGTGTATTGAGAGCAAATGAGGAGTTTGATTCAGCGGCCACCGTTTCAAAATATAATATGTTTTCGCCGACTAGGGCAAGAAGAATTGGCGAGGATGGTCTGATCCATTCTTTTGTCCCGTTAGAAGCTCTTTATAACCTTGAAAAAATCAATTGCGATAAGGATTCACAGGGCGATGTATATTTTACGGACGGAACCTTTATTGTTCGTCCCCGCTGCCTGGAAAAGCTTGAAGAAGGAATGCTTCCTTATCAATGGATGGGGCAGAAGTCGTATGCGATCATGAACTGGGCTGGCCTGGACGTTGATTTTTCATGGCAGGTTCCTCAGGTGGAGGTGTGGCTGAGAGAAAACGGATTTACGGAAGATACGCTGCCATATGAGAGGCGCCGCCATGTATGAGAAAGAGTTGATGCTGGCAAAGCAGGCGGCGATAACGTCTGGAAAAGCTTTGAAGGAAAAAATATACATGGGAATTAACAGTTCGAGGGACAAAGATTTAAAGACAGCAGCCGATCAGATGAGTGAAAGAATCATTGTGGATACACTAAGCGTGACAGGATATTCAATCTTGTCGGAAGAAGCCGGTTTAATAGACGGGGTGCAGGACTATCGTTGGATTATTGACCCTTTGGATGGAACTGTGAATTACATAAAAGGAATGGATGAACTGACCTGTGTTTCCATTGCTTTGTATCAAAATGTACAGCCGGTGCTTGGTGTTGTATATCGGTTTATGTCGGACGAGCTTATCTATGGTGTGGTCGGACTAGGCGCATTTAAGAATGACGAGAGGATTTTCCCGTCATCAGAAAAAAGAGTGGCTCAGGCAGTGATGGCGACGGGGTTTCCAGTAAAGAGAGATTACAGCACAAAAAGTCTTTCTTCTTTTATACAACAGGTGCAGAAGTTTAAAAAGGTGCGCATGTTGGGCGCAGCGGCGATAATGAGCTGCTTCGTTGCGGATGGTCGCATGGATGCGTACTTTGAAGATGAGATCATGCTATGGGATATTGCTGCGGCAAAAGCAATCGTGGATGCGTCAGGCGGAATTACTGAGCTGGTTTTATTAAATGAAAATAAATGTAATTATAAAGCGTTTGCAAATGAGGACCTGTGGAATGATTTTTGTAGTCAGGGATTAAATGGAATTGGATAAAAGGGGGATGGAAATGGAACAAGAATTACTGGGATATTTTTCAGATATTCATATGGCGCTTTGTTCGTTGATTGTGACGGACGAGGAGGGAAAAGAGCTGACTCAGGAGGAAGGAATGAGAAGATGGATTGGACGTATTAAGGAGGTTAGGAAAGCCTCTGGCTGTATATTTTTGTGTGGGAATGGAGCAAGCGCAGCGATGGCAGAGCATTTTTCACATGATTTCTTCCAAAATGCAAAAATCCGTACGGATACATGTTCGGAGACATCTCATATCACGGCGATAAGTAACGATATCGGTTATGAGAAGGTGTTTGCTTATCGAATTGAACGTCTAATCTCTGAGAAGGATCTGCTAATTACGATATCTTCATCAGGGAATTCACCCAGTGTAATAGAAGCAATAAAGGCGGCAAAGGAGAAGCGCGCGTTTGTATTGACTCTCTCCGGAAAGAAAAAGGAGAATTTGTCAAGGCAGATGGGGAAGCTTAATTTTTATGTCCCTTTAGAGACATATGGAATGGTAGAGTCAGCACATGCGGTTCTTCTTCATAGCGCGCTGGATTTATTTTTAGATGAGATGGAAGGAGGTCGGCATTGATGAAGGTGGCAGTAGGCGCGTCGTCTTTTTCTCAGAGCAGTGACAAAGCGCTTCGTTTATTGGTGGATAAAGGGATTGAGGTCGTAAAAAACCCTTATGGAAGAAAAATGACAGTGGATGAGACCATTCGGCATCTGCAGGGGGCGGATGGTCTTTTGGCAGGTTTGGAGCTCCTAAATGAAGATGTGTTAAGTAAGACTCCTACGCTGAAAGCCATTGCACGAATCGGTATTGGAATGGATAACGTGGATATAGAAGCGGTAAAACGAAGGAAAATCGCGCTGTCAAACACACCGGATGCACCGACGGAGGCCGTAGCGGAGATGACTGTGGCCGCGTTGTTGGCGATTGGACATAGGCTGCTTCAGTGCAATGAGGAGATGCACCGCAATATTTGGAAAAAGCATATCGGATTTGCTCTGAAAAACCTTAACGTGCTGTTGCTCGGATATGGGAGAATAGGGAAGCGTGTAAAATGTATGCTGAATGTTTTTGGAAGTAACATAGAGGTATATGATGAATACCTGTCAGGATATGATACGGATTTGGAACAGAAATTGGCGTGGGCGGATGTGATTTCGCTTCATGCTTCAGGAAACGAAGAAGTTTTAACGCCAGAAAGGTTTGAGAAAATAAAAGATGGCGTTGTGATACTAAACAGTGCGAGAGGAGCGCTGATTAATGAGCAGGCGTTAGTAGAAGCATTGAGAAACGGAAGGGTATCCTATTTTTGGGGCGACGTATTCTGGCAGGAGCCTTATGAGGGAGAACTCCAGAAGATAGATAATGCGATTTTAACGCCGCATATTGCAACCTATAATAGTTATTGCAGGGAAACAATGGAGGTAGAAGCGGTAGAAAATCTACTGCATGATTTGGAAATATAAAAGGCAAACAAATTGGAGGGAAATAAGCAAATGAAAATTGCAGTTATCGGCACAGGCTATGTTGGACTGGTAACAGGTACTTGTTTTGCAAACATGGGCAACACGGTCTGGTGCGTAGATGTGGACGAGAAAAAGATAAAAAACTTAAAAAGCGGTATTATCCCAATTTATGAGCCAGGATTATCCGAGATGGTTTTAAATAATTTCAAACAGAGGAATCTAAACTTTACCACAAAAATACAGGAGGCATTGGAGATTTGTAATATTTGCTTCATAGCAGTTGGAACGCCAATGGGCGAGGATGGCAGCGCTGACCTGCATTATGTTCTTGACGTAGCGGAGAGTATCGGGAAGTCTATGTCCCATCATATGTATGTTGTAGATAAGTCTACTGTTCCAGTGGGGACGGCAGGGAAGGTGCGTATTCGGATACAGGAGGAGCTTAGTAAACGAAAGAGCAATCTGACCTTTGATGTTATTTCTAATCCAGAGTTTTTGAAAGAGGGAAATGCCATTTCTGACTGCATGAAGCCGGACAGAATTGTAATTGGCATTGACAATGAAGGTGCAGAAGAAATAATGCGTGAATTGTATAAGCCTTATCTAATGAATACAGAGAATTTTATCGTAATGGATATTGCAAGCGCTGAAATGACGAAGTATGCAGCGAATTCAATGCTTGCCACAAAGATTTCTTTTATGAATGAGATATCCAATATTTGTGAGCGTGTTGGGGCGGATATTAATAAAATACGTAAAGGAATCGGAAGTGATAAACGTATTGGTTATTCTTTCATTTACCCTGGTTGTGGTTATGGAGGAAGTTGTTTTCCAAAAGATGTGAAGGCTCTTATTAAAACAGCCGGTGAATATGGCTACGGGGCACAACTCTTACAGTCTGTTGAGGAAGTAAACAATACACAAAAATATGTGCTTGTGGAGAAAGTAAAACAGCGTTTTGGTGCGGATTTATCGGGGAAAGTATTTGCGGTATGGGGACTTGCCTTTAAGCCGGATACGGATGATATGAGGGAATCAGCAGCAATTACCATTATAGCGGAGTTGACAGGGTTAGGTGCAGAAATACAGGCTTACGATCCGAAAGCAATGGACGAGGCAAGAGAATGTTATTTAAAGGGCAATGAAAGAGTTACATACTGCGAGAGCAAATATGACGCCTTGAAAGGTGCGGATGCACTTGTACTGGTGACAGAATGGAAGGAGTTTAGGAGTCCTGATTTTTATGAAATAAAGGAACGATTAAAGAATCCGGTCATTTTTGACGGAAGAAATCAGTACAGTGCAAAGAGTTTGGTAAAATATGGATTGGACTATTATCAGATTGGAGTGAGACCCAGTGCGGAGGTTATGGCATGAAACGTATTTTAGTGACGGGAGGCGCGGGATTTATCGGCTCGCATCTTTGTAAGAAACTGGTAGTCGAGGGGAATGATGTCATTTGTCTGGATAACTTTTTTACTGGTTCAAAAGATAATATTTGGAATCTAATGGATTATAAGAATTTTGAATTAATCCGTTATGACGTGACAGAAAAGCTGTTCGTCGAGGTTGACCAGATTTATAATCTGGCATGTCCTGCAAGCCCTGTGCATTATCAATATAACCCTATTAAAACAGCAAAGACTTCTGTGTATGGGGCGATGAATATGCTTGGACTTGCGAAGCGGGTCAATGCAAAGATATTACAGGCCAGTACCAGTGAAGTATACGGAGACCCTCAGGTGCATCCGCAGCCGGAATCATACCGCGGCTGTGTCAATCCGATCGGTATCCGTTCATGTTATGATGAGGGGAAGCGGATGGCAGAGACGCTTTTCTTTGACTATCACAGGCAGCATAATGTAGACATTAAAGTTATCCGTATCTTCAACACCTATGGGCCAAATATGAATCCATATGATGGCAGAGTTGTATCCAACTTTATTGTGCAGGCTTTGAAAGGGGAGGATATTACCGTTTATGGAGAGGGAAGCCAGACACGAAGTTTCTGCTATGTGGATGACCTGGTGGACGGGATGTGCCGAATGATGGACAGCAGGGACGGCTTTACCGGACCGGTGAATCTTGGAAATCCAGGGGAGTTTACCATGTTAGAACTTGCGAAGAAGGTTATTGGCCTTACAGGAAGCAGTTCGGGGATTGTACATAGACCGCTGCCATTGGATGATCCGACACAGAGAAAACCTATCATCGAGCTGGCAAAGAAAGAACTTGGATGGGAGCCGCTTATTATGCTGGAAGATGGATTGAAGCGCACGATAGATTATTTTGAGCAAGCGTTGCGGAAAGAAAAAGCATGAATACATATCTAATTACGGGTGCAACAGGTTATATAGGATCTATGCTGGTAAAGCACATAAAAGAGACTGACGAAAAGGCAGATATAACGGCTCTTGTGCGCAGCAGAGTGAAAGCGGAAAAGGTATTACCCCATAATGTGCAGATTGCAGAGGCAGATTTAACCGGCAGGGAAAAACTGGCGACGCTAAATCTGGACTGCGATTATCTGATTCACTGCGCTTCTGTTACTGCATCTGCCAAAATGCTCTCCCATCCTGTGGAGGTGACAGAGAGCATTGTCAACACGACGCAGAATATTTTAGAATTTGCAAGGCAATGTAAGATTAAAAGTATGGTATACCTCTCAAGCATGGAGGTGTACGGGAGTATTGAATGTCCGGCAGGGCACCGTGCCACGGAGTATGAAGCTTCGCGGGGGACGGTAGAGCTGTTGGCTTCCCGAAGTTGTTATCCTTTAGGCAAACGTATGGCGGAAAATATCTGCTACGCTTATTTTAAAGAATATAATGTTCCGGTAAAAATTGCCCGCCTCGCACAGACTTTCGGAGAAGGAGTTCCGGCTTCAGATAAACGCGTTTTCGCCCAGTTTGCCAGGGCTGTCAAGGAAGGGCGCGATATCGTGCTTCATACACAGGGACGTTCAATGGGAAATTACTGCGGTATTCATGACGCCATATCTGGGATTATGGCCATTTTGGAAAAGGGAGCCGATGGGGAAGCCTACAATATAGTAAATGAAGCTAATACCATGACAATCCGGCAGATGGCGGAGTTTGCGGCGGACAAAATGGCGGGTGGCAGGATTCATGTGAAATATGATATAGCAGATGATGACCGGTATGGTTATGCGGCTGATACGGCGCTTCGCCTGTCAGGGGAGAAGCTTATGGCTCTGGGGTGGAAGCCGCAGGAGGATATGGGGAATATGTATTCACAACTCATTAAGGAAATGGAATAAAAAATCAAAAATCGGCACCGTATAACTGACGGTGCCTCCCCAAAACAGATATTCGCTTCTCTTGTTATGTCATTATTCTAACGGCGGCTTTTGATAAAGTTTTCGTTCAATACATTTTTTTTCAAATGCAATCTGCGCTTTTAATTTTTCATGTCCGCCGTCTCGGTCGGCCATTTCCAAACGTTCTAATAAATCTAAGATATTTAATAAGTTGATATTGATTTCTTTTTCGCCCGGCATATTCTCACCTCACTTCTAAAGTACCATTTATATCGTACTTTCATTATATCAATTGGTGATTGAGGTGTAAAGCCTCTGCTAAACTATAATTGAATAATGATTTTTTTAGATTTCTTTATACTTTCCTTATAATTCCCCCTTATTCTTATCTTGTAGTTCAGTGACAGATATATCTGTCCAGACAGAACACTGACAAGCGGGAAGTAAGGAGGAAACCACATGAATCAAAATATCTTAGAGACAAAATGTCTAACCAAATCTTTTAAAAATCACCACGCTGTTAATCGTATTTCTTTGGAGGTGCCGAAGAACTGCGTATACGGACTTCTTGGCCCCAACGGCGCAGGAAAATCCACCCTTTTAAAAATGCTGACAGGAATCCTGCGCCCCACAGACGGGCAGATTTTCTTTGACGGCCATGCATGGAGTAGGAATGACCTTAAGGACATCGGCGCCTTAATCGAGACGCCGCCCGTATATGAGAACCTGACGGCATGGGAGAACCTGAAAGTCCGCGCATTGATGCTTCATATACCGGATAAAAGAATCCAGAAGGTATTGGAAATAGTAGATTTGGCAAATACAGGAAAAAAGAAGGCAGGCGCGTTTTCCTTAGGGATGAAGCAGCGGCTTGGAATCGGGATTGCCCTTCTCGCCAATCCAAGGCTTCTAATCCTCGACGAGCCGGTCAACGGACTTGACCCTATCGGCATCCAGGATCTGCGGCAGATGATACGTAGGTTCCCTGAAAATGGTATCACTGTCATCGTGTCCAGCCATATATTAAGCGAGATTGCAAAGACAGCCGACCATATCGGAATTATCATAAACGGCGTACTGGGATACCAGGGCGGTATGCCGGAGGATGCCTGTCTGGAAGAATTATTCATGAAGATTGCGGCAAAGGAGGGGAGATAGATGAGAGAATATTTTCTTGCGGAAAGGTTGAAGAACCGTCACACCTATACGGAAAAACTGACGGTGATTATGCCCATGGCAGCGGTGTGCCTGTCTGGTTGGCTTACGAGGGATTATTTCATCATTGACAGTTACAACTGGTGGTATATGGTTCTGTTTCCGGCAATGCTTGCGCTTATCTGTGCCTCTGTGGGGAACCGCGATAAGAAAATGGGAGACCGTTCAATCCGTGTCCTGCCTGTGGAAATGGGGGCTGTCTGGGACGGAAAAATATTGTACGGCATCCAGTGTATGGGGATTTCCCTGTTGGTGTTTATGGCAGCGGCGATAATAGTCAGCATGGGGCTTACGCGGATTGCGCATCAGGTATTTCCCATTAATCCGTCGGTGGAAGAACAGCTTCTGGCGGTAGTGGTCTTATTTGTGACGTCTCTGTGGCAGATTCCCTTCTGCCTGTTTTTACAGCAGGCGGCGGGCGTATTCCCAATGATACTGCTTCATTTGGGAAGTTATCTCATAACAGCAGTCGAGCTATCGCTTCATCCGTTTTTTATGGCTCTGCCAGGAGGCATTACGGCAAGGCTTTTGTGTATCATCTTAAAAATCCTTCCCAATGGGCTGGTGGCAAAGCCAGGAAGTTTGACCTTCACACAGGAATTATTGGACTTATGGGGACTTCCAGTGGGAATAGGGGCTTCTATCCTGTGGTTTTCCCTGTTCTGGGCCATCAGCCGTAAGTGGTTTGAAAGGCAGGTGGAGAAGTAGAGATGGAATTGTACAGAGATATCAGGGGAGAGCTGTGGAAAATGCGGCGCACGCTGCTTATATGGCTGCATCTTGCGGTTCCCGTGTTGGGAATTATCATATTTCTTTTCTATTATTCCTTTGCGGCATGGAGTGACCAGGGAAAGATATGCGGCTATATAGAGGCGCTTTCCATTGCACTTCCATTGGTAATCAGCGTGGTCTGCGCCATGTCTGTGGAGTTGGAGGAAAAAGGGCATTTTCAGACCCTTCTTGGTGTGGCAGTGCGCAGAAGGAATCCTGTGATTGCCAAGTGGGCGGTTCTTTTGGGGATGGGATTTGCAGCCCTCCTTCTGGCAGTTTTAGGCTTTGAGGCAGGCTTTGGCGTCTTGACAGGGAGGGCTTTGCTGTCGGCAGAAAGGTATGCGGTTTTGGCCCTGACTCTTTGGCTTAGCAGTATGAACCTCTATCTCATCCATCTTTTTTTAAACCTGGCCTTCTCGAAAAATATTTCCCTGTGTGCAGGAACAGCCCAGTTAGTGGTTTCAGCGCTTTTTTTGACAGGGCTTGGGGAGGGACGGTGGCAGTTTTTTCCCTGTGCGTGGGGTGGCAGGTGGAGTCAATATCTGCTACAATGTTGGATGGGAAATAGGGTGGTATCATGGGAGTATGTGTCCAAAAACCTGGTTTGCGGCGCGGCAGTCACGCTTCTGTTGTGGTCCGGATTTTTTCTGTGGCTAAATTTCTATGAGGGAAGACAGTGTAAGGACTGATTCATTAGGAAGGAACGATATGACGAAAATATTGGCAGTAGACGATGATGAGCAGATTTTGAAACTAATCAGAAACGCGTTGGAGAAGGAGGGTTACGAGGTGACGGTGCAAAGCGACCCTCTAAAGCTTCAAAGCCAGAAGCTTACGGAGTACCAGCTAATCCTTCTGGATGTGATGATGCCTGGGGTAGACGGCTTTACGCTGTGCGGGGAAATCCGCGGCAGCGTGGACTGTCCAATCCTGTTTCTGACGGCAAAGACGAATGAGTCGGATATTATGAAGGGGCTTGGCATCGGCGGGGACGATTACATCGCCAAGCCTTTCGGAATCGGGGAATTGCGCGCCAGGGTGGCGGCCCATCTGCGCAGAGAGACAAGAGAGAAAAAGCATGTGGTGGTTGTAGACGGCGTGAAGTTCTGGCCGAAGGAGAAGAAGGTGCGCTATGGAGAGACAGAGCTTAAATTTACCAAGAGCGAGTACGCCATCTGCGAGTATCTTGCCATGAACCACAGGCAGGTGTTTTCCAAGGACAGAATCTATGAGCATGTATTCGGGTATGAGAAGGAGAGCGACAATTCTGTGATTACCGAGCATGTGAAGAATATTCGGGCGAAATGCCAGAAGGCAGGCTTTGAGCCGATTGAGACGGTATGGGGGATTGGATATCGATGGAGGTAAAAGGAAAAAAGAAGTCGATTTCATCAGTGTTTTTCAGGTATGCCTGTTTCTATACGGCTGGCGTACTGCTTTTAATTTTTCTTCAGTTCATGATTTGGTTTATACTGGACGTGGCAGGGGAGGTGCTTCCGGCCAACCATATGGAGGCTTGGCTTAATGGGGCGGCGCAGGAGATAGAAACAGCGCCGGAAATCACGGAGAGTATGCTGCCAGAAGGATGTAGCTATGGGGTGTATGAAAGGGAGGGGAATTGGCTTTATGGTACGTTTCCCTCGGAGGAAATAGAACAGGCGTGGGAGAAGTATAAGAGTAACAGCATCTATGCCCGCGGGAGAAGCTATTATCGGTTCTTTGTGCGTGATTCGGGGGAGGTTTGCATTGTCAAGTATGAGATTGCTACCCGATTCAGGAATGAGTTTTTGAATCATATTTTGCCAAGTCCGGAAGTGCTGATGATTTGTTCCTTTATCGTGCTGTTTCTGATCCATACGGTTCTTATGTCGCGTCATTTTGGAAAATATATGAGAAGCAGGCTGGCGGTTTTAAGTGAGGTTATGGCAAAAATCAGGAATCAGGATTTGGAATTTGAGGAGGAGCATTCACAGCTAAGGGAAGTAGATGAAGTCCTGAATTCCTTAAACCAAATGAAGGAGGCTCTTAAGGCTTCCCTTTACAGACAATGGAATCTGGAAAAGAGCAGGGAAGAACAGATTGCCGCCCTTGCCCATGATATTAAGACGCCGCTTACGGTTATACGGGGCAATGCCGAGCTGATGGCAGAGGGAGAGCTTAGGGAGGAGGAGAGAGGGTATAATCAGGATATCCTTAAGAGTGTGTTGATGATTGAAGAATATCTTGTGATATTGAATGAGATTTTAGCGGAGGAAGCACAGGAGAAAAAGTCAGAGGTTCAGAATCAGAAGATTTCCAGCGCCGCCCTTTCTGAGCTGTTTATAGAACAGGGGAGGCTTCTTACGTCCGCAAGACAGTATCCTATGATTATTAGCGCCCAGGCTCTCCATGGGGAAATCCGGTGCAGCGTAAGCCAACTTCTGCGGGCGTTTCATAATATTTTGAGCAATGCCATGGATTATAGCCCGCCGGAGGGCGAGATAGAGGTATCGTTGGAGATGAAAACCCAAGCCAAGGGGGAATATCTGGCAATAACCGTTGTAGATGCGGGGCAGGGATTCACGGCACAGGACTTAAAACATGCCACAGAGCAGTTCTATCAAGGGGATGTAAGCCGAAGCAGTAAGAACCACTATGGGATTGGGCTTCATACTGCCGAGAAGTTTGTGAGAGGGCAGGGAGGGTATCTGGAGATTGAAAATGCAGAAAACAGGGGCGCGAAGGTGAGTATTTTTATTAGAATTATTGATTTTTAGAACCTAAACGGTTATAATTAATGCAAAGGAGGTGCGAATTATGGCACAAGCAACATTTAGTGTCCGCATGGACGAAGTATTAAAAAAACAGTTTGATACACTGTGCTCGGATTTTGGAATGACTGCGTCTACGGCAATTAATGTATTTGCAAGAGCAGTTGTCCGTGAGCGCAAGATTCCTTTTGAGATTTGCTCACCAAAACCTGAGGTTACGAGAGAAGGGGCAATGCAGGCTTTTATGGCTTTGAGAGCCCAGGCAGAAAAGGATTTCCCTCAAGGTATGCCTTTGGAGGAAATCAACGAAGAAATCCGAAGGGTAAGGCATGGAGAGGGGGATTCGGAATGATTTGTTACGCGGTCATAGACACGAATGTACTCGTCTCTGCGCTGCTATCCTACCGCAAAGATGCGGCCACAGTACAGCTAATCGGCAGACTCATTAGCGGAGAAATCATACCGGTTTTTAGTGAAAAAATTATGTTGGAGTATCAGGAGGTTCTGAACAGAAAGAAATTCAAATTTGAGCCGAATATGGTAGGATATCTGTTGTCTGCTATAGAAAAATACGGTATTCTTGTGGAACCGTCGGCTACTGGCGTCATATTGCCGGATATAAAAGATTTGCCCTTTTATGAGGTTGTAATGGAAAAACGGGAGGATGACGCCTATCTTGTGACAGGCAATTTAAAACATTTTCCGGCAGAACCGTTTATTGTGACAGCGCGGCAAATGCTTACTATTTTGGATGAGAAAAAAACAGCACAGTATACCGGACTCTAATGCGGATACTATGCTGTTTTTATTACTCTTTAATTCTGTCAATTTCTGTGAGATTTACCCCTGCTGCTTGTAAGATTGCTTTTAAAGACAGATAATCCTGCTTCAAGCCTTCATATGTTTTCATTGCATTCTCTTCTTTCGCGTGTTCCATATGCCGTTGGATTTTTTGGAATTGCTCAACAACATCTTTCACGATTTCAATAGTATTTTGCATAGTCTCACCTTACTTACGTCCCCATATTCTTATTCGCCGTAGAAAGCATAAGCTTAATCCGGTTCAACTGATTCACCTCACTGGCCCCAGGGTCGAAGTCGATTGCCACGATATTTGATTTTGGATACCGCCTTCTCAACTCTTTTATGACACCTTTCCCAACCACATGATTAGGCAGGCAGGCAAATGGCTGCGTGCACACAATATTCGGCGCGCCGCTGTGTATCAACTCCAGCATCTCGCCGGTGAGAAACCACCCCTCTCCGGTCTGGTTGCCAAGAGACACGATATCCGACGCCATTTTCCCAAGCTCTCTGATATCTGCCGGAGGGTCGAAATGCCTGCTCTCCTTAAATGCCTTTTTAGCCGGCGCGCGGAACCATTCCAGGGCCTTGATGCCAAGGTTCCCGACGGTGGCCTTGGATTTTTTCATACCCAGATGGGACACCTTAAAGTTCTGGTTATAGAAGCAGTACAAAAGGAAGTCCAGAAGGTCCGGCACCACCGCCTCTGCGCCTTCGCTTTCCAGTAACTCCACCAGATAGTTGTTGGCGGCAGGAAGGAATTTGACAAGAATCTCTCCCACCACGCCCACACGGGGTTTCTTTATATCTAAAAGCTCAATGTTTTGGTCGAAATCTTCAATAATCTCTTTGCAGAGCCGTTTGAACCGGTGTCTGGAGGGATATCCATGCGACAAGAATTCCTTGCAGACCCCCACCCATTTTTCATGCATGGCGTCGGCAGAGCCTTTGACCGCCTCATAGGGGCGGATGCGGTACACGCATTTCATGAAGATATCTCCCAACACGACTGCATATATACCGCGCATGATAAGGCGCGGCGTCAGCTTAAAGCCGGGATTGCCCTCAAGCCCGCTTAAATTTGCAGAGATAACCGGTATATGCTCGTATCCGGCTTTCTTAAGCGCCCTGCGGATGAACCCGATATAGTTGGAGGCTCGGCACCCGCCGCCGGTCTGGCTGATAATCACGGCAATCTTATCCGTATCATATCTGCCGGACAGGATGGCGTCCATAATCTGTCCCACCACCATCAGGGAAGGATAGCAGGCGTCGTTATTGACATACTTAAGTCCCACGTCCACTGCCTGCTTGTTGTCGTTGGGAAGAATCTCAATGTTGTATCCCGAAGCCGCGAAAGCAGGCGCCAGCAAATCGAAATGAATCGGCGACATCTGGGGGCAGAGGATGGTGTAGTCCTTTCTCATCTCCTGGGTAAAAGGAACTTTGTTGACAGCAGAGGATTGGATGGTTCGTTTCTCATTGCGCTTCTCCCTTACACGAATCGCGGCCAAAAGAGAGCGCACCCGAATTCTGGCGGCGCCTAAGTTATTCACCTCGTCGATTTTCAGAGAGGTGTAGATTTTGTCGGAATCGTTGAGGATGGAGGCCACCTGGTCTGTGGTGACGGCGTCCAGTCCGCAGCCGAAGGAATTAAGCTGGATTAAGTCCAGATTGTCCGTGGTCTTAACATAGTTGGCCGCCGCATAAAGCCTGGAATGGTACATCCACTGGTCCATCACATTTAACGGATGCTCGGCAGGGTGCAGATGGGAAATAGAATCCTCTGTCAGCACCGCTATATTGTAGGAGTTGACAAGCTCAGGAATTCCGTGGTTTACCTCAGGGTCGATGTGGTAGGGGCGTCCGGCAAGAACGATTCCACGGTTGCCGGTACGGTTCAGGAATTCAATGGTTTCCTCACCCTTCTTCTTCATATCCTCACGGCACGCTAAAAGCTCATTCCACGCCGTATGTACGGCAGAACGGATATCTGACGCCGGTATGGAAAATTTTTCAGACAATTCCTCCACCAGACGGTAGGAAACCGTCTCCTCGCTCTCAAGGGACAGGAAGGGATGGAGGAAGTCCACCTCGCCGTTTACGATGGCGTCGATATTATTCTTGATATTCTCCGGATAGGAGGTAACAATAGGGCAGTTGTAGTGATTATTAGCCTCCTGAAACTCATTTCTCTCATAAGGAATACTAGGGTAAAAGATACGGTGTATTCCCTGGTTAATCAGCCATTGTACATGGCCGTGGGCCAGCTTGGCCGGATAGCACTCAGACTCACTGGGGATGGATTCTATCCCAAGCTCATAAATCTTACGGGTCGAGGCAGGGGATAATACCACCTGGAAGCCAAGGGTATGGAAAAATGTAAACCAGAAGGGATAGTTCTCATACATATTCAGCACTCGTGGGATGCCGATGACGCCCCTTGTGGCCTCGTAGCCCTCCAGGGGGGTATAGTCAAAATACCGATGCAGCTTGTATTCAAACAGGTTAGGAAGCTTGTTGTCTGACTTTTCCTTTCCAAGCCCCCGTTCACAGCGGTTTCCGGTGATGAACCTTCTTCCGCCGCTGAAATGGTTGATGGTTAAGCGGCAATTGTTGGTACAGCCCTTGCATTTCGCCATGGTGGTGGAATATTCAAGAGCCTCGATCTCCTCGATGGAGAGCATAGTCGTCCCCTGACAGTCCATATAACGCTCGCGGGCAATGAGAGCAGCGCCGAAAGCGCCCATGATTCCGGCAATATCCGGACGGATGGCCTCGCAGCCAGCAATTTTCTCAAAGCTTCTTAACACCGCGTTATTATAAAATGTCCCTCCCTGCACCACGATATGGTTTCCAAGCTCAGAAGCGTCGGATACCTTAATCACTTTGAACAGGGCGTTTTTAATGACAGAATAGGCAAGGCCGGCGGAAATATCCGAAACCTCGGCTCCCTCCTTTTGCGCCTGCTTGACCTTTGAGTTCATGAATACCGTACAGCGCGTGCCAAGGTCAATCGGGTTATGGGCAAACAGAGCCTCATGTGCAAAGTCCTCCACAGAGTAATTGAGAGACTTGGCAAAGGTCTCGATGAAAGAGCCGCAGCCTGACGAGCAGGCTTCGTTGAGCAGCACATTGTCAACGGTCTGGTTCTTAATCTTGATACATTTCATGTCCTGGCCGCCGATATCCAGGATACAGTCCACATCCGGCTCAAAATAAGAAGCAGCATAGTAGTGGGAGACTGTCTCCACCTCCCCTTCGTCCAGAAGAAGGGCAGACTTAATCAGCGCCTCCCCGTAGCCGGTAGAGCAGGAGTGGACGATTTTTACACCCTCCGGAAGTTTGCTGTAAATATCCTTGATGGCAGTAATGGTGGTTCCAAGGGGGTCTCCCTCGTTGTTGTGATAGAAGGAGTACAGCAAGGTCCCGTCATCCCCGACTAAAGCGGCCTTCGTAGTGGTAGAGCCGGCGTCAATCCCAAGGAACGCTTTGCCGGTATAGCTTGCCAGGTCTTTAACCGGAACCTGGTGTCTGGCGTGGCGTTTTTCAAACGCGTGAAAATCCGCCTCACTGGTAAACAGAGGCTCCATCCGGTCAACCTCGAATTCCATCTTAATCCGTTTCTCTAAGCGGCTCTGCATCTCCTGTAAGGAAACCTGCCTGCCGCCTTTGGAATTCATGGCAGAGCCGATTGCCGCAAACAGATGAGAGTGGTTTGGGGCAATGGTATGTTTGTCATCCAGTTTAAGGGTTCGGACAAATGCCTCCTTCAATTCGGAGAGGAAATGTAAGGGGCCGCCTAAGAAAGCAACATGGCCACGGATTGGTTTGCCGCAGGCAAGGCCGCTGATGGTCTGGTTTACCACCGCCTGAAAAATAGAGGCGGCAAGGTCCTCCTTTGAAGCGCCGTCGTTGATTAGCGGTTGGATATCGGATTTGGCAAATACTCCGCACCTTGCGGCAATGGAGTAGAGAGACTGGTAATTCTTCGCGTATTCGTTAAGCCCCGACGCGTCCGTCTGAAGAAGGGAGGCCATCTGGTCGATAAAAGAGCCGGTACCGCCGGCGCAGACGCCGTTCATGCGCTGTTCCACGTTACCGCCTTCAAAGTAAATGATCTTTGCGTCCTCGCCGCCCAGCTCGATAGCAACATCAGTCTGGGGCGCGTAGTCCTGAAGGGCCGTGGAGACGGCGATGACCTCCTGGACGAAGGGAACGTCTAAGTGTTTTGCCAGGGTCAGCCCGCCTGAGCCGGTGATGACCGGAGAGGCGTAGATTCCCCCTAATTTATAGATTGCCCGTCCCAGAAGGTCAGACAAAGTTTCCTGAATATTAGCATAATGCCTTTCGTAGTCGGAAAAGGCGACATCGTTATCCTTGTCGAGTATAGCGATTTTCACAGTGGTTGAACCGATGTCAATGCCCAGTGTATACAATTCGTTTTTACTCATAATAACACTCCTTTATGGCTGTCTTATTACAGCCTGTAACATTATACGACAAATTTTTTAAAATAACAATTAAGAAAATGCTATAGAAATATAAAAAAGTTGTAAAGTTCCATAGCAGAATTGACAAACAGTGCGTAAAACGGTAGAATTACTACAGTATAAAAATGATGTTAAGAGAGTGTTCAGATATCTTCATCTAGTGTAAAATTTCAAAATTTAAGGAGTTTGTCTTATGGAAAATTGGCTTTCAAAGCTGGAGAGAAAGTTTGGCAGGTACGCCATTCCCAACCTCATGTATTATATTATTATATTGTATGCGGCAGGATTCGTATTAAATATATTGAATCCGGAATTTTATTATCGGTATCTGAGCCTTAATGCCCAGGCAATTTTGAACGGGCAGATTTGGAGGGTGGTTACATTTATCATTGAGCCCCCGTCAAACAGTCTGATTTTTATCGCGTTTGCCCTGTATCTCTATTATATGATTGGCCAGGAGTTAGAGAATGCCTGGGGCGCGTTTCGGTTTAACCTGTACTTCTTTTCAGGTATGCTGTTTCATATAGTGGCGGCGATTTTATTATATATAATTACAGGGATGATTCTGCCGATGTCCGTGTGGTATCTTAATATGTCCCTGTTCTTTGCCTTTGCCGCGCTGTATCCGGATGTACAGTTTTTGGTGTTTTTTGTAATCCCTGTCAAGGTAAAATACCTTGCTCTGATTGACGCGCTGTATTTTATCTATCCCATTATTCAGGCGTTTCTGCCGGCCTACGGCGGGAATATTCTGATGGGCAGTTACTATAAAGCGGCGGCGCTGGAATCTGTGGTGTCGCTTCTCAATTTCATGATCTTCTTCCTGGGGTCAAGGAATATGAGGCCGTATACGCCCAAGCAGCGCAGGAGGAAGAAGGAGTTTCAGAAGAATATACGAAGGGCCAAGCGTCCGGTTCAGAATTATGCCAACGGCGCGAAGCATATGTGTGCAATCTGTAAGAGGACTGAACTGGATGATCCGAACCTGGAATTTAGATATTGCTCGAAATGCAACGGCAATTATGAATACTGTCAGGATCATCTGTTCACACATACACATGTCAAGTGACGGCAGTATTTTATACTGCTGTCGTGACAGCCACAAATTAAATATCAGGAGGAAGACGAAACGATGAAGAAGACAAAGATCATATGTACCCTTGGACCAAGGACTGATGATGACGGGCTGATGAGGAGTCTGGTTCAAAAAGGTATGGATATTGCCAGATTCAACTTTTCCCATGGAACCCATGAAGAACAGAAGGCGCGGATGGACAGGCTTAAGAGGCTCCGCGACGAGGAAGGGAAACCTATTGCCATACTTTTGGATACCAAAGGGCCGGAGATTCGGACAGGTACACTGAAGGACGGGAAGAAGGTTACGCTGAATGAGGGAGATACCTTTGTTCTGACAGCACAGGAGGTTGAGGGAGACGCAGGAAAGGTATCCATTACATATGAAGGTCTTGTGGATGATGTCCAGGTCGGAAGTACCATTCTCATTGACGACGGACTGATTGGGCTTAAGGTCAAGGCGAAGAATGGTAAGGAGATTGTCTGTACGGTTGTGAACGGAGGCGAGCTTGGCGAGAGGAAGGGGGTCAATGTGCCTAACGTTCCGGTAAGGCTTCCGGCGATTACGCAGAAGGATCGGGAGGATATCCGTTTTGGCGCAGAGCAGGAGATTGATTTCATTGCGGCGTCCTTTGTGCGCAATGCGGAGTGTATCCTTGAGATTCGGGCGTTCCTTAAGGAATGTAAGGCGCCGAATATCCCGATTATTGCGAAGATTGAGAATGCGGAGGGGATTAAGAACATCGACGAAATTATCCGCTGTGCGGACGGAATCATGATTGCCCGCGGAGATTTAGGTGTGGAGATTCCTGCTGAGGAGGTTCCTTATCTGCAGAAGATGATTATTCAGAAGTGCAATGAGAATTATAAGCCGGTTATTACCGCAACCCAGATGTTAGATTCCATGATGCGCAATCCACGTCCTACCAGGGCGGAGGTAACAGACGTGGCGAACGCGGTCTACGACGGGACGGATGCCGTGATGCTCTCAGGCGAGACGGCTCAGGGCAAGTATCCGGTGGAGGCATTGCAGATGATGGTCCATATCGTGAAGGATACAGAGCAGCATTTGGATTATGAATTGATGATGAAGAAGACGGAGGCACATCACATGAAAAGCACCTCCAGCGCACTGTGCCATGCGGCGGTGACGACGGCGAATAATTTGCGGGCAAGATGCATTATCACGCCTACCGTGTCCGGTGTGACGGCCAGGGTGGTATCCAAGTTTAAGCCGAGGATGGATATCATCGGTGTGACTCCCAACGAGGCTGCGCTTCGCAGGATGCAGTTATACTGGGGTATCATTCCTCTTAAGTCCATTCCCTTCAGTTCTACGGAGGATGTCTGCAACGGCGCGATTGACCTGGTGTGCGCGAAGCAGATGGCAGAGGCGGGAGATATCGTGGTGCTGACCGCAGGAATTCCGGCAGCCAATGTGACCGCGGAACGGGGCGGAGCCAGCAATATTATGCGGATTACCGTAATTGAGTAAGGTAAAATCAGAATAGGAATACAGGGACGGGGCTGTCACCATTGGTACTTAATGGGACAGCCCCGTATCCTTTGGGAATAAATGGAGGATATTGTAAAAAAATATTGACACTCACCACATGATACAGTATAGTGTTCCCTGTGAGAACTACTAGAACGCCCTCGAAAGTCACATTCAGAAGGCTTGTGAGGTGCGGGATACTATGGGGATGAGGAGTGAAGAATTGGAGCAAGTAACATTTACAGAACGCCTGATGGAGTTTGGGCTTACGCGTCAGGAGGCGAATATTTATCATTGCCTGCTCGCCGAGGGGAAGGTGACAGGATACGAGGTGGCGAAGCAGACGGGGATTTCCAGATCCAATGCGTACAATTCTCTGGCGAACATGACGGAGAAGGGAGCCGCCTACCTTGTGGAGGAGGGACATACGCGCAAATACGTCCCTGTGCCGCTGGATGAATTCTGCAGGAACCGAATACGGAAGCTTACGGAATCTAAGAAGTGGCTTGGCGAGCATCTGCCTTCGGAAAAAACTTATGTGGATGGGTATATCACCATTGAGGGCACCGAGCATATTTTGGACAAGATGCGTAATATTTTGAAAAAAGTAGAAGAACAAGTCTATATCAGCCTGACCAGAAACTACCTGCTGCTTCTGATCGGAGAGCTTCAAGAGCTTATCATGGATATGAAGCGGGTGGTTATTATCACGGACCAGCCCACAGCATTTCCAAGGGCGAAGGTATACATAGGAGAGGATCGGGGCATGCGGATCGGCGTGATTGCGGATTCCCGCTATGTCCTTACCGGCGAATATGGGGAGGGGAGTATGAATACCTGCCTCTATTCCGGACAGAGGAATTTCGTAGAGTTATATAAGACCGCGCTTTCCAACGAGATCAAATTACTATCCATGCGAGAGGAGAATCAGTAACAATGAAGAAAGAGACATTCGTGACAAAAGACCAGTTAGAAGATATTGTGAAGGAGTATCCGACACCGTTCCATCTGTACGATGAAAAAGGGATTCGCAAGAATATCAAGGCGCTTAAGGAAGCATTTTCCTGGAATAAAGGGTACAAAGAATATTTTGCCGTCAAAGCGACGCCGAACCCGTTTTTGATCCATATATTGAGGGAATACGGCTGCGGCTGCGACTGCTCGTCCTATACGGAGCTTATGCTCTCCGAGGCTGTGGGGTGTGTGGGGGAGGATATCATGTTTTCCTCCAACGATACGCCTGCCGAGGAATTTGCCTACGCGGACCGTCTGGGCGCAATCATTAACCTGGATGATATTACTCATATTGATTTTCTGGAAAATGTGCTCGGCCATATTCCCGAAACCATTAGCTGCCGTTATAATCCCGGCGGTTTGTTCAAGATCAGCAATGATATCATGGATAATCCGGGAGATTCGAAATACGGCATGACCACAGAGCAGTTGTTTGACGCATTTAAGATATTGAAGCAAAAGGGCGTTAAGGAGTTTGGCATCCATGCATTTCTGGCAAGCAATACGGTGACAAACGAATATTACCCCATGCTTGCCAAGGTGCTGTTTGAAATCGCCGTAAAACTAAAACGGGAAACAGGAGTCCATATTAAGTTCATTAATTTATCAGGCGGGATTGGGATTCCCTATACGCCGGACCAGGAGCCGAACGATATTCGCATGATCGGCGACGGAGTGCGTCGGGTATACGAGGAGGTTCTGGTACCAGAGGGGATGGGCGACGTTGCTATTTACACAGAGCTTGGACGCTTCATGATGGGGCCTTACGGCTGTCTGGTCACAAAAGCCATCCACCAAAAGCATACCCACAAAGAATACATAGGCGTGGATGCCTGTGCGGTCAACCTGATGCGTCCGGCAATGTACGGCGCTTATCACCATATTACGGTTATGGGCAAGGAGAAGAAGGCCTGCGACCATAAGTACGACGTTACCGGCTCTCTGTGCGAAAACAACGACAAATTTGCCATTGACCGTATGCTTCCGAAGATTGATATTGGCGATCTTCTGGTCATTCACGATACAGGGGCCCACGGCTTTGCCATGGGATATAATTACAACGGGAAGCTTAAGTCGGCAGAGCTTTTACTGAAGGAGGACGGCTCTGTACAGTTAATCCGGAGGGCAGAAACGCCTGCCGATTATTTTGCAACCTTTGATTGCTTTGAGATTGGCAAAAATTTGATGAAATAATTCCTCTGTCAAGAGTTGATTTTGTGCAATAATAAGAGTAAAATAGTTTATGTGCGAAATATGTGCGCATTATTTTGTGAAGGAGGAATAATCATGAAGAAAAGAGGATTGCTGGCAGTATTGCTCATTGCAGTCATGGCGCTGTTATGCGGCTGCAAAGGAATGAGTGCGGAGGACGCACAGTCTTATGCGAAGTCCATCATGGACGCAAGCTATAAGGGAGAGTTTGACAAGTACGTTGAATGGACGAAGTCGTCAAAGGAAGAAGCCCAGGAGCTTTATGAGAGTAATATTGATACTACCATGCAAGAAGCAGGATTTTCACAGCTTGGACTGTCTGAGGAGTTGACTGCCAATTACAGACAGTTATTCCTGGACATGATTAAACAGGCGAACTATGAAGTTGGCGAAGCAAAGGAAGCAGGAGACAAGGCTTACACGGTTGACGTGACAGTGAAGCCGTTTACCGGTTTTGACGGGCTTCAGGCAGAGGTAGAGGCTGCTACGATGGCAGAGGTGGAGAACATCGATGTGACAGACCAGAATGCAATCAACGAGCTGGTATTCCAGAAGATGTATGAGATTATGGCTGCAAAGGTAGCGTCTCCTACTTATGGTGATCCTACCACGGTGACCATTACAGTGAAGCCGGATTCTGACGGTGTGTATTTCATCGACCAGACCGACATGACGGCGTTGGATGACGCTTTGTTCCCGTCAGATGCTTTCTAAAAATTTTGCTTCTAAATTTTTTGAATAAAAGCATTGACATTGGCTGCATTTGCAGTTATAATTTACCATGTTGCCGGTGCTTACCGGCAGCGATAAGCGGATGTGGCGGAATGGCAGACGCACAAGACTCAAAATCTTGCGGGGGCGACCTCGTGTGGGTTCAAGTCCCACCATCCGCAGTATTAAAAGGTATTTAGATAAGGTGAGCTTGTTCATTTATCTAAGTATCTTTTTTTGTTTGAATATGGTAAAACCATAAAGCAGGGGCGGCATAATAAGGGCTTTACACTGCAATCACCGATTGATATAATAAGTACAAAGAAAACGGCGTTCTAAAAGAGAGAGGTGAAAAATATGCCGTACAATGAAAAAGAATATAACGGATATCTTATCGACCAGCTTAGACTGCTTAAACGCATTGAGGCAGTAACCAAAGATAAAGAGGCATTAGAAGTAATTGAGTTTGAAAGAGAATTTATTGAACAAAAGCTGTATCAGAATCCGTCTTTAACCAAAGATACAAAGGGCTAGAAAAGAAAATACCAGGAGGATAAGAGCATGTACTATAAACAGTATGGCAACACGGATATGAAGGTGTCGGCAGTCGGCCTTGGCACTATGCGCTATAATGAGGAGGATATCAAGGCAGACCGTCTGGAAAAATGTGCCGAGATTCCCCTCTATGCATTTGAGAAAGGAATTAACTATTGGGATACAGCGCCCTTCTACTGTGAGGACAAGAGCGAGATTGTGACAGGAATCGCGTTATCTCAGGTAAAAAGAAGTGAAGTCTATGTAACTTCCAAGACCAATCTGGGAACAATAGAAGCAGGCGACCATCCCAAGAAGGAGGATTTCAGAAGGAGGCTTGAAACCTCCCTTGACAGGTTAAAGACGGATTACATTGATTTTTACCATATGTGGTGTATGTTAAGCCTTAAGTCTTGGGAGAAGCACATGGACGCTCTCTATGGTTTTTTTGAGGATGCAAAGCGGGAGGGCTTGATTCGGAATATCGTATTTTCCTCCCACATGCAGGGGGATGAGATTGAGACTGTGGTTGAGACAGGGAAGTTTGCAGGTATGCTGATTGGATATAATGCATTGAACCATCGCTTCCGCCAGAGTGGGATTGAGGCTGCATATGAGAATGGGATGGGTGTGGTAGTCATGAATCCTCTGGGCGGAGGAATGATACCGGAGAATCAGGAGGCTTTCTCCTATCTGACGGAGGGGACCGACTTGACCGTGCCACAGGCGGCCCTTCGGTTTGTCGCCTCCCATAAGGAGATTACGATAACGCTGGCAGGATGTACGACAAAAGAGCATGTGGACGATGCGGTGAAGGCTGTGGAGAATCTAAAGGAAAGGCCGGCAAAGGAGATTGTGAAGGAATACGAGGGCAAAGGCGTGGCTCTGAATAATCTGTGTACCGGATGCTCATACTGTCAGGTATGCCCGAAGAAGATTCCGATAGCAAAATACATGGATGCATATAACCAGATGATTCTGACAGGAGACAGGCAGGCTATTGGGGACCGTATCGAGAACCATTGGGGGATTACGAAGGATAAGGCGGGAGATTGTATTGCCTGCGGCAGATGTGAGAGGCACTGTACTCAGCATCTCCCCATTATAGAGAGGCTTAAGGAGATTGCAGGGTAGGCTGGCATCTGTATTCTTAAGGGAAAACAGGGGGAATCTGATATATGAGCAATAAGATAGTACTAATTGACGGACATAGTATTTTAAACCGTGCGTTTTACGGACTGCCGGACCTGACGAATTCGGAAGGGCTGCACACCAATGCGATTTACGGCTTTCTGACCATTATGTTTAAGATACTTGAGGAGGAGAAGCCGGAATATCTGACGGTGGCCTTCGACGTCCACGCGCCTACGTTCCGCCATGAGATGTATGCGGAATATAAGGGAACCAGGAAGCCTATGGCGGATGAGCTTAGACAGCAGGTGCCGGTGATTAAGGAGGTACTCCATGCCATGGGAGTACGGACGATTGAGTGTGCCGGCCTTGAGGCGGACGACCTTCTGGGCACCTTATCGAGACGGTGTGAGGAGAAGGGGATGGAGGTTTCGGTCATTTCCGGTGACCGTGACCTTTTGCAGCTTGCCACGGACCACGTGAAGATCCGCATCCCTAAGACGAAGCAGGGCCGGACCGAGGTTGAGGACTACTATGCCAGGGACGTGTTGGAGAGGTATCAGGTGACGCCCCAGGAGTTCATTGACTTAAAGGCATTGATGGGAGACTCCTCTGACAATATTCCCGGAGTTCCAAGCATCGGTGAGAAGACGGCCACGAAGATTATCGCAGAGTACCATTCCATCGAGAATGCCCACGACCATGTGGAGGAGATAAAGCCGCCCAGGGCGTCAAAGGCCCTTATCGAGCACTGGGATATGGCGGTTATGAGCAAAAAGCTTGCCACCATCAATGTGACGGCGGATTTCCCCTATGAGCTTGACGGGGCAAAGCTTTGCAACCTGTATACAGAGGAAGCCTATGATTATTTCCAGAAGCTGCAATTTAAGAATCTTCTGTCCAGGTTTGACATAACGAAACCGGCGGACAAGGCAGAGGAAGGGTTTCAGGAGGTTTCTGACTTTAACACGGCAAAAAAGATTTTTTCGGAGGCTAATGGGGCGGAGTGTGTAGGCGCCTGTATTTTCCGGAATGAAAAAGACGTGCTGCCCCTCTTTGCAAGTTCTGCGCAGATTGGCGGAATCGGACTGTGCTTTGAGAAGGAGAATAGTTATTGTATCCGGACGGGGGATGAGATTTCACAGGAATGGCTCATGGAAAAACTGTCAGAGACAGCAGGGGGTGCGGGACGCTTCGTCATGTTCGATTTAAAGGCGGCGCTTCCGTATCTTAGCCTTACAGACACGAAGAACTGTTTTGACGCCACAGTGGCGGCATATCTTCTGTACCCGCTTAAGAATAACTATACTTATGAGGATGTTGCCCGCGAACAGCTAGAGCTTATGATAGACGAGAAGGTAGAAGAACAGGCGAAGGTCTGCTATGAGGCGTATACAGCCTATGCGGCTTCCTTTGTGCTGTGGGATAAGCTGAAGGAATATCAGATGGACCGCCTATTTACCGACATTGAGATGCCGCTGATATTCACGCTGTATGATATGGAGAAAAACGGCGTCAAGGTGGAGGCGCAAGCCTTGAAGTTCTACGGAAGCCAGCTTGGCAGTAAGATTACGGAGTTGGAGAAGGAGATCTATGAGGCTGCGGGCGAGACGTTTAATATCAATTCGCCCAAGCAGCTTGGGGTCATCCTTTTTGAGAATATGAAGCTTCCGGGCGGGAAGAAGACCAAGACGGGATATTCCACGGCTGCGGACGTGCTGGAGAAGCTGGCGCCCGACTATCCGATTGTGGCCAAGATTCTGGAATACCGCCAATATTCAAAACTAAAGTCCACATATGCGGACGGGCTTGCTAACTATATCGGTGAGGACAAAAGAATCCACAGCAAGTTTAACCAGACCATCACGGCCACAGGGCGGCTTAGCAGTACAGAGCCGAACCTGCAGAACATTCCTGTGCGCATGGAGTTAGGAAGGCTTATCCGGAAGGTATTTATTCCGGAGGAGGGTTACGTGTTTGTGGATGCAGACTATTCCCAGATTGAGCTTAGGGTGCTGGCTCACTGCTCAGGCGACAAGAATCTGATTGAGGCGTACAAGGAGGAGGAGGATATCCACAGGATCACGGCTTCCCAGGTGTTCCATGTGCCCTTTGAGGAGGTGACCTCACAGCAGCGCCGGAACGCCAAGGCGGTCAATTTCGGGATTGTGTATGGAATCAGCTCTTTTGGGCTGAGCCAGGATTTGAGCATTACCCGAAAAGAGGCGGCCCAGTATATTGAGGATTATTTTAAAACCTATCCGGGAATCAAGGTTTTTCTGGATGACACGGTGAAGCACGCCAAGGAGATGGGTTACGTGGTGACTCTGTTTGGCAGAAGGCGTCCGGTGCCTGAGCTTTCCTCCAGTAATTTCATGCAGCGCTCCTTCGGTGAGCGTGTGGCGATGAACGCCCCCATTCAGGGGACTGCTGCCGATATTATCAAGATAGCCATGATTGGCGTACACAAAAGGCTCAAGGAGAAGCAGATGAAGTCAAGGCTGGTTTTGCAGGTTCACGACGAACTGCTGATCGAGGCATACGGGCCAGAGCTTTTTGAAGTTAAGGAGATTCTCAAAGAAGAAATGGAAAGAGCCGTTTCTTTAGACGTACCCCTGGAAATAGATATGCACACAGGAGAGAACTGGTACGAAGCGAAGTAGAGGTGTAAGGTCATGAAGATTATAGGAATTACAGGCGGCGTAGGCGCAGGAAAGACACAGATTTTAGAATACCTGAACAATCGATACGGTGCTACCGTCTGCCAGACGGATGCGGTGGGAAAAAAGCTCCAGAAGAAGGGAACCCAGTGCTTTGACGCTATCGTGGAGAGTTTCGGGACGGAGATATTGGATGAAAAAGGAGAGCTTGACAGGGATAAGCTGGCCGGCATTGTATTTTCAGACAGTGCCAGGCGCAATGAACTCAATGGGATCGTCCATCCTGCGGTTGCCGAGGAGATCCGCAGGAGGATTGCCAAGGAGGAACGAAGGAATACCAATCTGTTTATCATAGAATCCGCGCTTCTGATCGAGACACATTATGACGAGATCTGTGACGAGGTCTGGTATGTCTACGTGGAGGCGTCAATCCGCAAGAAACGGCTGGTCTATGCAAGGGGCTATGACGCGAAGAAGGTGGATGATATCATTGCCGCGCAGCTTCCGAAGGATGAGTTCATGAAGCACTGTGACAGGGTGATTGACAACAGCAATACATTTGAAGAAACGCAGGCACAGCTTGACGAGATTGTGGCAGATTTGTAGGAAGGGCATAAGAATAATGATGAGACTATGCAGCATTGCCAGCGGAAGCAGCGGTAACTGTATCTATGTAGGGGATGAGGCGACTCATCTTCTGGTAGATGCGGGAATCAGTAAGAAACGGGTAGAGCAGGGGTTACATACGTTAGGCGTCAAAGGTGAGGAGTTAAAAGGGATTCTGATTACCCATGAGCACATAGACCACATTCAGGGGCTTGGCGTGTTCAGCAGGAAGTATAAGGTGCCTGTCTACGGTACGGCGGGGACTCTGGAGGGAATCCGCTGCTGCCAGACATTGGGAAAACTGCCGGAGGGGCTTCTTAGAGAGGTTCGGGTGGACGAGCCTTTTACCTTAGGCGGCATGAAGATTTGTCCCTTTGCCATTTCCCATGATGCCAGAGAGCCGTCAGGATACCGGATTGAGAATCAGGAGAAGTCTGTGGCGGTGGCCACAGACTTGGGGAAATATGACCAGTATACGGTGGACAATCTTAAGAATCTGAATGCGCTGGTGTTGGAGGCGAACCACGATATCCATATGCTTGAGGTGGGACCGTACCCCTACCCCTTAAAAAGGCGGGTTATGGGGGATACGGGCCATCTCTCCAATGAATCGTCAGGAAGGCTTCTCTGCGACATCCTGCATGATGGCCTTGAGTATGTGGTTTTGGGGCATCTGAGTAAAGAGAACAACTATGAGGAGTTGGCGTATGAGACGGTGAAGCTGGAGGTCAGCTTCGGAGATAATCCCTATAAGGGGGAGGACATCCCCATGATGGTGGCAAAGAGGGATACTGTGTCAGAGGTTATTACGTTATAAGACAGGTGAGGTGTTAAGATGGGAAAAGTAGCGATTGCAACAGACAGTAACAGCGGAATTACACAGAAAGAGGCGAGAGAGCTTGGAATACGGGTGCTGCCCATGCCGTTTTTCATCAACGGAGAGCTGTATCTTGAGGATATCACGCTGACACAGGAGGAATTTTACCAGAGGCTTTCAGAGGATGCGGATATTTCCACCTCACAGCCTTCGCCGGGGGATGTGCTTGATTTATGGGACGAGATTTTAAAGGATTATGACGAGCTGGTGTATATCCCTATGTCCAGCGGCTTAAGCAGCTCATGCGAGACGGCCATGGGACTTTCTAAGGATTATGACGGCAGGGTCCATGTGATTGACAACCAGAGAATTTCCATCTCACAGCGTCAGTCTGTGCTGGATGCCCTTGAGATGGCGAAAAAAGGCATGAGCGCCCAGGAGATTGACGATGTGCTGATGCGCGAGAAATTAGAGGCCAGCATCTATATCACGGTGGACACCCTGAAATATCTGAAAAAGGGCGGGCGTGTCACTCCTGCGGCAGCGGCAATCGGCACGGTGCTGAATTTAAAGCCAGTGCTTCAGATTCAGGGAGAGAAGTTAGATTCCTTTGCAAAGGTGCGGGGCTGGAAGGCGGCAAAAAAGACGATGCTGGACGCGGCCACGAAGGATCTGGCAGGCAGGTTCAAAGGAAAAGAGATGTATGTCCACGCAGCCTATACCTGCTCTGATGAAGAAGCGAAGGAGTGGAAAAGTGAGATTGAGGCAAAGTTCCCAGGATTTGATATCCATATGGACAGGCTGTCCCTGAGTGTGTCCTGCCATATTGGCGCAGGCTCGAAGGCCATTGCATGTATTAAAAAGGCTGAATACTGATTTACGAAAAATACCAGCATCAGATTCTCAAGATCTGCTGCTGGTATTCGTTGATAAAGGGCATTTTGTATTTGTTGGTAATGATGCTCTCATAGAGGTTTGCGGCAAAGATATCTGTTTTCAGCATGGAAAGCCCTGTATGGCTTAACTTCTCCGTCTGGTTAAGCTTCGTAATGAGAGGAACCTGGGAGTGGCTTTTCAGCAGGGCAAACAGCCTGCGGGCGTCCTTGCGGAAGCCAAGGATACGGGCATACTGGCAGTAACCGTCCTCCTGATAGGCAAGAAGGTCCTCCTTCCGGATGTTCAGCAGGAGGTGGAACAGACAGCGGCAGATGCGGCTTAAGGTCATGTCGCGGGTCTTTAGCTGGTCGCTAAACTGGTCGAAGGAGATGAAGTCGTTGGCGTTGTTAATGATGCGGTTTGCCAGGTCCTCCGATATATCCAGGTATTCTGTCAGGGATTCTTTTGTCTCGGTCAGGAGACGGTATTTTAGCAGCAGCGAAAAATCGTTGGCGTATACAGGATACCGGCTTTTGTGGGTTTCCTCAAGCATCCGGATGCAGGAGGGCGGAACCTGCCCCTCCAGGCGGCCAAGGACTTCGGACATGGAGGGTTCGTCGAACATGCCGTTTTTATCCAGGAGTACGGACTGGCTGGTGTAGCTTAGAAGCCTTCGGATGGCGGAGGCCGAGCTGTATGAGCCTGAAAGGTCTGTGTCATGGTAGCCGGAGATCATGCGCTTGATGGTGTAGGACTTCATGGGGCTGCGGCGTTGGTACAGGGCTTTGATGTATTCGATTCCCAGGATATTGTTGGGCTGTGAAAGCACCATATCCAGCGAGTCGTCCTGCAAATACTCCGAAAGAGCCCTCTGGCGCGCCAGAGGGAAGGACATGCCGCCTTTCAGAGCTTCTTTTAGAGACTGTCGATACCCCTCCGGCTCGTCCGCGAGAATGTGGGCGGCCCTTGCCAGAAGCCCGTAATCCCCGCACTCGCTGCCAAAGCAGATAGAATCCACACACCCAAGCTTTTCAAATAAATCTATGGCCCCTGCGGCGAAATACTCCGCGCTTCCTACGGCATAGCAAACCGGTAACTCCATGAGGATATCCACCCCTGCCTCCAGGGCGACCTCGGCCCGCAGATGCTTAGGCATGATGGCAGGCGCGCCTCTCTGTACGTAGTTGCCACTCATAACCACAATCACATAATCTGCGCCTGTAATCTCTTTGGCTTTTTCAATATGATATAAATGTCCGTTGTGAAACGGGTTGTATTCCGTAATCAGTCCAACTATTTTCATAAGAATCTCCTTGTATATCTTTCTGAAATTGATTATACTATATTAAAGTTGTATGTGCAAATGTATTTGCATTTGAAAGGGATAGCATGTCAGGAGGGAGGGATACATGATGAGCGAAGAATGGGTAGATGAGCAGAAGGAAGAACTGACGGACGAACGAATCCTGCAAATGCTTGATGAGCGTCAGTACAAGGAATTGAAGGAGGAGTTAGAGAACAATATGTATCCGGTTGACCTGGCGGATATACTGGAGGGGTTCGGGCAAAAGCAGATGGTGATGGTGTTCCGGCTTCTGGCAAAGGAGGAGGCAGCGGAGACATTTACTTATATGAACAGTGACCTGCGCGAGCTTTTGATTAACTCCCTGACGGACTCTGAGCTTGAGGAGGTCATGGAGGAGATGTATCTGGACGATACGGTGGATGTGTTGGAGGAGATGCCTGCCAACGTGGTTGACCGTCTGCTTTTGGCTACGGATGAGGAGAAGCGAAAGCAGATTAACGTGCTGTTACAGTATCCTGACGACAGCGCGGGAAGTGTAATGAATGTGGATTACATCGCCCTTCGCAAGGAGATGACGGTTGCAGAGGCCATTCTTAAGATTCGGCAGGTGGGGCTGAACCGCGAGACGATTTACACCTGTTATGTGACGGAGAAGAAGAAGCTCATTGGACAGGTGGATGTGAAGGAGTTATTGACCACCAGTGAATCCAAGCTTATCGAGGAGATTATGGAGACGAACATGCTCTACGCCCGCACCACGGACGACCAGGAGGATGTGGCGTGGACCATTACCAAGTATGGCCTGATTGCGCTTCCCATCGTGGACCATGAGATGTGCATGGTGGGGATTGTAACGGTTGACGACGCCATGCTGGTTCTGCAGGAGGAGACCACAGAGGATATCAGTATCATGGCGGGTGTCCATCCCAGTGAGGAGTCCTATTTTGGCACTACCGTAATCGAGCATGTAAAGAGCCGTATTCCCTGGCTTTTGTTTCTTATGCTCTCCGCCACCGTGACCCAGATGATTATGAACAGCTATGAGAGCGCCCTTGCGGTGATGCCGCAGCTTGCGGGCTTCATCCCTATGCTGACAGGGACAGGGGGGAACTGCGGTTCTCAGAGTTCAACCCTGGTTATCCGCGGGCTTGCGGTGGAGGAGATTGAGTTTGCCGATATTTTGAAGGTAATCTGGAAAGAGGTGCGCATTGCCGTCTGCATCAGCGTGGTGCTCTCTGTGGTGAATGGTATCCGAATCATGCTGATGGGGCAGGGGGATGCCACCATGGCGTTTACCATTGGGGTTACCATGGCGTGTACGATTATCATTGCGAAGGTGGTGGGGTGCACCCTGCCGCTGGTTGCTGAGAAGGTGGGGCTTGATCCGGCCATTATGGCGACGCCTTTAATCTCCACTCTGGTGGACATCAGTACGATTAGTGTGTATTTTGCCATTGTAAGCGCGGTGTTTGCCCTATAATGTATTAAAAAATAGACATAAGATTTGGGAAAGAGACCTTGTCCGCAGGGTTTCTTTGTATTATAATAAAAATATTGAGAATATATGGAAAGGAGTCTATAATCATGGGATTTATAGATGAGATCAAGGCAAAAGCCAAGACGAACAAGAAGACAATCGTTCTGCCGGAGACTGAGGATATCAGGACGTATGAGGCAGCACAGGCGGTACTTAAGGAAGGAACCGCGAACCTGGTCCTTGTGGGAAGCGAAGAAGAAATCGCAAAGAACAAAGGGTCATTTGACATAAGCGGCGCAACGATTGTTGATCCTGCCACCAGTGAGAAGACGGACGCTTATATCGCCAAGCTTGTGGAGTTAAGGCAGAAAAAGGGTATGACAGAGGAACAGGCAAGGGAACTTTTGTTGAACAACTATCTCTATTACGGCGTTATGATGGTTAAGATGAAGGACGCGGACGGTATGGTAAGCGGCGCGTGCCATTCTACCGCGGATACCTTAAGGCCCTGCCTTCAGATTTTAAAGACGAAGCCAGGCACAAAGCTGGTTTCAGCGTTCTTTGTGATGGTAGTGCCGGATTGCGATATGGGAGCAGACGGAACGTTTATCTTTGCGGATTCCGGTCTTGAGCAGAATCCGGATCCGGAGAAGCTGGCGGCAATCGCACTTTCCTCCGCAGAGTCCTTTAGAACCCTGACAGGAAAAGAGCCGGTTGTGGCTATGCTTTCCCATTCTACCAAGGGAAGCGCAAAGCACGCGGATGTGGACAAGGTGTTAGAGGCTACGCGCATTGCCAAGGAGAACGCGCCAGAGGGCCTGCTGCTTGACGGCGAATTCCAGTTAGACGCGGCAATCGTGCCGGAGATCGGCGCCTCCAAGGCACCGGGAAGCCCGGTGGCCGGAAAGGCGAACGTACTGGTATTCCCAGACTTAGACGCGGGAAATATCGGCTACAAGCTGGTGCAGAGGCTTGCTAAGGCAGAGGCGTACGGACCTCTTACACAGGGAATCGCAGCGCCTGTGAACGACCTGTCAAGGGGCTGCAGCGCACAGGATATCGAGGGCGTGGTAGCAATCACGGCTGTTCAGTGTATGGCAGAAGGCTAGGACAAGCCTGGCTTGAATCAAAAAAATGAAACAAGAGAGGGAAAACAAATGAATGTATTAGTTATCAACTGCGGAAGCTCATCATTAAAATTTCAGTTAATCAATTCTGATTCAGAGCAGGTGCTTGCAAAGGGCCTGTGCGAGAGAATCGGGATTGACGGAAGCCTTACTTACCAACCGGAGGGAGGAGAGAAGGTAAAGTCTGATAAGGCTATGCCTACACATACAGAGGCCATCCAGTTTGTAATTGACGCGCTGACAGACGATAAGACAGGCGTTGTTAAGAGCTTAAGCGAGATTGGGGCGGTAGGCCATCGTGTGGTACACGGCGGAGAGAAGTTTGCAAGCTCAGTCGTAATCACCGACGAGGTAAAGCAGGCAATCGAGGACTGTAACGACCTTGCGCCGCTTCACAATCCGGCCAACTTAATCGGTATCAATGCGTGCCAGAAGCTGATGCCAGGCACTCCGATGGTAGCCGTATTCGATACTGCTTTCCATCAGACTATGCCGGAGAAAGCCTATATGTACGGCCTTCCATACGAGTATTATGACAAATACAAAGTAAGAAGATATGGTTTCCACGGTACAAGCCACAGCTTTGTTTCAAAGAGGGCTGCAGAGCTTATGAATAAGCCTTATGACCAGGTAAAGACTATCGTGTGCCATCTCGGAAACGGCGCCAGCATATGCGCGGTAGAGAACGGCAAGTCTGTGGATACCTCCATGGGACTGACACCTTTGGAGGGGCTTGTGATGGGAACCCGTTCCGGAGACATTGATCCGGCGATACTTGAGTTTATTTCCAAGAAGGAGGGGCTGGATATTGCAGGGCTTATGAATATGCTGAATAAAAAGTCTGGCGTATTCGGGCTTTCCAACAATTTATCCAGCGATTTCCGTGACCTGGAGGAGGGCGCCAATTCCGGCAATAACGAGGCAAGGATTGCATTGGAGGTATTCGCATACCGTGTTGCGAAATACGTAGGAAGCTACGTGGCGGCTATGAACGGCGTGGATGTGATCGCATTTACGGCAGGAATCGGAGAGAATTCCGGAACTGTGCGTTCTTCTGTGCTTAAGTATCTCGCATATCTTGGAATCAGCGTGGATGAAGACGCGAACAAGAAGCGTGGAGAAGAAATTGCAATCTCTACGGCAGATTCCAAAGTAAAGGTTATGGTGATTCCGACCAACGAGGAGTTGGCAATCGCCCGCGAAACAGTTGCATTAGTTTAGAAGATGGGTGTTGACAAATTCATTTTACGTGATATAATAGTCTAGGTGTGAATAGGAGTTTAGCTATGGTATTAGACCTATCCAGCGTTCTGTCGGAACAGCATAATACAATCGAACAGACCGTTCCTGTTGAGATGGAGGTATTCCGTTGTGAGACGGGTAAGTTTGAGCTTGTGAAGAAGTCTGATTTGTCGCTTTGCATCGCGTATGCGGGGGACAAGAAGTTAGAGATTTCAGGCAGGGGAAAAGTGACGGCTGTGATTCCATGTGACCGCTGCCTTGCGGAGGTGGAGGTGGAGATTCCTCTCTCGTTTCGCAGAAAAGTGAGCGTGGATTTGGATGTGCCTGTGGCGGCAGATGATTTAGACGAATCAAATTATATTGACGGATATAACTTTGACGTAGAACAGTTGGTCTACAACGAGTTATTAGCAGGGTGGCCGACGAAAATTCTGTGTAGCGAAGACTGTAAGGGTATTTGCAGCGTATGTGGTCAAAACCTGAATGAAGGGACTTGTGACTGTGAAGACACGGGGCTTGACCCTAGAATGTCAGTTATCCGTGATGTGTTTAAGAATTTTAAGGAGGTGTAACCTATGTCAATTTGTCCAAAGAATAAGTCTTCTAAAGGGAGACGTGACAAGAGGAGAGCAAACTGGAAGATGAGCGCACCGAATCTTGTTAAGTGCAGTAGATGCGGCGAGTTAATGATGCCTCACAGAGTTTGCAAGGCTTGTGGATCATATAACAAAAAAGAAATCATTCCGCAGGACTAATCTAAGAAAAGAAAGGGATTCCGAGTAATCGGAGTCCTTTTTTCGTTATGAGAAGAAAAGTATCGTATGGTTGAGGTTTATGTTTATAATTTGTTAGAATATTCAAAGTGGAGAAAAAAAGAAGCAGCATGGAATAAAATAAAATTTGATTTGAAAATTAGGTAAAGATTTTGGGGTAGACGTATGGAAGGGACTCAATGGGTTGATTTTATTAATAAAGACGGGTATACTGAACCTTAACAGATATTAACACTCGGAGGGAAAAAGGAAGGAGGGGAGAGCCATTTTGACTATAAAGAGCATTGTTGTGAAGAATATGAAGAAGATTACATTGATTATGATGGTGCTCATTCTTTGTATTTCTACTGTGATACAGATATTTAATATGCACCAGATCGGCAGGCAGGACGCGCAGCAGATCTTTGAGCAGGTGGGGCAGATCTTGGAGGAGAATTCAAGAGAGCTTGAGCTGGTTCAGGAAGAATACCATGCCATGTGCCTGAACGATGCGAGGGTGGCGGCCTATATTCTTGAGCAAAATCCCAAGGCAAGGGATGATGTGGATGAGCTTAGAAAAATTGCTGCCGATGTGGAGGTGGACGAGATACATATCTTTGATACCGACGGCGTGATCGTTGGAGGAACGCATCCGGAATATTTTGGTTATTCTTTTGATTCAGGGGAACAGATTGGTTTCTTTAAACCGCTGCTTAAAGATAAGTCTTTAGAGCTTGTGCAGGAAACCACACCGAACACGGCAGAAGGAAAGCTGGTCCAGTATTCGGCTCTGTGGAGTGAAGATGGGAGTTTTATCGTACAGGTGGGGATGGAGCCGTCCAACATACTTCGTGCAACAAAGAAAAATGAGTTGTCTTACATCTTCTCTTTGCTCAGGACAGGAGTTGGATATCAACTGTATGCCATCGATCCGGACACGGAGAAGGTGGTGGGGGCAACGGTGGTTTCGGACGTGGGGAAGGACATAAAGGAGATTGGGATTCGGATGGCGCAGATGGAGTCGGATAAGGGATTTCACGCAAAGACGGATGATGCATTCCAATACTGTCTGTCAAAAAAGATTGGCGATAATTACATTGTGTGGGCAAAACCTGTATCCGAACTTTTCCAGTCTATTGTGGTAAATGAGTTTTTGCTTCTGGCAGGGTTAGTCCTGATCGCTATGATCCTGGTCTATGCTGTGACAGATACCATGGATCGGACTGTAATCGACCAGATCAGGAGGATCAATGAAAAGCTCTGGTCCATCCAGGGAGGGGATCTAAGGACAAAGGTGGATGTCAATGACAGCAAGGAATTCCTAGAGCTTAGCACCCATATCAACAGTATGGTTGAAAGCCTGCTTAGGACCTCGGAGAAGCTGGAGATGAGCGAAAAGATCAGGACACAGAAGGAGGAGTTGGAAAGGCAGCATGAACAGCTTGAGATTGCTGTCAAGCGGGCGGAGGAGGCCAACAAGGCGAAGTCCGAATTCTTGTTCAATATGTCCCACGACATCCGCACGCCAATGAATGCGATTCTGGGATTTACGAGCTTTGCGCTGGAGAGCGACGATCCGGATATGCAGAGGGAGTATCTGGAAAATATTGATGTTTCGTCAAAGCAGCTTTTGGATCTCATCAATAATATCTTAGAGCTTGCCAGAATCGAGAACCATAAGATTATTATCGAGGAAGAACTGGTGGATGTGAGGGAGACTTACCGCAAGCTCTGTACGATATTCAGCAGCGAGCTGAAGAAAAAGAGCCTGACGTGCACTGTGGTTATGGATATCAAGCATCCGAATCTGTATGTGGATACCACCCATTATTCCCAGGTGTTCTTAAATGTGGTGAGCAACGCGGTGAAATATACCCCAGAAGGCGGTGCAATTGCTCTTTCATTCAAGGAGTTCCCAGGAGAGACGAAGGATACCTGTATTATGGAAACCGTGATTGAGGACAATGGCATCGGAATGTCTGATGAATTTCTTATCCATGCCTATGATTCTTTTTCCAGAGAACGGAGCTCCACGGTCAGCGGTATCCAGGGAACAGGGCTTGGACTTGCAATCGTAAAGAATCTGGTCACATTAATGAACGGAAGGATTGTCATTGAGAGCCGGCAGGGAATAGGAACGAAAGTGACGGTCCGTCTGCCCCACAGATTTGGGGAGAATCAGACAGATAAAAATGAGGGAGAGCTGCAAGCCTGGGAGAATCTGAGGTTTGACGGCAGACGCGTCTTACTGGCAGAGGATATTGATGTGAATGCGATCATTGCCACAAAGCTTTTATCCAGCAAAGGATTTATTGTGGAACGGGCGAGGGACGGCGTGGAGTGTGTGAATATGCTGCTGAAAGCAAAAGAGGGGTATTATTCTCTGGTGCTTATGGATATCCAGATGCCGATCATGGACGGGTACCAGGCGGCGCGGGCCATCCGGTCATTTGGGGACGCAAAGAAGGCGGCAGTCCCAATCCTTGCCATGACGGCAAATGCATTCAAGGAGGACTGTGAGAAAGCAGCCGAGGCGGGAATGGACGGGCATATTGCCAAGCCCCTTGACGCGGCAAATATGTTCCGGAAGATTGCGGATGTTCTGAGGGAGAGAGAAAGATAGGGAATCTACTATTAACATTTATATCCAGATTGTCGATATAATATTGAAGGATGGAAGGGCCATTCTTATACAACTGGTATTCCAACGATTTTCATAGCCAGGAGGGAGGTACCGGAGGGTGTTTGTCTCTGGGACGGATGCTGTGTTTGCGGGAAGTCTGAACGGATATGAGGTCGTGGAATGAAATATATAATGTTAAGAAAGGAGGAAGAAGTATGGCAATCAGTGGAATCAGTTCCTATGGGTTGAATAGCATTTATGGCTATCAGTCATCCATTAACAGTCTTCGCCTGTCCCAGGCTCTTTCCAGGAATCCGAAGCTGAATCAGTCCTATTCGTCGTCATCAACATCATCCCTTACATCACGTAGGGCGGCAGCGAATGCGGATATCAGCTTTGTCAAGGAGTACAGCAGTAAGATGACTGACTTGATGAATGCAGCGAATGAGCTGAAAAGCTCTAACAAGAATGGCGCTATGAGTGATCTTGCAATCACCAGCACCAACAATGGCGTTGCGACAGCAAGCGGTAAATTACTGGTTAAGAATGACAAAGAGTATAAGCTTGACGTTACCCAGGTAGCGCAGGCACAGGTCAATGCAAGCGAAGGCGTGAAGGCGTCCGATTATGCGAAATCAGCCATGAATTTCACCGTAGGCGACGGTAAGAATTCTGTAAACGTTTCAGTGGGCACCGTGAAGGCGAATGGAGGTTCCAAGACCAATGTTCAGATGCTTAAGGAAGCGGCAGACCAGATTAACAAGAGCAAGGTTGGCGTGACAGCCAGCGTTGTGGAGAAGGATGGAGTTGCTTCCCTTCAGTTAGAAGGCAAGGAAACAGGCGAAGGCAAGAATTTCACAGTCAGCGGTGACAAGCTCGGCGCAGCAGCCGGAGTTGAGAATGTAAAGACAGAATCAGCGAACGCGAAGTATTCTGTAACCGCAGACGGCAGAACCACAGAGTATGAGACGGATACGAACAAGGTTTCTATCGGTTATTACGGAGTCAGCGTAGAGCTTAAGAAGGCTGGCGAGACCACCCTGAAAGCAGGCGTGGATTCCGGCAACGTTGCTTCTGCACTTGGCGATCTGGTGGATGCTTATAATTCCGCAGTAAAGTTCCTTAATGACAATTATGACAGAGGAAGCGGTGTTGGCAGACAGCTTCGCAACATGATTTCCGGTATCGGTTCAGAGCAGTCATTAAAGCAGCTTGGAATTACGGTCAATAAGGATGCTACCTTAAGCTTCAGCAAGAGCAAGTTTGAGGCTAACAATCAGAAGAACCCGTCCCTGACGAAAGAGTTGATTTCCGGTATGGGCGGAGTTGCAGACCGTATGTTTAACAAGGCCAGCAGCGCTATGAATGTCAGCTCAAGCTCACTGCTTAATGGAAGCAGCAGCCAGAAGTCATTTTCCGGTACGTCCAGCAGTTCGGCTTCATTGAACAGCATGGCGACGAATCCGTATAGTGCGCTTGGCATGTTCTCCAAAGGCGGGGCTTACAATATGAGTAATTATTATGCTGTGGGCATGATGATGAATTATCTGATTTAGTTACATTTTTTAATATTGAGTAGCTTTAGGACGCTGCACAGGCGGAGGAATCTGGCTGTGCGGCGTTTTTTTGCATGTTGGACAGAATGGGGTATTGCTTTTTCCTATAATGTCTAGTAAAATTAGTCTAGTGCATCGTAGATTAAATAAATGGCTATCAATAGAGAGGTATGGCCGGTTATTTAATGGACGATGTGCGGGCTATGTCAGGAGGAATACAGATGACGGAGATTACGAATATAGTATTAGACGCCATGGGCGGGGACAATGCCCCTGCCGAGATGGTGAAGGGGGCGGTGGACGCCGTCCAAAAAGAGCCTGCCATGAAGGTATTCCTAGTCGGGCGGGAGGATGTCATTGAGAATGAGCTTGCAAAGTACCAGTTCCCTATGGCGCAGATTGAGGTAGTCCATGCCTCAGAGGTGATTGAGACGGCTGAGCCGCCGGTGAATGCCATCCGCAGGAAGAAGGATTCATCCATCGTTGTGGGTATGAAGATGGTGAAGGCAGGAAAGGCGGATGCATTTGTGTCAGCGGGAAGCTCTGGCGCTATCTTAGTTGGCGGCCAGACCCTTGTGGGGCGCATTAAGGGAGTAGAGCGTCCGCCGCTGGCGTCGCTGATTCCCACTGAGAAGGGAGTGTCCCTGCTCTTGGACTGCGGGGCGAATGTGGATGCCAGGGCGTCCCATCTTGTCCAGTTTGCCAAGATGGGTTCTATCTATATGGAGCATGTCCTTGGGGTGAAGAATCCGAAGGTGGGTATCGTGAATATCGGTGCGGAGGAAGAAAAAGGTAACGCTTTGGTCAAGGAGACATTTCCGCTTTTGAAGGAGTTGGGCGATATTAACTTTACAGGCAGCGTGGAGGCGAGGGAGATTCCCCACGGTCAGGTGGATGTGGTGGTCTGCGAGGCATTTTCGGGAAATATCATTTTGAAATTATATGAAGGCGTGGGCGCGGTCCTAATCAGCAAGGTGAAGGAGGGGCTTATGTCTACCTTAAGGAGTAAGCTTGGCGCACTGTTGATTAAGCCGGCTCTTAAGCAGACACTTAAGGCGTTTGACGCCAGCGAGTACGGCGGGGCGCCACTTTTGGGGCTTAACGGCCTGGTGGTGAAGACCCACGGCAGCGCGAAGGCGAAAGAGGTCAGCAATACGCTTCTTCAGTGTGTGACCTTTAAAAGACAGAGAATCAACGAGAAGATCAGAGAGTGTATTCAACCGGATGCTGTATCCGCTGAATAAATGAAGAACATTGATGTATCAGAAAATGAATATCAGAAAAGGAGAAGAAACGGTATGGAATTTGAAAAGTTGAAAGAGATTATAGCAGATGTTTTGAATGTGAATGCAGATGAGATTACGGAAGATACTACTTTTGTGGATGACCTGGGGGCGGATTCTCTGGATATCTTTCAGATCATTATGGGGATAGAGGAGACTTACGATATCGAGATTGACAATGAGGAGGCAGAGAAGATCGTCACAGTGGGAGACGCTGTCGAGCAGATTAAGAATGCGACGAATAACTAATAACTAGGCATTTGAACACCAGGTAATAGAAGGTTAGAAAAAGCCCGTCAGGGCTTTTTCGTTTTTGGCAGCAGTAGGGACGAGCCTGCCTTTGGCAGACTTTTGGATTCGGTTTGTGAGGCGATAGTATGAGTCAGGAATTAAAGGTATTAGAAGGAAAGATTGGTTACCGGTTTAAGGATTTTGAATTGTTGAAACAGGCGATGATTCACAGCTCTTATGCCAATGAAAAGCATTTATCCAAACATGAATGTAATGAACGGCTTGAGTTCCTGGGGGACGCTGTGCTTGAGTTAGTCTGCAGCGAATTCCTGTTCTTTGAGCATGAGCAGATGCCGGAGGGAGAGCTGACCAAGACAAGGGCAAGCATGGTCTGTGAACCGGCTTTGGCATTCTGTGCAAAGGACTTAGAGCTTGGGAGATATCTGCTGCTTGGCAAGGGGGAGGATGCAACCGGCGGAAGGAAGCGGGATTCCATTACCTCGGATGCGCTGGAGGCGCTGATTGGGGCGATTTATATGGATGGTGGGTTTGCTAATGCGAAAGAGTTTATCCATCGTTTTATTCTGAATGATCTTGAGAATAAGACGCTCTTTTTTGATAGCAAGACTATCTTGCAGGAGATCGTACAGGCGAATTCCAAAGAGCCGATCACTTACCATCTGGTGGGGGAGGAGGGGCCGGACCACGATAAGTCCTTCCATGTGTCGGTGCTGATTGGGAACGAGGAGTTTGGCGTCGGCGTGGGGCGCACAAAGAAAGGGGCGGAGCAGGTGGCGGCTTACCAGAGTATCTTGAAGCTGCGCAGTATGAATATAAAGTAGGTGGACAATGTATCTAAAAAGTATTGAAGTGCAGGGCTTTAAGTCATTTGCACATAAGATTAAATTCGACTTCCATAACGGAATCACGGGAATCGTGGGGCCGAACGGGAGTGGAAAGAGCAATGTTGCGGACGCTGTGCGGTGGGTCTTAGGCGAGCAGAGGGTCAAGCAGCTTCGGGGCGGCACTATGCAGGACGTCATCTTTTCGGGGACGGAGAACAGAAAGCCCTTAAGTTATGCGTCGGTTGCCATTACGCTGGATAATTCGGATCACCAGCTTTCCATTGATTTTCAGGAGGTGACGGTGACGAGGAAGCTGTACCGTTCTGGGGAGAGTGAATACCTGATTAACGGGAGTGCATGCCGGCTTAAGGATGTGAATGAGCTGTTCTATGATACGGGTATCGGGAAAGAGGGGTATTCCATCATCGGCCAGGGGCAGATTGACAGGATCTTAAGCGGTAAGCCGGAGGAACGGCGCGAGCTGTTTGACGAGGCGGCGGGGATTGTGAAGTTTAAGCGGCGCAAGAATATGTCTGTGAAGAAGTTAGAGGAGGAGCGTCAGAACCTTCTGAGGGTCAACGACATTCTGGCTGAGCTTGAGAAGCAGGTGGGTCCCCTTGAACGCCAAGCGGAGACTGCCAGAGAGTATCTGAAGAAGAAGGATGAGCTTAAGACTTACGATATCAATATGTTTCTGCTTGAGACTGAGCGCCTTGATGAGCAGGTAAATGAGATTACCGGCAAACTGGACCTTGCCAGGGCTGAGCTTTCAGAGGCCAGCCAAAGCTATGACGACATGAAGACAGAGTACGAGATGGTGGAGGAGGCGGTTGACGGAATTGACGCGTCCATTGAGAAGGCAAAGGGGCAGCTTAACGAGACGAATCTGCTGAAGCAGCAGTTGGAGAACCAGATTGAGCTTTTGAAAGAGCAGATTAACAGTATGCATATGAATGACGCCCATTATGACCAGCGTGCCAGCACGATTGCTTCTGAGGTCGGGATGCGCGAAGGCCAACTTCGGGAATTGAAGCATGAGGAGGAGGAGTTAAAACGGCAGCTTGACGAGCAGACCAGGCTTGAGAACCAGGCAAAGGCGGAACTGATTGAGGTGCAGTCGCGGATTGCCGCTGTCACAGCAGCTTCGGAGAAGCACAAGGAGGAGATCATAGAGCTTCTGAATAATCGGGCGTCTACAAAGGCGAAGATTCAGAAGTATGATACCATGCTAGAGCAGATTCAGGTTCAAAGAGCAGGGATGAACCGCCAAATGCTTGAGGCCCGTGAAGAAGAAGAAGTTCAGGGCAGGAAACTCCTGGAATATCAGGGCGAGCTTCAGGAGATTTCCGGAAAGATTACCGGCTTGTCTGAAGAAAACAGCCAGTATGAGGAGAAGATCGCCAGTCTGCAGGAGAAGCTGGCAAAGCAGACTGAGCAGTTTAGGATTGGACAGACGGCGTACCACCGGGAGGAATCAAGGCTTGAGTCTTTGAAGAATCTGACAGAGAGATATGACGGATATGGCAACAGTATCCGGAAGGTCATGGATTTGCGAAGCCGTGAGAGGGGAATCCTTGGGGTGGTTGCAGATTTGATTAAGGTGGACAAGGACTATGAGATTGCCATTGAGACGGCCCTGGGAGGGAGTATCCAGAATATTGTGACTTCGGATGATGAGACGGCGAAACGGATGATTGGCTTTTTGAAGAAGAACCGGTTTGGACGGGCGACCTTTCTTCCCCTTACGAATATCCGTTCTTATGCGGGAAGCATTAAGGCGGAGGTTTTAAACGAGCCGGGAGTAGTGGGAACTGCTAATTCTCTGGTTAATACAGAGGAAAAATACCGGACGCTGGCGGATAATCTTCTGGGAAGAACGCTGGTGGTCGCACATATTGACCAGGGGCTTGCTATTGCGAAGAAGTATAAGCAGTCTATCCGGATTGTCACCCTTGAGGGCGAGCTTATTAATCCAGGCGGCTCTATGACGGGAGGAGCTTTTAAGAATTCCAGTAATCTGCTGAGCAGAAGGCGCGAGATGGAGGAATTTGAGCGTACAGTTAAGCAGCTAAAGCGCGAGATGGACGAGGTTTTGGCATCCTCGGAGTTGCTTAGGAAGGAACGGGCCGGTTATTATGAGAAGATGGATGAGATTAACGCAAAGCTTCAGAAAGCCTATGTCATCCAGAATACGGCCAAGATGAATGCAGACCAGGCGGAGGCGAATATTAAAAATGCCAGAGAGCTTGCCGAGAATCTGGGCGCGCAGGCCAAGAAGCTGGATGACCAGATTACGGATATTATGGATAATCAAGATTCTATCAATGTTGAACTGGATACTTCTAAGAGACTTGAGCAGGAGTTGACAGAGCAGATTGAGCATGAACAGAAGCTCCTGGATGCAGACCATGAGGAAGAAGCGGGGAAGGTGAAGAGCACAGAGGAGATTCACCTGGAATACGCAAGTTTAGAGCAGAAGTTTACCTTTGTTGACGAGAATGAAAACCGTATTCGCGAGGAGATTGGGAAGTTTCAGGACGAGCTTAAGGAATTGGAGAGAAGTAAGGGAGGCACCTCTAGGGAGATTGAGGAGAAGGAGAAGCAGATCAGTGAACTTAGAGACACCATTGAGAACTCTGGGGAATTGTTTGTGGAGATTCAGGCAGAGATAGAGCGTTTTAAGAAGGAAAGGGAGGAACTGAACCAGAAGCACAAGGATTTCCTTAAGAAGCGGGAGGATTTGTCAAAGCATATGGGGGATCTGGACAAGGAGATTTTCCGTCTTGAGAGCCAGAAGGAGAATTTTGAGTCTGCCTCAGAAAAGCAGATTAACTATATGTGGGAGGAATATGAGATTACCTACATTCGCGCAAAGGAGATGCGGGATGCCAATCTTACGGATTTGGCGAAGATGAAGAAGCGGATCCAGGAGTTAAAGGGAGAGATTCGGGGACTTGGCAATGTGAATGTCAATGCCATTGAAGAATTTAAGAGTGTTTCTGAGAGGTACGAGTTTTTAAAAGCACAGCATGATGATCTGGTGGAGGCAGAGGCGACTCTGGAGCAGATTATCGAGGAGTTGGATGCAGCGATGCGAAAGCAGTTCCGTGAGCAGTTTGCCCGAATTGCCAGTGAATTTGACCAGGTGTTTAAAGAGCTGTTCGGCGGGGGCAAGGGTACGCTGGAATTGATGGAGGATGAAGATATTCTGGAGGCAGGCGTCCGGATTATCGCGCAGCCGCCGGGAAAGAAGCTTCAGAATATGATGCAGCTTTCCGGAGGTGAGAAGGCGCTGACGGCCATTTCTCTTTTGTTTGCCATTCAGAATTTAAAACCCTCCCCGTTCTGTCTGTTGGACGAGATTGAGGCGGCGTTGGATGATAATAATGTGGTCAGGTTTGCGGGCTATCTTCATAAGCTGACCAAGAGCACCCAGTTTATTGTGATTACCCACAGGAGGGGGACGATGACGGCGGCGGACAGGCTGTACGGGATTACCATGCAGGAGAAGGGAATCTCTACGCTGGTGTCGGTGAGCCTCTTGGAGGACGAGCTGGATGCATAAAGTTGATGATAGAGTGGATAAGGAGGCAATCGATGGCTGAGGAGAAGGTTGGTTTTTTTAAGCGTCTGGTTCAGGGGCTTGGGAAGACGAGAGATAATATTGTGTCCGGAATGGACAGTATTTTTAACGGTTTTTCTCATATTGACGATGATTTTTATGAGGAGTTGGAGGAAGTCCTGATTATGGGCGACCTGGGAGTGCAGGCGACTTATGATATCCTGGAGGATCTGAAAGGGAAGGTGAAGGCGCAGCATATTAAGGAGCCAATGCAGTGCAGAGAGCTTTTGATCGAGAGTATCAAGGAGCAGATGGACGTAGGCGAGACGGCCTATGAATTCGAGGAAAAGACGTCGGTGGTTCTGGTAATCGGGGTAAACGGCGTTGGAAAGACGACTACCATTGGGAAGCTTGCAGGGAAGCTCAAGGCCCAGAATAAAAAGGTGGTGCTTGCAGCGGCGGATACCTTTCGGGCGGCGGCAGGCGAGCAGCTTAAGGAGTGGGCAAACCGCGCCCAGGCAGACTTAATCGGCGGACAGGAGGGCTCGGATCCGGCTTCCGTGGTCTACGACGCGGTGGCTTCTGCCAAGGCAAGGCATGCGGACGTGCTCTTGTGCGATACGGCAGGCAGGCTTCATAATAAAAAGAACCTGATGGAAGAATTAAAGAAGATGAACCGGATTATTGACAGAGAGTTTCCGGAAGCCTTTCGGGAGACTTTGGTGGTATTAGATGCGACTACGGGTCAGAATGCATTGCAGCAGGCCAAGGAGTTTAACGAGGTTGCGGATATTACGGGAATTGTGCTGACGAAGATGGACGGGACGGCGAAGGGCGGCATTGCCGTGGCAATCCATGCTGAGCTTGGGATTCCTGTAAAATATATCGGCGTCGGGGAGTCCATCGACGATTTGCAGAAGTTTGATGCGGATACGTTCGTTCGGGCGTTGTTTACGTCTGGGGACGGGGAAGAAGGAGAGAATTCTTAAGTTTGACTTTTAAGTAGGAGGAAGAAAATATGTTTACGCTTGAAAAATTTGAGCAGGCCAGCGAGCTTGTAAAGAAAGTCACGAATCCCACGAAATTAGTGTACAGTGAATATCTGAGCCAGGAGACGGGCGGCAGGATTTATCTGAAGCCGGAGAATATGCAGGAGACGGGCGCTTATAAGGTGCGGGGCGCTTATTATAAGATTAGTACCATGAGTGAGGAGGCGCGTGCCAAGGGGCTGATTACCGCATCAGCAGGGAACCATGCCCAGGGCGTTGCTTATGCGGCGCAGAAGTTTGGCTGTAAGGTGATTATTGTCATGCCTACGGTTACGCCGCTGATTAAGGTGAACCGTACAAAGAATTATGGCGCGGAGGTGATTCTCTATGGGGATGTCTATGACGATGCCTGTGAGTATGCGGTTAAGCTGGCGGAAGAAAAGGGATATACCTTTGTCCATCCCTTCGACGATCCGGATATTGCTACCGGACAAGGCACCATTGCCATGGAGATCGTCCAGGAATTGCCTACTGTTGACTATATTCTTGCGCCTGTGGGCGGGGGCGGACTGATTACGGGGGTTTCTACCCTTGCTAAGATGCTGAATCCGAAGATTCAGGTCATCGGAGTAGAGCCTTCCCAGGCGGCGAGTATGACAACGGCTCTTGCCTCAGGGGAGCCGGTTACCCTTGACAGCGCCAATACCATTGCGGACGGTACTGCGGTTAAGCGGGTGGGCGAGAAGATTTTCCCTTATGCTCAGGAGAATATTGACCGGATGCTGACGGTGGAGGATGACGAGCTGATCGGCGCGTTCCTTGACTTGGTGGAGAATCATAAGATGGTGGTGGAGAATTCAGGGCTTTTGACGGTTGCGGCGTTAAAGCAGCTTGACCTGAAGGGAAAGAAGGCTGTGGCGATTTTAAGCGGCGGTAATATGGATGTAATTACCATGTCGTCGATTGTACAGCATGGTTTGATTCAGCGTGACAGAATCTTCTCTGTGTCTGTGCTGCTGCCGGATAAGCCGGGCGAGCTTGTGAGGGTTGCGGCTACCATTGCGGATGCTCAGGGGAATGTAATTAAGCTTGAGCATAATCAGTTTGTAAGCACGAACCGGAATGCGGCTGTGGAGCTTCGTATTACGATGGAGGCGTTCGGTACTGAACATAAGAATGAGATTATGAAGGCTTTGGAGGATGAGGGCTTTCGACCAAGGGAGATTGGGGCGAAGCTGTATTAAATCTGGTGTATTATAGATTGTTTGGCCGGAGGGCGTCGGTTAGTGTATGCCCTCCGGTGGCAATTTTGTGAAAACGCTTGCTTAATATTGCATACCATTTATTTTACAGTGGATTTTATTCTCGATAGCTATCTTGATATAGAAATGTGAATTTATGTGATCTATGAGTAGATTGCTGTTATTTCGTTCACATGAATATAGAATAGATTTTTTCTGTTCGTAGTCGTATGAATATTCTTTTTTACTTTTCAATTTAGAATTTGAATCAAAGGAGAAAATATAGCGTATTAATTCAACATCTTGTCCAGGCATATATTTCTCTTTCCCTTGAACAGTTCCTCCGCTTTCATCAATCCAGGTGCAAATACAATATTTTTCGATATTGATATCTTTATTGACAGGAATTCTTGTATGAAAAACCCATCCAAGCATATAACCAGCCATAATGTCAGTCAGCAGTACATCCACGTTGTTAAGTTTTGTTTTGCTGAAAATGGGCTGGTAGTGAATGGCGAGAGGACCTTTATTCCGCCAGAATAAATCGGTGCTCTTTTGAAAATTTAGAGCCTTTTTATACATTTTAGAGGTTGTGGATATATGGTTAGGGACGATGGAGGTGTGAATGGAATTCCTGTTGATGATGTCATTGAATAAGGTTCTGGGATTGTTATATCCATGAGATTTGTAGGTATTTTTAGGTATTCCCATCAAATGTGGAAAATTGGATTTTTCTCCGATTAGAATAAAACTTTTTCCATTATAGGTGATAAGCAGATAGAAAGTCTGTAAATAATTATGTCGAAAAAAATCGGCACATTGTTGTATCTCTGTGATATTCATAAATACTCCTTATATTATAAGTAGAACAGAGCTCTTGGAAAACCAAGAACTCTGTCATCGGCAGTCGTTCACGATTATTTTTTTAACAGGGGAGTGCCCGGATCAGCCGATATGATTCCCTCAGCAAGTGAGCCTGTTATTTTATTTCTTGCTATTTATTATAACCTAAATTACAAAATAATCAATAGGCAAAATATCCAAAAATCTGGAAATATTTCTCTTGACAAAAAATGTATAATTGTATACAATGATACACGTTAATAGATTAGGCTAAATGACAAGATATGACACGAAGGAGAGGACATCTATGGAAAACAGGAAAGTATACCTAGACAAACACAGCAATCTTTTGCAGTTGGAGGAGCATATGTATCCCCTGGTGGATGTTAAGAAGCCCAACGTATTTAGGAATCTGTTTCGTTATGACGAGATTCCAAAGATTGCGTTTAATGACCGTATCGTGCCCCACAGTATGCCGGATGATATCTGGATTACGGATACCACGTTTCGGGACGGCCAGCAGTCGAGAGCGCCTTACAGCACAGAGCAGATTGTGAAGCTCTATGAGTATTTCCACAGGCTTGGTGGGCCAAAGGGGAAGCTTCGCCAGTGCGAATTCTTCCTATATAGTAAGAAGGATCGGGATGCGGTATATCAGTGTATGGAGAAGGGGTATGAATTTCCTGAGGTCACCAGTTGGATCCGTGCCAGTAAGAAGGATTTTGAACTGGTAAAAGAGATTGGGATGAAGGAGACTGGCATCCTGGTTAGCTGCTCAGACTATCATATCTTTTATAAATTAAAGATGACGAGACGGGAATGTATGGAGCATTATCTGTCAGTGGTCCGTGAGTGCCTGGAGACAGGAGTGAGCCCCAGATGCCATCTGGAGGATATTACAAGGTCGGATATCTACGGTTTTGTGATTCCCTTCTGTCTGGAATTAATGAAGCTTAAGGAGGAATACCAGATTCCGGTGAAGGTCCGTGTCTGCGATACCATGGGATACGGGGTAAATTATCCGGGGGCTGTGATACCAAGGTCGGTTCCGGGGATTATATACGGAATCCGCGTCCATGCAGGAGTTCCCAGTGAACTGATTGAGTTCCATGGCCACAATGATTTCTATAAGGCGGTCAGCAATTCTACGACGGCATGGCTCTACGGTGCAAGCGGGGTGAACTGCTCTCTGTTCGGAATTGGCGAGCGTACAGGCAATACGCCCCTTGAGGCCATGGTGTTTGAGTACGCGCAGCTTCGGGGAACGTTAGACGGTATGGATACCACTGTGATTACGGAACTGGCAGAGTATTATGAGAAGGAGATTGGATACAGGGTGCCCTCAAGGACACCGTTTGTGGGAAGGAATTTTAACGTGACAAGGGCAGGAATCCATGCGGACGGGCTGCTTAAGAATGAAGAAATTTATAATGTATTTGATACAGATAAGTTCCTAAACCGCCCGCCCCTTGTGGCCGTGTCCAATACGTCCGGACTTGCGGGGATTGCCCATTGGATTAATACCTATTTCCACTTGCCGGAGGATAAGCAGGTGGATAAGAATACAGAGCTGGTCGCCATGGTGAAGGCTTGGGTAGACAAGGAGTATGAGGAGGGACGGGTGACGGTTCTGACAGACGATGAGCTGCTTTATGTGATTGAGGACGCAAGAAAGCAGTTAGGATGTAGTCTAATGCCTGACGAGGCGTAAAATTTCATTTAGCAAGAAATAGGAGAGAAGGAAGAACAAAGGATGGAAGAATATCAAGACCATTCATTGAGGGGCAGGGTGTTCCGCAGGCTACGGGAGGACATCCTGTCCGGAGTCTATCAGGAGGGGGATGAACTGCGGGAGATTACCATCGGAGAGGAGTTGGGAGTAAGCAGGACTCCGGTGAGGGAGGCGCTCAGGCAGTTGGAGTTAGAGGGGCTGGTGACGATTATTCCCAATAAAGGCGCTTATGTGACCGGTATTTCCCGCAAGGATGTGGCAGATATATATCAGATTCGTTCCATGTTGGAGGGAATGTGCGCAAGGTGGGCGACTGAGCATATTACGGAGAAGCAGATTGAGGAGCTTGAGGAGGTATTGCTTTTGTCGGAATTCCATTTGCGTAAGAAGAATGAGGGGCAGGCTGAGCAGGTGACAGAGCTTGACGGGAAGTTCCATAAGATTTTGTACGAGGCTTCCAACAGCAGGATTCTTGAGCATGTGCTGTCGGATTTTCACAAATATGTCCAGATGGCCAGGGCTATGTCAGTGGGTGAAAAGGATCGGGCAAAGAAGTCTATCAATGAGCACAGGGAGATTCTGGAGGCCATTAAGAAGCATGACGGCGAGATGGCAGGGAAGCTTGCCAACCGGCACATTTTAAATGTGATGGAGAATCTGCATCTGGCAGAGCAGGAAATAAAAATAAAAAATCAGGAGGTATTTTAACATGGCAAAGATTAAGATGACAACACCAATCGTAGAGATGGACGGCGACGAGATGACACGTATCTTATGGAAGATGATTAAAGACCATCTGTTAGAGCCGTTTATTGAATTGAATACAGAGTATTATGACCTGGGGCTTGAGCACAGGAATGAGACGGACGACCAGGTGACGATTGATTCGGCAAATGCCACCAAGAAGTACAAGGTTGCCGTGAAATGTGCCACCATCACCCCCAATGCGGCCCGTATGACGGAGTATGATTTGAAGGAAATGTGGAAAAGCCCTAACGGGACGATTCGGGCAATTCTGGATGGGACGGTTTTCCGTGCGCCCATTGTGGTCAAGGGAATCGAGCCGTGTGTACGGAATTGGAGGAAGCCCATTACTATTGCAAGGCATGCTTACGGGGATGTGTACAAAGGGTCTGAAATGAAGATTCCGGCTGCCGGCAAGGTAGAGCTTTTGTATACAGCCAGTGACGGCAAAGAGAAAAGAGAGCTGGTGCATGAGTTTGACGGCCCAGGGATTGTACAGGGGATGCATAATGTGAATGAGTCCATTGAGAGCTTTGCCAGAAGCTGTTTTAACTATGCCCTGGATATCAAACAGGATCTCTGGTTTGCCACCAAGGATACCATTTCCAAAAAGTATGACCATACGTTTAAAGATATTTTCCAGGATATTTTTGACGCGGAGTATCAGGAAAAGTTTAAGGAAGCAGGGATTACGTATTTCTATACCTTGATTGACGACGCCGTGGCCCGTGTTATGAAGTCGGAAGGCGGGTATATCTGGGCATGTAAGAATTATGACGGCGACGTGATGAGCGATATGGTTTCTTCTGCCTTTGGCTCACTTGCCATGATGACCTCTGTTTTAGTGTCTCCGGACGGATATTACGAGTATGAGGCGGCTCACGGGACGGTACAGCGGCATTATTACAAGCATCTTAAGGGAGAGGAGACGTCTACCAACTCTGTGGCGACTATATTTGCCTGGACAGGCGCGCTTAGGAAGCGCGGAGAGCTTGACGGGAACCAGGAGTTGATGGAATTTGCGGACAGGCTTGAGAAGGCTACCATTGATACGATTGAAAATGGGGAAATGACCAAGGACCTTGCGCTGATTACATCCATTGAGAATCCCACTGTGTTGAACAGCGAGGAGTTTATCAAGGCGATTGCAAAGAGATTATAATCTTGGGGGCTGTCAAAGGACAGCCCCGTTTTCTGTATAAAATTTTACATTTCTTTGGAGAATTTTCTATAATAGTACCCATAGGAGCCCCCTAATATGATTAACGCCGCGAAAGCACAGAGGATTCCCGTCAAACCAGCCTTTGCCTCGATGAGAAGGAAGGGCAGAAGAATCAGTACATAGGTGATAATGTCAAATGAACGGGCTTTGGCCAGGTCATGGATGGTTCTGGTGCGCTCATCATTCTGGTCGATGACGGTCTGCCGGCTTTCTTCTGGATATTTCTCGTACTGGTAGGTGGTCCCGAAGTAGTGGATTCCATTCAGGAATAAAAGCATGCCTGTGTATTGGATGAGCGTCAGGCAGAGGGTGGCTGGCTCTCTGTCGAAGATGTGGAGGCATTTTATCATAAAGGCTATGGCATGCATGGGAATTCCGACGAGGATTAGGATTTGTTTTTTCTTTTTGGTTGTCATGGCTGTTCCCCTCCTTAGGCAATAGAGTATAAAATGTAAAGTATATTTTCCATATAGTTAGTATAACCAAGAGTCGCTGTGATGTCAAGTTTACTTTCCGTTAATATAAATAAGATACCACGTCAGGAAGCTTTTCCAGTTCGTTATGAAGGGCTGCCAGAAAATAATTGATTTGCCTGGCTTTTCTGTTACTGCTTTTTAGATAATAAATAATTCTGTCCGGCGGAGGGGCTTCCATTTGGCGGATGGAGAGGAAGGGATAGGAGGACAGTTGAAAAGCTACGGACGCGGGTACGATTGCCCATGTATGTTTCCAGGAAAGAACATACTCCAAGAGATTCATTTGGTCTAAAGAAACCCTGTAGTCAGGGGCGGACTTGAACCAAAAATCATGCCATGCGTCATACTCCGGATTCCATGGAAGCCGGATTTCCTGTCGTGGGTCAAGTAGTTTGGGATGGACGGCTTCAGGATATTGAGCGCTGTTATTGGATACGAACACCATCCGTTCCTGAAATGCAGGGATGGTTTCGACGCCCTTATAATAAATATCGTCCGAAATCAGCGCGATATCAATCAGGCCCTTTGCTGTATACTGGTAGGCTTCAAATGAGTGGTAATTGTGGAAGCAGATACGGATTTCACTCTCCGGTATTTCTGAGAGGCTTTGAAAAACATGGGGGAGGATATAACTGCTTACACTTCCCACGGAAGCAATGTTCAGTATGCCGGAGTGCTCTAAGTTGTTCAACTCCTGGGCTTCTTGCCAGATATTCAGCCATTTTCGGGCAATGGAAACAAAGGCTTCGCCTTTGGGAGTTAGTTCGATGTTCCTTTGCCCCTTTCTTCTTGAAAACAGCGAGTAGCCTAATTCGCTCTCTAAAGTCTTGATTCGGCGGCTTAAGGCTGGCTGAGTGACGTAAAGGTTCTGTGCGGCGAAGGATATTGAGCCTGCTTTTACAATTTCAAAAAATGCTTCTATTTCCAGATGTGTCATTACTGTTTACCTCTTTAATATAAAGTTTTAGTTATATTATAAGGATTAAATAAACATTTTACAATACTTATGATATGGCGTAGAGTAAAATTGCAGAGAGGTGAAAATAAATGAGAGATACGAAGAATTTTGAGATTACGAGAGGGGGGATTGGAAATCAGCTTGCCCTGCTTGCCGCGCCGCTTATATTGGGAAATATTTTTCAACAGTTCTACAATATGGCTGACTCTTTTATTATAGGCAGGTATATCAGCCATACTGCCTTTGCGGCTGCGGGTGTGGCCGGAAACATCATGAATTTATTTATTTTTGTAATAAACGGCGGATGCAATGGGATTTCAATCATATTTGCGGAATTATATGGTGAGAAGAACCGAAGCGGATTGAAAAAAGAGAGCTTCCTGTCTTTTTCCTCTGGCTGCTTTGCCGCCGTGGGTATGGGTATCGTGGGGGGACTGACCTTGGATTTGCTGCTTAATATCCTCCAGACTCCTGGGGATGTGAAAATATTCGCGCGCGAGTATTTGCTGGTTATCTACGCAGGTCTGCCGGCAGCTTTTATCTATAATTGGACGACGGCTGTACTACGGGCTGTCGGGGATGTGAAGACTCCCCTTTGGGTGCTTGTATTTTCAATGGTTTTAAACTTTTGTCTGGACGGGTTTTTCGTTGTCTGTCTTAACGCCGGAATTGCTGGCGCGGCATTGGCAACCGTCATTTCACAGATATTTGCTTCGGCGGCTTGCCTTGCATATATGAAGATGAGGCATCCTTATCTGCTGTTTGGCCGTAAGGATATGGGGTTTGACGGCAGGCTGCTGCGTAAGACCGTAAACCTGGGAGTGGTTTCTGCCCTTCATCAATCCAGCCTTTATATTGGAAAGCTATTTGTACAGGGAGTGGTGAATACTGGCGGCACGGAGATGATATCAGCATATACGCTGGCTATGCGGATTGAGGGATTTGCCAATTCCTTCGGAGACAGCGGCAGTATGGCAATTTCTGTTTTTACTGCGCAGAACAGGGGAGCCGGCAAAGACGGGAGAGTGAGACAGGGATTTAGAAAAGGTTTCAGAATGATGGTGTTTCTTAGTATTTTCCTGTCTTTTCTTATGGTTTTGTTTACGCCTGCTGCCATTACTCTGTTTATGGGTGAGGCATCAGATACGTTAGCGTTGAATGTGGAAGCATATATGAGGACGATAGCAGTATTTTATCTGTTTTGTTTTATTGGAAACTCCTTCGTAGGATTGTACCGCGGTATGGGGCTGGCAGGCATACCTGTGGTGGGAACCGTGCTGCATATTTCTATTCGGGTTATTTTTTCTTATCTGCTTATTGGGAAAATGGGGCTGGCTTCGGTTGCCTTAGCCTCCGGAATCGGGTGGATAGCGGTGGTTATATATCAGTATTCGCAGATGCCGCGCATTGTTTGGCGGTAGAAAGCCTTGAAGGATTTTCAGCTTCCGCAAATTTATCTGTGAAAACCATACCATTTTTATACGGAAAATGGTATAATAAAATCAAATACGAGCAAATTCTGTGGGTTTGGACATGTTCCATAGCGTCTGACCACATTCGATAGATACGTAAAAGAGGAGAAGGGAGAACAAGATGAAGATACTGATGATTAATGGCACCATGAGACACGGCTCAAGCTATCATATCGGAAAGATGGTGATTGAGAAGATTGCGAGGGAAGAAGATCAGGTCATTGAGTTATTTCTTCCGAAGGATATGCCGGAATACTGCCGTGGGTGCGCTGTCTGTATTATGGAAAGTGAGAAGAAGTGTCCGGATTATCTGATGTATATGAAGCGGGTGACACGGATGATCGACGAGGCGGACCTGCTGGTATTTACGTCGCCGGTGCATGTACTCCATGTGACAGGGGCCTTAAAGGTTCTGCTGGATCATTACGGATATCGTTTTATGGTGCATAGGCCAGAGGAGAGTATGTTTAGCAAGCAGGCCGTGTGCATCACTACCGGTGCAGGAGGCGGCATGAAATCCACACTCAAGGATATTAAGAGCAGCCTGTTCTTCTGGGGTGTGGCGAGAATCTATACATATGGGATTGCCGTGGCTGCGGTGCGGTGGGAGGATGTACAGATGTCTGTTAAGGAGAAGATTGTGAATGATGTGGATCAGCTTGCGCTTAAGCTTACTAGGGATACCGCGTCTGTGACTCCGGCGTTAAAGACGAAGATTTTGTTCTATATTATGAGACGTATGCAGCAGAACGGGAGGAACCTTCCTGATGTCACTTACTGGAAGGAGAAGGGATGGCTTGGGAAGGAACGTCCATGGAAGAAGGCGGCGCAGGAGAGCGAGCAGAAAAATTAGTCAATACAGTGGGGCGGGTTTTCCGCCCTATTTTTGTGAGGAGGATATAGGCTAGTATTATTACAATTTCATCTGATAATTTTCCAGTTGATGGAAGATTCCAGCTATATTCACAACATCCAAATTAATACTAAATACAATAACATAATCCATCTGCCTTGTAACAGCCTCCCGATAGCCTCTTTTTGCCAAATATGTATCTCTGCAAATGGGAAATTGTAGAGGATTTTCCTCAAGACGGTTATATATATGTTCTATTTCATCCAGTAAATGTTTAGCAGCCTGTTTGTTTTTAAACTGATAAATCAAGTGATGTAAAATATTATCAAGCAGTTCCTCCGCGCGTTCTGTAACACTTAAATTATAAGCCATATTTTTTCCTCATTTCTGCCAAAGCTATTCGGGCATCCCTTACATGTCCAGTTTCTATTTGCCACTCTGACACTTCAATGTCCCTATATACTGCAAGCTGGCGCATGGTGTTCTCATAAACCTCCATGCCCATAATAACCATATCTCCATAGCCATTTTTCGTAATATAAATAGGTTCGTCTGACCTATGGCACATATCGGAAATCTCGGAAGTGTTTTTTAAATCTTTAATTGGTATAATCTGTGGCATTTGTTATCTCCTCTCTGAAAATAAATAA
>CAJUBG010000009.1 GCA_910584575.1 uncultured Dorea sp.
TCCTGAAGCTTATGAATCTGCTGCTCGTTCTCTACCAGAAAGGTCAGTTCCACCAGACCGTAATCCGCCCCCTGCCTTAAGATATCCTTCGAATATCTTCCGCCCAGGGCAAGATTCACAGAACCCAGGATAATCGATTTACCTGCTCCGGTTTCTCCGGTCAGAATGTTAAGCCCATCCGCAAACTCTACCTCGATCTCATCAATCAATGCCAGATTTTTCACATGTAAATTCTGTAACATACCGCCTCCTATAAGACTATCCTGCCAATCTTATCCATCACCTTTGCCGTGTCCTCCACAGTCCGGATGGCGCACATAATGGTGTCGTCGCCGGCAATACTCCCCACGACCTCGCCCCACTTCATGGCGTCTATGGCCGCGCATACCGCCATGGCCATTCCGGATACCGTCTTGATGACCAGGATATTCTGTGCCATATCCATTGAGACAAATCCATCCTTCAGCACCCGAATATATTTCTCGTTGAGAAAACTTTCATTCTGATGAATCACATACCGCTGTTTCCCATTCTGCCCCGGAATCTTAGTCAGCTTCAAATCACGGATATCCCTGGATACCGTGGCCTGGGTCACATTAAAGCCCTCCCGGTGCAGATAGTCCGCCAATTCCTCCTGAGTCTCGATATTGTTCTTGTGGATCAGTTCAATGATCTTCGCATGTCTGTTTCCCTTCATGGCGTCAATTTCCTTTCATCTTCCCGCGTAATGTTTCCAGAAAGCTGACCTTGCTCAGCTTAATCATGGTAGTGGAGGCGTCCGACCTTCGCACCATCACCCTGTCGCCCGTCTTAAGAGATACGGCGTCCGACCCGTCAAACGCCACATATACCTCCTCCTTAGAGCCATTGCGCCCTGGGCCAATCTCAATCACAATCTCATCCTCAGAGGACAACACAATACTCCTGGTATTCAGCGCATGGGAACAGATCGGCGTAATGACAATGAGGGATGCCGTAGGCTCAACGATGGGGCCGCCTGCCGACAGGTTGTACGCCGTAGAGCCCGTAGGCGTGGAAAGAACTACTCCGTCCGCCTCATAGTCATTGAGAAGCTCTCCATTGACATATAGACGGAAATGTATGATATGCAGCTCACCTTTCCTGGACACCACAATATCATTAAGGGATACGTCCGATCTGCCGTCCTCAAAAATCCCCTTAAGCATCATCCGCTTCTCCAAACAATAGTCTCCCGAAATGAGCTGGCTGACTGCCCCGTCGATACCGCCCACCTCCACCTCGGTCAGATACCCTAAGGTTCCCATATTGACGCCAAGGATGGGGATTTCCTTCTCCCAGAACAGCCTTGCCACTTCAATCAGGCTTCCGTCCCCGCCGATTACAATGGCACAGTCCACCTTTTCCGGCACAGAAGACTTGATAATCTTCTTATTCTCGTCTTTCCGGCATAAGATACATATCTTTCCCGCCGCCTCAAGAAGTTCCGTTACCTTCCTGGTCACGGTCTGCTCTGTATCCTTTCCGTCATTCGTAACAATTAAAAATCTGTCCATCATTTCTTGTTCCTTTAAAAACGTTCTACTGACCCTTGGCCAGCGTATCAAATGCCCTGTCTGTGACCTGCAAAATGTCCACCGTCTCTGCAATGCGCCCCTGTCCTTCTTCGCATTTCATGAGATGCATCAGGTACTCGATATTCCCCTCAGGCCCGCGAATCGGAGAAAAATCAATTTCCAGGACGTCAAACCCTGTACTGACGGCATATCCGAATACCGCCTCAATCACCTCCACATGGGTACTCTTTTCACGGACAACGCCCTTCTTCCCCACCTTATTGCGCCCTGCCTCAAACTGGGGTTTAATAAGAACAACCACCTGTCCCTTATCGCGAAGATATCCATGGATTGCAGGAAGCACCTTGGAGAGTGAGATAAACGAAACATCCACAGAGGAAAAGTCCACCGGCTCTCCAAGCTCATCAGGCGTTACATAACGGATGTTGGTCTTTTCCATACAGACAACCCGTTCATCCTGCCTAAGCCCCCAGTCAAGCTGCCCTCTCCCCACATCAATGGCATAGACCTTCTTAGCGCCGTTCTTTAACATGCAGTCCGTAAATCCGCCCGTAGATGCGCCTACGTCCGTACAGACCTTACCCTTTACGTCCACGTCAAAATTCTTAAGCGCCTTCTCAAGCTTAAGGCCGCCGCGGCTGACATAGGGAAGGGAATTGCCCCGCACCTCGATGGCGCACTCCTCCGGAAAGGATGCGCCGGCTTTATCCTCCCGCTGTCCGTCCACAAAGACATTGCCGGACATGATGATTGCCTTGGCCTTCTCGCGGGAAGCTGCCAGATTCCTTTTTACCAGTAATACATCTAAACGTTCCTTCATAGTCACTCACAATCTTCTCTGCCAATCTGTTGGCAGTAAGCCTCTATTATCTTCTTTGTCATTGTCTCTACGTCCAGCCCCGTCTCTTTTCTGAGCGCCTTAATACTTCCATGCTCTACATAATCATCAGGGAGAGCCAGCGGTAGCACCCGTATGTTCCGGCATTTTCGGTTCACATACTCCATCACATGTTCTCCGAAGCCTCCGGTCTGCACATTCTCCTCCACCGTGGCAATCAGCCTGTGGTTTTTGCACAATTCCTCAATCATATCCTCGTCAATCGGCTTGACAAATCGGGCGTTAATCAGGGTACAGCCATATCCCTGCTCTTTAAGCCGCACCCTCACCTCTGCCGCCGCCTCGAACATATGGCCTACGCTTAAGATGGCAATCTCTGCCTCCTGGTATATCATCTCACTCCTGCCGTAAACCACAGGCTCACGAAATTCCCCATATCCGTCATAGGCTTCCCCTCTTGGATAACGCAGGGCAATGGGGCCATGGTACGTGAGGGCAAACCTGAGCATATCCGCCAACTCCCATTTATTTTTCGGAGACATAACCGTCATATTGGGGATACTGCTAAGATAAGACAAATCGAAAATCCCCTGATGAGTCTCGCCGTCGCTTCCCACCAGACCGGCCCTGTCAACCGCCAGCACCACCGGAAGCTTCTGGAGAGCCACATCATGAATCATCTGGTCATAGGCCCGCTGCAAAAATGAGGAATACACGGCAAATACGGGATGAACCCCTCCTGCCGCAAGCCCCGCCGCAAAGGTGACCCCGTGAGCCTCCGCAATCCCCACGTCAAAAAACCTCTTAGGGTAAAGCTGCCGAAACCTGGAAAGCCCTGTCCCGTCCGCCATAGCCGCAGTTATCGCCACAATCTCCGGACGCTTTCTCGCCTCGTCACAGAGCACCTTGCCAAATACATCCGTATAACTGTCCTTCTTCTTAGCAGTCTCCGGTTCTCCCGTCTCAATCTGAAACGGCCCGATCCCGTGGAACTTGTCCGGATGCTTCTCCGCCGGCGCATATCCCTTCCCCTTCTCTGTCATGACATGGAGAAGCACCGGCTCGTCCATCCTGCGAGCCTCCCGAAGGGCGCGGCACAGCACCGGAATATTATGGCCCGGAATCGGTCCCAGATAGGTAATCCCCATATCCTCAAAAAACATTCCCGGCACCACAAGCTGTTTAATACTGCTCTTGGTCTTTCGCATCTTCCGAATCATGGAATCTCCCACCACGGGAATCTTATTCAGGGCAGTCGTGACACCCTTCTTTAAACCGGTATAGAAGTCCGCAGTCCGAAGCCTCGCAAGATATTTGGACATGCCGCCCACATTTTCGGAAATCGACATGTTATTATCATTCAGAACAATAATAAAATTAGTATCCAATGTGGATGCATTATTCAGCGCCTCGTAGGCCATCCCTCCGGTGAGTGAGCCGTCCCCGATTACGGAAACCACGCTGTAATCCTCGCCTCTTAAATCCCTGGCTTTCACATAGCCAAGCCCCGCCGAGATAGACGTAGAGCTGTGGCCTGTATCAAACGCGTCGCATGCACTCTCTTTTCTCTTGGGGAAACCACTCATTCCCCCGTATTTGCGCAGATCGTCAAAGCCCTCCTTCCTTCCGGTCAGAAGCTTATGGGTGTAAGACTGGTGCCCCACATCCCAGATAATCTTATCTTTGGGAAGGTCAAAGACCAGATGCATGGCCATGGTAAGCTCAACCACTCCCAGATTCGACGCAAGATGTCCCCCGCTTTTGCTGATCTTCTCAATGAGAAACTCACGAATCTCCTCCGCCAGTTCAGGAAGTTCTTCGGGCATTAGGGCCTTGATATCGTTTTCCTTTTGTATCCTCTCTAACATAGTCCGTCCCCTCTCTATCTGTCCCTGTGGATCAGTTGGAGTAACAGCTTCTCCAGAAATGCATTCTCTCCCGACAGCTCGTGAAGAAGGCGGATGGCCTCGTTAGACAGCCTCTTTACTTCCTTTTCTGCCTCTGGAATCCCCATCAGGGTAACATATGTTGTCTTCTCATTCTTCTCATCACTGTGGATCGGCTTGCCTAAGACCTCCCTGGTACTGGTCACATCCAGAATGTCGTCCTGAATCTGGAACGCTACTCCCACATATCCGGCAATCTTTTCGACTTTGCGGACCTCCTCCTCAGACGCGCCGCCAAGGATTGCCCCGATCATCATGGACGCTTCAATTAACGCAGCCGTCTTGAGCCGGTAAATGGTATCCAGCACCTCACTGGAAACCTCGTGCCCTGTCTCCTTCACATCAATGACCTGGCCGCCGATCATTCCGTAGATTCCCGCCTTATTTCCAAGGACTGTAAGCGCCCTTCCGATGGCAAGGCTGTCCTCAGGATCGGTCACAAACGCTTTAAAAGCCGTCTCAAAGGCATAGTTGAGCAATGCGTCCCCCGTAAGAATCCCCATATCCTCCCCATAGACAACATGGGTGGTCTTGCGCCCCCGCCGGTATTCGTCATTATCCATGGCCGGCAGATCGTCATGAACCAGAGAATAGGTATGTATCATCTCAATGGCAGCCATAAACGCCCTAAGCGACCTTGACGTACCGTTATACAGATAAAACGTCTCCTGCATCAGCATGGGACGCAGCCGCTTGCCTCCCGCCATAAGGCTATACCCCATTGCCTCCATAATCACACTCTGATAACCCTTCTGTCTGGGAAGGTATTCCTGAAGGATTCCTTCAATTTTCTGTACCTTCTGCTTCATCTGAACCTGAAAATCATTGTCAGAATTCATGTGTCCCACCTTCTTCATCTAAAATCAGCATCTTCTTTTCCACTTCGTCAATCCGTTCGCTGCATTGCTTCAGCGCATCCATTCCTCTGTGATAGAGCTGAAAGGAATCCTCCAGAGATACGTCCTCTCCCTCCATCTTACGGATTACCTCCTCTAACTGGACGAATAACTCCTCAAGGCTCGCCCCTTCCTGCTTTTCTGCCTTCTTCGGCATACCCGATCTCCTGCCTTTCTTTCCGGTACTTTACCCCTGCTTACTCTGTCAATATATGCAATTGTGCTAATTCACCTTTGGAATAGCCCAAGCTGTCCTTCACATTTACGTGAATCACGCCGTCCGTTACATAGACAGACAAATCGTCCCCCGTTTTTACCTGTCCCACCCTTTTGATTACTTTATGCTTCTCTCCCTCCACATAGGAATATCCCTGGTTCAGCTTTTCTATGGGAGAGAGCCCCTTCATCGCTCTCATGCAGAGTGCAAGCCTGTGCCGGCTGTCCGTAAGCCGCCTTTCCATCTGTTTACGGAGGCGGTCCTCCAAATCATCCAAACGCTGCCTGTGCACCTGCAGCTTGTAGCGTGGGTGCAGATATTTAAGCCTGGTCTGACAGTCTCTAAGCCTTAAGCGGTTCATGGCGACCTTTTGAGAGAGCAGGCGGTTTAATGAAAGCCCATATTCCTGCATACGCATCTGTGTCTGGCGATAATCATAAACTGCCAGCTCAGCCGCCGCAGACGGCGTAGGCGCCCGAAGATCCGCCGCATAGTCCGCAATGGTGGTGTCCGTCTCGTGTCCCACCGCCGAGATAATGGGAATCTGACAGTCGAAGATTGCCCGCGCCACCTCCTCCTCGTTAAAAGCCCACAGATCCTCGATAGAGCCTCCGCCCCGTCCTACGATCATCACATCCACCTGCGCGGCTTCTAACATGCGGATTCCCCGCACAATGCTCTCCTTGGCGCCCTCCCCCTGTACCTGGGCCGGATACAGGATGAGCTGGACATAAGGATTCCTGCGCGCGGCTATATTCATGATATCCCGCACGGCGGCGCCGTTGGGCGCCGTCACGACGCCAATCCGTCTGGCATATGCCGGAATAGGCTTCTTGTATTCCGGCGCGAACATTCCCATTTCTTCCAGTTCCTTTTTCAACATCTGAAAACGCTCATAGAGAGCCCCGTCCCCATCCTGACGAATCTCCCGCGCATAGAGCTGGTAAGAGCCGCTTCTCTCGTATACGTTCACCCCTCCAAGCACCACCACCTGCTGTCCGTCGCTGAGACGAAAAGAGAGCCCGCCCCGCTGCCCGGCAAACATAACGCAGGCAATCGTTCCGGACTCATCCTTCAGTGAAAAATATATATGTCCTGATGTGTGGTACTTTAAGTTAGACACTTCGCCCTTGACGTAGATACGGTTCAGCATATAATCCTGGGTAAACATATTCTTAATATAAGCATTAACCTGTTTTACTGTATATATACTCTTTGCCATAAATCTCCTTTGCAAAGGCTTAAGACACCAGCTTCGCAAGCACAGCATTAATGAAAGCCGGACCTTCATCGCTGCTGTACTTCTTGGCAAGCTCTACCGCCTCGTCAATGGCAACACCCACCGGAACCTCCTCGTCCCACTTCATCTCGTACACGGCAAGACGAAGAATGGACAGATCCACCTTGTTCATACGGCTGGTCTTCCATCCCGTGGTGTGGGTATTCAAAAGGGCGTCAATCTCCCCCGCCTTCTCGGCAACCCTCTGGGCCTTCTGCCGGATATAGTCAAGATCCTGCTCGCGGGGATTCTCAAGCTGCTCAAAATAGAGCCCCAACTGCTCAGGCATCTCATCCGCGGGACGAAATTCAATCCCAAACACCATCTTAAAGATATGTTCTCTTAACTCTGACCTTTTCACTTATGCTTCCTCCGGCATATCCACTCCGGCAACACGGATATTAACGTCGGCAACCTCAAGCCCCGTCATGTTCTCGATGGCAGCCTTAACCTTCTCCTGGACTCTCTGGGTGGTGTCCTTGATGCTGTACCCATAGCACAGGTTCAATACCAGGGAAACGGTAACGATTCCATCCAGTACGTCAACCTTCACGCCTTTTGACAAAGACTTCATTCCAAACTTGCTCACCAGCTCTCTCGTGGCATTGCCTGTCATTGAGGAAACGCCCTCCACCTCCATGGCTGCAAGCCCTGCAATGATGGCTACCACCTCGTCCGCAATCTTCACTTCTCCCAGATTCTCATCAGTCTGTATGGTATATGTGTTACGTTCTTCTTTGCTCATATCTTCTGAAACCTCCTATTTTAGTATACACTTCTTGTCATTATATCAAATTTACAGGGATTTGCAAAGTAGACCTTTGAAAATTTCCCCTCTATCTTCCAAATTCAGACAGCCTAAGCCCTTCGTTTCGCTCTACGGTCATACGGATACTCCAGTCATTGACAAACAAAAGCAGCGGCCTTCCCTTTAAGTCCTTAACCTTCTTCATATCAGAGGTCCCTGTCAGCTTGTCTAAATCAATGTCCGTATTCTCAATCCAACGGATATACTCATAAGGCAGGTTATCCAGACGGATATCCACATTGTATTCATTTTCCAGACGGTACTTTAGAACATCAAACTGAAGGACGCCTACCACGCCCACGATAATCTCCTCCATGCCTGTGTTGAACTCCTGGAAAATCTGGATTGCACCCTCCTGGGCAATCTGGTTGATTCCTTTGATGAACTGCTTGCGCTTCATGGTATCTACCTGGCGTACTCTTGCAAAGTGCTCTGGCGCGAAGGTGGGGATTCCTTCGTAGGCAAAACGCTTCGCGGAAGTGGTCAGGGTATCTCCGATAGAGAAAATCCCCGGATCAAACACACCGATAATATCCCCTCCGTAGGCTTTGTCTATCATCTTGCGCTCGCTTGCCATCATCTGCTGCGGTTGGGAGAGACGCACCTTTTTGCCTCCCTGGATGTGGTACACGTCCATTCCCGCCTCAAACTCCCCTGAACAGATTCTCATAAAAGCGATTCTGTCCCTGTGAGCCTTGTTCATATTGGCCTGAATCTTGAAAACAAAGGCGGAGAAATCCTTCTCCTCCATAGGGTCTATTGCCCCCTGGTCACAGGTCCGCGGCAGAGGCGGCGTTGTCATACGAAGAAAATGCAAAAGGAAGGTCTCCACGCCGAAATTAGTAAGGGCTGAGCCAAAGAATACAGGAGAAAGCTCTCCCTTGCTCACCAACTCCTGGTCAAACTCGGCGCCCGCGCCGTCCTGTAATTCAATCTCCTCCTCTAGCTGTGTTAGCTGCGCATCCGTTACCCATGCCTTAAGCGACGGGTCATCGATGGCAATTTTCTTTACCTCCCCTTGCGTCGTTCCCTTGTGGGTATCTGAAAACAGCTCTACCTTCCTCGTATTACGGTCATAGACTCCCTTAAATTCTTTGCCTGAGCCTATGGGCCAGTTCACCGGACAGGTGGCGATGCCAAGCTCATTCTCAATGTCGTCCAGAAGCTCGAAGGTATCCATTGCCTCCCTGTCCATCTTATTGATAAATGTAAAAATGGGGATATGGCGCATGGTGCATACCTTAAACAGCTTCCTGGTCTGGGCCTCCACGCCTTTGGACGCGTCGATTACCATGACGGCAGAATCCGCCGCCATCAGCGTCCGGTAGGTATCCTCCGAGAAATCCTGATGCCCCGGCGTATCCAGGATGTTGATGCAGTATCCATTGTAGTTAAACTGCAGTACCGACGAGGTGACGGAGATCCCCCTCTCCTTCTCAATCTCCATCCAGTCTGATACCGCATGGCGGGCGGTTGCCTTGCCTTTGACGCTTCCCGCTAAGTTGATTGCGCCCCCATATAATAGGAACTTCTCCGTCAGGGTTGTCTTTCCGGCATCCGGATGGGAGATGATGGCGAAGGTCCTCCGTTTTTTTATCTGGTTTTTTATTTCATCTGCAATCATTGACATATTTAGAAACACTCCTAAGATATAGTATAGCCGCTTTTTGCGCTGATAAACAGTATAGCATACCTGATTAGACAGTGCAACCGTCCATCGCCTTCTTAGAAAAGCCAATCTGCTGACGATTCCTCTGTTTCATCCCAAAGCCCTGCTCCATCCTTTTGGCCGCCGCCTTTATATCGTCTAACGTAAGGGTCATAAGCTCACTTTCCGTATAGGAGTTCTTCTTCTGTGCCATGATTCTTCTGGCTGCGAACAGCACAGCATTTTCGAGCAGAGACCTCGCCTCCCTGCCATTTCCAAAATCCTTGTCACCGACTCTTTTCTCAAAAAAATCTCTTACAACGAGCTCTGTCTCTGGCTGCGTCTTGTAATTGCTGATTTTCGCAATCCTCAAAAAGATCTGAGCCATCTCCTCTGCGGAATAGGAATCAAAATAGAAAGTAGAAGTGATTCTGCTCTTTATTCCCGGATTCGCATCCATAAATGCCTGCATCCGGTTATCCTTCTCAGTAACCTTTTTCCCTCCATAACCGGCAAATATAATCAGTTTGTCCGTAGAATGCTTCTCAAGCTCTATGATCAACTGTGCGATTGCCTCATTGCCGAAGCTGTCCGTCCTTCCGTCAGACTCAACAATCGAATATGCCTCATCAATAATAATCACGTCATATTTTTCAAACAACGCCTTCGTCTTTGGCGCCGAATGTCCTACATACATTCCTTTGAGCTCTGCACCGTTGATACAGATAAATCGGTTATCCGGAAGAAGCTTTTCGTCAAACATCATCATTCCCATATACTTTGCAACCGTCGTCTTTGCAGTTCCCGGCGCGCCAAGCATGACATGTACATTGTGATAATGGCTGCCGCCTATGTTCATTTGGCTTCGCATTTTATTATATTTCATGACATTTATCACGTCATACACCTGCTGTTTGATATCCTGGATTCCTACCAGATTGGTTTCCATAAGCTTTCTGCCGTCTGTCCCTGTATTTTTATCCGAATTCTCCCTCATGAAATGATCTACAAAATCAAAGTCGCTGTTCTGGAAGACAACGTTTTCCAACCCCTCCACATCCTTAAGCGCATATTCGATTATCTTATCCATCATTTCACATACAGCTTTCTTATCCACCGAGTTGGCAAGGTTGACTACACGCTCATAAGAAAAGCCCCTCTTTACCTTAATTCCTCTCTGGCTTAGGTTCTGCTTCAATATATTTTTATAATAAACCTGCCTGTCACTTTTACCGAAGGATACATTTGCCGCATCCGCCGCATAGGACAGGATGAAATTATTCTGCAGGGCAAGGAAATGTGCTGTATCCATACTTTCAAAGGGTAAATTATCCATAAATCCTGTGCCTTCATTTTCAAGGAACAGTACGAATACGTTTCGGTTCTTTGCAAACAGGTTGAGTATATCCATGCATCCGAAGCTGGCACTATCCTTTTCGATGACAATACATATGGACTCTTTGCGGCAGGAGCGCCAATATGGCTGATGCTTACTCTTGTTCTGCGCCTGCGCCATCATGAAGCCTTCATTTCCAAATGGTATGGTATCGTCTCTTAGAAAATCTGCAATCTCAGAAATCGGGATAACCGGTATCTTCATCCTTGACTCATGCCATTCCCTTCCATCTTTAAATGCATCGTCACAATCAAAAAACATCTCATCCTCGTAAATTCTCCTTTCCTTCAGGTGCATTGCCAGGTAGGTGATGGCCATAAGCCCCATTTCTGAGGAATCTGCTGACAGGGAAACCACCCTGGAAATCCTTTTCTTTTGGGTTAGCCTTGCAATCTCATGGAACTGTACCCCGCCCTTTTTGATATCCTCCTTCAGAGAATATTGTTCAAAGTCTGCGGGCAGCTTCAAATATGTAACCTTTTCACTGACCTCATTGTTCAAATATTCAATCTTTACAGGCGCTTTCACCAGTATTTTTTTCTTATCCGCCATCTTAATTCCCTCCGTCTATTTTCTTCGTCTATTTCCTTTCAACCGTTTTATAATACGTATTATAACACGTGTTGTATTAATGTCAATCCTAAAATAGTAAAATTCTGTCTTCTTTTCTTGACGTTCCTCTCCATTCTACTTATAATAAAATTATCCATATGAATCCCCTATGTTACTGTCAATAAAAGAACAAAGGAGGCTGCATATGGATTTCAGACAGGTCGAGAACATCATCACCAGAAACGGCTGGATTTTAATCCGGACCTTAGGGAATAGCCGCCAATATAAAAAACCCGGCTGCGAAAAGGCCGTGGTTATCACGGATTACGGCAGACAGGATATTCCAATCGGTGTTGTAAGACATCTCGAAAAATTAACCGGACTGTCTCTTGAGAGATAGTCCGGTTTTCCGTTACCCAAATAGGCTTAAACAAAGGGAAGTTCTTCATCCTCCTCTACCGAATCCGAACCCGGTGCAAGCTGCCTGCATTTCGGGCAGGAAACATTCCAACACGCTTTTTTGTCTTTTCCTACCCATTGTCCAAGATAATTTTCCACATGTTTTCCTATTTTAATCTCTTTTTTATGGGAAGGACACCTGTAATTCCCGCAGTGTGTTTCAACCGTAAACTTCCCACATTCTTTATTCGTACAGGTAATATGATATTTATAATTTCCTCTCCCTGTATTTTTAGCTGCAATATTTACGTCGCTTCCGCATATCCAGCACCTGGCTCTATATAGACCGAACGTCTGCTCCATAATCATCCGAATAAGATATGGCAGATTATTCATCTTTGGATTCGCTGCCACAATTCCCAGCCGGTTCTCATGATTGTCATTTCCACTTTTCCATGTGACCCAGTCAAGGAATCCAGATTCTGATACCCTCCAATTATTTTCTCTGCACTTGGGCAGCCACAGCCTGTCTGCAAGTTCATCCGGATATGCCCCAAGATAGCTGTTGGGATCATAGGTTACCTGTACTTTTTTATCATCAAGGCTAATTTCTGCAGGGGCTATGGTATCCGTACTGCCATGGATAATAAAAGAGCCGTCAATACAGTCCTTCGGAGGGCGATTTAATCCAAATTCCTGGCTCATATCAACCCCATGCCCCATCTCCCATATATATTTTTGAAACGCTACTTCACAGAGCTCCTGCATACCATCATATAGTTGGTTTCCCTTGTATTTGGCATCCAATACGTACACGCCAACTTTCCCGCACGTCTCTATTTTCATGATAATATCCGGTGTAAGAGACGACTTCTCATACATGGCGTTGGGATTTTTCCCATTCTTTCTAGGGGCAAATATTTTATCCGCCTTAAGCTTCTTTCTGTCTATTTTAATTTTACGCTCATACCAGATCTTGACATCCATGGGCTTTCCTTCAGCCTTTCCGGTCAGTGCAAATAATACGCCGCTAAGTTCTCCACCGTTTAATACATCATGAATATAATCGATCAATCCGTCGATGCCTGACAGCCCTTCATGATTCTGAAGTTCAAATCCATAATTCTGGATAAAAATCTGAACCAATTTAAGGCAAACCCATTTTTCATAAAGCTCTGACAGCTTCGCAACCTGGAATTCATCCTCTATATCCTCAGTATAAAAATCGATTCCTTTCATTTTTTCATCATCTGCCAATATCAGATCATACATTCTCTGATAAGCCGGATGGAAAGCAAACAGATTCGAGGTCTTCGCAGGAGTTGTCACCGATTTTACAGCCTTCATAAGCGGTCTTCTCCCCACCTCATTAAGCTTCAGCTCTAACTCCGTCCATTTTTTATTAAGCTCTTTTTCATCCCCTAGTTTTTCGTCCAAATCTGCAAGCAGGTTTCTGCTGGTCAAAGCCTCCTGGTAAAATCCCATGTCCTCATTTTTATATTTCATTCGCTCTTTTAACTCAACATCGCTGAGGTCCAGGTTATTCTCAAGCCTTTTCTGCTCATTTTTAAGCGCAAGAATTCCCATATCCCTGCGGATTCTGACCAGGCTTTTCAAACGCTCAAGATGAGTCTTTATGGCACGGTGCTCAAATGTATCAAAATCTTCCCTGTATGAAACTGCAGTCACTTTATCTTTATGAAAAATTTTATGCTCAATTAATGCCTTGGAGGACATTTTCCTTATCATATGAAAAGATTTTTTCACATAAAATGGCTTAAGGCCAGGCCTGGCATCTTCTTCAAGGATATCAAAGGCATCGCAAAATTTTTCCACCATACGCTCCGTCTGTTTCAACAAATTTTCGGTCCAGCTCATTGCCATAGTCATAGAGCTTTTCTCGTCGATACAAAGCTGTTGTTCCATCGACACCAAATCCAACACAAGCTCTTTATAAAAATCCTTGTCTTCATCCATATTCTTTGATACCAGATTCATGAATTCTTCTCTGCCGTCTGTAAAATGAATCTGTATTGTATCTTTGCCTATGGTATTATAATGCCCTCCGATTGTTTCCTGATAAAATCCCCTGTACCTATTTTTGGCCCAATGCCTTGGCGGAATAAAGTATGTAAGCCCTGCCTCAGTATCGGCATATTTTTGATACCTGTAGCCCTGCGCCTTAGTCTCAACAAATGCAACCGACCCAGATTGCTTTTCTGACATCTTAAGGGCAATATCCACATTTTTATACTCATCATCAATCTTGGCTCTTAAGTAGGGAGAAAGGAGAATCTCACCTCCTTGTGACCATGAGCCGGTCTTTACAAAAAAAGGATAATCCAAGGGGGCTACCTCAGACAAAGTAACGACGGGCAGCTCTCCGTCAACTGCTTCGGCTCTCAAATCATATTTTGCAAACACAAGAACGACTTCTATGCCTTCCCTTTCCATACTTATTTCTCCCAATATCGAATCATCCCGTGATTCTCTTTCACCTGTTCCTCCATTCGCTCTAACTTACGTTTGGATTTCTCGCATTCATATTTTACAAAAATATTATCCTTCAAACTTTTTATGGCATTCCTGTTCTCCGTATTATCTCTCATGTCTATCATCGGTAGTATCTTTTCAAGCATAATCTCATCGCATTCTACACAATGATCCTCCTCCCATCCAACCCATTGTTCAATATATGAGTCAATCCGGTTGGATACAGACAATTTATTTATATTCCTGACATCCTCCACAAAATCTTTAACAGGGCTGTCTCCTTGAAGCCTTCTGACCTCAAACCAGTCGGCTCCCACCATCACGGAAACGCCGTCAAGCGCGATTTCTTTCGGCAATGCTTTTTCTTCCTGTTCCTTTGTTCCACGGGAAATTGCCTGCAATTCTATCAGGCAGCTTCTGTCAATGACCTTGGGACTAATCGTTTTTGTGGTTTCGTCAGTATTCAAGGTGCCGACAAATCTTACATTCTCTGGAATCGTAAATTCATAGGGATAGTTCACCAAATCCTTTAATATGGCAATATCCTCAAACGTGTCTTTTCCCAGTTTCTTCCGATTTTCTATATCCTGATTGGCATCTTCCAAAAGCTTTTGGGAATACAGATGCAGGGTGTATGCTTCATCCCAGGTAAATACATTTAACATTTCAGAAAAATAATATTCAACATTGGACAGGTTCATCTCGTCCAGAAGAATAAGATATAACTGTCCAGGATTCTTCCTTGCGTCCAAAAGGGCATCCAAAAACTGTGTGGAAAAATATCGCTTATCTGCAATATTGTAAAATCCCAGAAGATCCTCGTTATCTGTCCAGTTGGACTGTACCTGTATACGTATGCATTCTGCCCCAAGAGCCTCAGCGACTGCGCGCGGGAGACTTGTCTTACCTGTGCCCGGCCTTCCCCACAGAACGATAAGCTGCTGTGTTCTCAATGCATTCATGAAATATCTTACCGTAGCTTCTTCATAGTACAGATTCTTTTTTCTCCAAAGATATGCCCATACGTCCTTTATAAGCTCCTTATAGGTACGATAGACATAATCTTTTCTGTTTTTTTTCAGATTCTTCTCCTCCGAAATAATCCCAAGCGCCACACACTTTCGATACTCCGTTTCAACCGCTTTTCTCTGTATCTTAAGCCTCAAAAGGGCGGCACGCTCCTTTTTCTGACTCGCTTTCAGTCTCCCAATCTCGCTCTGTTTTGCATCCGCTTTTTTTTGAAGCTCTTTTAACTTCTTCTCCTCCTTCTTCATTTTGTCCTGAATGAATACTTCAAACTTTGTAGCACACGAAGCAGAAATAGCTGTCTTTTCGTCAACCCATTCAATATCCCCTGGTGAAAATTGAAATCCTTGTTTTTTCCATTTTTCCTTTAACAAGTCTGTCAATTTGTTTCTGAAATCCTCATAGGATTCCATCTTTTCTATATTTACTATATCCGGTCCCTTCTGCGGATCCAGAATAAGCTGTCCCCTGACATAATCCCCTTTTTTAAAAACATTATCCCTCGGACTAAAGGGAATTTCCCAGACAGTGTTTACACCTTTAAAGATGTTGGTATTTCTTCCCTCTACGCCATACAGTTCTATAGATATGTTCATAAACGTACTTTCTGCTACCTTTCCGTAAATCGTCCCATTCTCAAGGCCCAGAATCTCTGTAAGATAGTCTATCTTGCCTTTGTCTGACAGCTTATTATACTGACTTTGTGATATCTTATCCATCTGCCAATCCTTCCTTTTCCTCTATCGTATTCCAAGCTCTTTCTTGATGCCTTTTACCAGACATGCCGAAAAATTAACGCTGTTTTCCTTGGCAAGCAGGTCAAGCCACTGTGGTATGGTGACCGTCTTCTTCACATATACCTCCTTTGCCATATTTCTATAGTACGGCAGCCACACTTGCACATATATAGCGCCTTCCACCAGCGCGGAGGGTCTGGGCGGCTCCTTTCCCCTGGAAACCAGGTCAATGAGAGTAAGCGCCAATGCCTCCTGGGCGGCCTCGATAAGCTTATCTTCATTTTCCGCAGATACCACCAGCCCTGAAAAGTCGATAAATTCTAATATGATTTCTTTATTTTCTCTTTTGATAAGTCCAGGGTAAGTGTAATTATTTTTCATCTTGCCTCCATAATTTTCAAAGTAAAACACGTATTATAATACTTATTATAATACGTGTTTTACTTTTGTCAATATATTAAATTACTCACTTCTCCGCCCTCAGTATCTTCTCCGTCTTTCCCTTAATCCTCTGCAGCGCATTGTCAATCGTCTTCGGGCTCTTATCCAAGAGCCTTGCAATCGTCTTATAATCCGTCCCCAGAAGATGGAGATAGAGCACCCGATTCTCCAGGTCGCTTAAACTTTCCTCTAATTTAATCTCCAACAACTGAGCATACTCTCGGCTGACCAAAAGCTCCTCCGGATTGCTCTCCTGCCCCGCCGCCATTGTCTCCATCAAAGAGCCTTGCTCCTCGCTTGACTCATAGAGAGATATGTAGGAATTTAAAGGGCTGTGCTTTTTTCGTTTGGACGCCTCGATTGCCGAATACATCTGCCTGGTGATACACAGCTTCGCAAAGCTGTAAAAGGAAGTCTCCTGCTTGGTGTCATAATCCTGCACAGCCTTAAACAGGCCAATCATGCCCTCCTGAATCAAATCATCATTCTCCCCGCCAAGCAGGTACATGGCGTTTGCCTCCTTGCGCACCAGGTTCTTATATTTCTCCATAATATAGTCAATGATGTGCCCATCCCCTTCCCTAAGCTTTCCAATCAACTGCTCGTCCGTCATCTGCTCATAGTTTGCCATATATGTCTCCGTTCTTAATTGTGAACTAATCCCCTATGCCATAAGCCTTTGGCGCACCACCTCATAGGCCAAAACGCCTGCTGCCACAGACGCGTTGAGAGAATCGATATCCCCCTTCATGGGGATACTGGCAGTCAAATCGCAGCTCTCCTTCACAAGCCTGCTGACACCCTCTCCCTCGCTTCCGATAACCAGACCAATCGGCCCTGTCAGCTTCAGGCGGTACATCTGCTCGCCGCCCATATCCGCGCACACGAACCACAAGCCCCTTTTTTTCAACTCCTCCATGGTTCTGGTCAGATTGGTCACCTTCGCCACAGGCGTATAGTTAAGGGCGCCTGCCGAAGTCTTTGCCACCGTGGCCGTAAGCCCCACCGCCCGTCTCTTTGGGATGATAACGCCATGGGCCCCCGCCAGGTTCGCGGTACGGATAATCGCGCCCAGATTGTGCGGGTCCTCGATATTATCCAGCAGAATCAGAAAAGGCTCCTCACCCTTCTTTTGGGCAAGCGTTAGCATGTCCTCCACCTCAGCGTAGGCATAGGCCGCCATATATGCAATCACACCCTGATGCTTTCCCGTCTCGGAAATCTGTGCCAGACGTTCCTTAGACACAAACTTAACCAGGGTATCCTGCTTCTTCGCCTCTCTCAAAATGGTTCTCACCGGCCCGTCCTGGCATCCGTCCAGCACCATAAGCTTATCAATGGTTTTTCCTGACCGGAACGCCTCCAACACGGCATTGCGGCCCTCTACCAGATTTTCATTTTCGTTTCTCATACTAATTTTCATATACCTCTCTCGTCGTTTTGCGAAGGGCCGTCAGCCCCCAACGCTCTCAGCCCCTCTTTTATAAGGTCTAACATCCTTTTCCATTCCTTTTTCAGATACAGGTATCCGATTAATGCCTCGAAACCGGTTGCCTTATGATAGTCGGACACAGACTGGTTCTTTGCAGGAGACAAACTTTTTGCATTGCGGCCCCGCTTGTATACTGCATGCTCATCTGGTGACAGATGGTCGTTTAGGGCAGTGATCATACGCGCCTGAGCAGATGCCTGTACCATAGAGGTGGTTCTTTTATGCATCTTCTGTACCTGCCGGTTTCCCTCTCCAAGCACCAGGGAACGGATAATCAAATCATAGACAGCGTCCCCGATATACGCAAGGGCAAGAGGTGAATACTCCTTGATATCCACCTCCTTCATCCCGAATAATTCCTGCATATACTCTAGGCCCGTTTCCATTGCACACCCTCTCTCGTATCCTTGAGAATGATTCCTTTTTCCAAAAGCTGGTCGCGAATCGCATCCGCCCTTGCAAAATCCTTTGCCTTGCGCGCCGCCTGGCGTTCTTCAATCAGCTTCTCGATGTCATCGTCCAGCATTTCTTCTTTCCGGTCCACAACAAGCCCCAACACATCCGTAAGGCTTACCAAACGATTCAGAAGCAGCTTAAGGTATTCCTTCGAGCTTTGTGCATCTGCCGTTGTATTGCTGTATTTCACCAAATCAAACACAGACGCAACTGCATCAGCCGTATTAAAATCATCCTCCATGGCATTTTCAAATGCTTTTACATACTCGTCTGTCTTTGCATAAGCCGCCTTCTCATTCTCTGTCATTTCTTCCGACTTTGCATTTCCCATTAAAAACTTAAGGCTGTCCGCCGCATTGATAATACGCTCTAACCCATTCTTAGAAGCCTGCATCAGCTCTGCGCTGAAATTCAGCGGGCTTCTGTAATGGGCGCTCAGCATGAAGAAGCGCAATACCTGCAAGTCATACTGCTCGCTAATCTCACGGACTGTCCGGAAGTTTCCAAGGGACTTACTCATCTTGCGGTTGTCTATATTCAGAAATGCATTATGCATCCAGTATTTCGCAAACTCCTTGCCATTGGCCGCCTCGCTCTGGGCAATCTCATTTTCATGATGAGGGAACACTAAATCCTCGCCGCCTGCATGGATGTCAATTTGCTCTCCCAAATACTTCTTCGACATCTCAGAGCACTCGATATGCCAGCCTGGCCGCCCGTCACTCCACGGAGACTCCCAGGACGGCTCTCCCTCTTTTTTCGGCTTCCACAAAACGAAATCCAGAGGGTCCTCCTTCTCCTCCTCTCCGGTCACCAGAAGGGAACGCTCGCCGGAACGAAGGTCGTCTAAATTCTTGTGGGATAATTTCCCATAATCCTTAAACCGGCGGGTGCGGAAATAGACGGTGCCGTTTTTCTCGTAGGCATAGCCCTTCTCAATCAGGGTGCCAATCATCTCAATCATTCCGCCGATTTCCTCAGTGGCAAGGGGATGGGTGGTGGCAGGCATTACGTTCATCCCCGCCATATCCTTTTTGCACTCTGCGATGTAACGTTTGGAAATCTCGTCTGAAGATACGCCCTCCTCGATGGCCTTTTTGATAATCTTGTCGTCCACGTCAGTGAAATTTGACACATAGTTCACGTCATATCCCTTGTACTCAAAGTACCTTCTGACGGTGTCAAATACAATCATGGGCCTTGCGTTTCCGATATGGATGAAGTTATAAACCGTAGGCCCGCAGACGTACATCCTGACCTTTCCCTCCTCCAACGGAATAAATTCTTCTTTTTTCTTAGATAATGTGTTGTACAGCTTCATAATTACTTTTTCTCCTTCTCAATACTGATTGATTGCTTCTTCTCTTTTTCATCCAGAACGTCAATTTCCTGCGTCCTCATACACCTCATGCGCTTCTCCATCTGTACGAGGCGCTTATGCAGTCTGATATTGTCCGCCTGCAGCTCTCGGATATCGTTGCTGATGGGATCCGGCAAGTGTACCTGGTCCATATCCATACGCGGAATCTTCTGATCTCCCATCTTCACAATGCGCCCCGGCACCCCGACTACCGTACAGTTGGGCGGCACCTCTTTAAGCACCACGCTTCCGGCCCCAATCTTGGAGTTCTCTCCGATTTTAAATGAACCTAAAACCTTCGCCCCTGCGCTTACCATGACGTTGTCGCCAAGGGTGGGATGGCGTTTGCCCTTCTCCTTTCCCGTACCGCCAAGGGTCACGCCCTGGTACAGCGTCACATTGTCGCCAAGCTCTGCCGTCTCCCCGATAATCACTCCGCTTCCATGGTCAATGAAAAGCCCCTTGCCGATGGTAGCGCCGGGATGAATCTCAATCCCTGTCTTGCGAACCGTTCTCTGGGATATCCAGCGCGCAAGAAAATAATGCTTTTTTAAGTATAATTTATGCGCCAGGCGATAATGCAGGATCGCCTTGAAGCTTGGATACAGAAAAACCTCCAGATTCGACTTAATCGCCGGATCCCTCTCCCGCACCACCCGTATCTCCTGCCTGATATATGACAGTATTCCCATATAGACCTGCCACTCCTTCCTCTTACTATGATTCCATTTTCATCCATTTTCCATTCTTCTGAGAGAAACAAAAAAACTCCGTCTCTTAAATCAACATCAAGAGACGAAGCATCACTCCGCGGTTCCACTCTTGTAGAGGGCCTTCCTAAGGGAAATGTCCTCCACTCCTATACACGTAACGTGTGTAAACCCGTATCCGGCTACGCAAAACCAATATCTTTCACCGAATCGACTCCCGAATGCACTTTACAGGCCGTTCACCGAAAGCTGCTTTCAGCCGGCGACAGCTTCTCTCTGTTGGTTTCATGACCTGCTACTCTTTTCGTTCAACGTCTTTGCCATGTACGTTATATCATATGCGAAAATGAGGGATTTGTCAATCGTAAAGCAAAACTTAATTCACCATTAGATTATAGTTAAAATTTACTATGAATTTTATTGTAAGTGCAAGTATTTTTCTGTATAATATATCTTATATCCTGACATAAACTTTAAGAAGCTGAGGTGATAAGATGTCGGAGATAAAAGCAAAGCGTACCGCCAAAAACAGTGTGTTCCTAGACCTTTTCCAAAATAAGAGTTATCTCTTAAAGCTGTATCAAGCGCTTCACCCAGAAGACCTGACAGTGACCGAAGATTCATTAACTGACGTAACAATAGAAAATGTACTAACTGACAATCTGTATAATGACTTAGGCTTTATTGTCAATAATAAGTTAATGATACTCATAGAGGCTCAGTCTACATGGACTATGAATATCTTAGTAAGAGTTTTTCTTTATCTGGCACAAAGCTATCACGAATATTTTCAGCGCACCAGTCAAAACTACTACAAAAGTAAGAAAGTAAAAATGCCGAAGCCAGAACTTTATATCATCTTTACAGGTAACAAAGGACGAAAGCCAGATAAGATATCTTTATCAAAAGAATTTTTTAAAGGCGCAGATATTGATATTGAAGTACGGGCAAAGGTTATCTATGAAAGCAGCAAGGACGATATCATCAATCAATACATTATTTTCTGTAAAGTTTTAAACGAGCAGACTAACTTGCATGGAATGACGAGAACGGCTGTTACAGAAACCATCCGCATATGCAAGGACAGGAATGTATTAAGTGAATATTTGCTTGACAGAGAAAAGGAGGTTGTAACGATTATGATGAGTTTATTTGATGAAGAACAGATTATGAAGTCTTTTATTAAGAGTGAGCGTTATGAAGCGGCACAGGATAAGGTAAAAGAGAAAGCGATTCTTATGTTAAATAAAGGAAAAATTTCTTTAGATGAAATACAGATATTTTTTCCAGAATTATCTTACGAAGAAATCGAAGAAGTCAAAGCCGAGGTTATACAGTTAGCATAAATTCATATTGAAAGCTTATCTTCTCATTGCCAGACTCTTTGTAGCAATTTGGGACGCGGCAAACCTCACATCTGCCGCGTCCCCAATACTCAGAACCTTACCTCCACCTTAAACAAATCCGCCTCCGTCTCAATCTTAAACTTCCCTTTCTGCAGCTCAACGAAGCTTTTCACAATGGCAAGCCCAAGCCCTGAGCCTTCGGTATTCCTGGACGCATCCCCGCGCACGAACCTCTCCGTAATCTCCTCCGTGTTAAAATCTAGCTCAGCCGCCGACACATTCTTCATCCTGACAACCGCCTCCTCGCCCTCCTTCGCAATCTCAATATAGACCCGCGTATGGGGCATGGCGTATTTCACAATATTAACCAGAAGATTCTCAAACACACGGTATGTTTTCTGGCTGTCCAGAAGGGCTGACACCTTTTCCTGCGGATAATTACACCTAAAATCCAAATCCGCCGCCGCAATCTTATCCTCCAGCTCAAGCTTCACCTGCTTGAACAGATTCACAACATCCACATCCACAATATTCAGCGTCACATTCTTACTGCTGGCCTTGCTGACCTCAAACAAATCCTCAATCAGCACCTTAAGCCTAAGGGACTTTCTCTCAAGCACCTCAATAAAAGCCTTGCGCTTCTCCTCGTCCTTTTCCTCCTTTAGCAGATTCACATAAGTGATAATTGCCGTAAGCGGCGTCTTTAAATCGTGGGAGACGTTGGTAATCAACTCCGTCTTCATGCGCTGGCTCTTGACCTCCTCGTCCACAGCCTTCTTAAATCCTGTCTGAATCTTCTGAATCTCCTGCTTAAACGGACTGAAAATCCCCAAATCCTCTGTAATCTCCACCTCAAGGTTCCCCTTGGCAATCTCTCCGGTGGCTCTTAGAAGCACCCTGTATTTGTCCTGAAGCTCATTAAAATACTTCTGAAGCAGCCAGAACAGAACCCCAGAATAGATCACCAGCAGGAAAATCCCGCCGACCCACATGGTACAAATCAACGCTAAGACAACAAAATTAACTGCCACAATCTTGAAAATAGTCCGGTTATTCCTCTTGCTTAAATCAATGCGGTCCATAAAACTGTAACAATAATGAATCCATCCCTTAATCTTTCCTGTGGCGTATTCCCAGGCCCTCCGGATATATTTCCAATACCGGACGCACAAGGTATGTTCCTTTAAATATACTCCTACTCCCAATGTATACACCTGCCTTAAGCATGTCGCCGCCCAGAACGTAACGGCAAATACAACCGTCCATATGAGAAAATCAATGATATCCGGCGTCCCCATCGACCTGTTGGCAATCCACCACAGATTGTTACCCAGAATCTCCATCATAACAAAGAAAATAATCACCACAACCTCCAAGGGTGCCCGCAAAATCCGCATTTCTTTATGGCGCCATACCGGCAGCGCGGGAAGCAGCCACGCAAGCACCGCCACCACCAGAAGCATAATAATGACAACATTCGTCATAGCCTCTGTCGCATAATAGCCCGTATAACCATAAGTATCAATATAAGCCTGGAGATTTTCCCCTGTCATGGCAAAAATATAAGTCCGGTTCTTCGGTTTCTCAAGATAGACAGACTCCCACTCGCCCGTATCCTCCGTATATGTCTCAACTCCCCATTCTGAAGCATCATACTCACTGATGACCTCCCGAAAGGTGACGCTCTGCTCTGCCTTATATTTTCCTTCCTTTATCTGGACGTCTATACCGCCATATTCATCATAGGTAATCACCATCCCCAACGCAAATGACGAAAGGTTCGTCTCCGTCACGTTCCTTTCAGAGTCCGCCGTACTTTTCGCAATGTCCTTCCCATTCTCATCCTTCACACGATAGTCGAGAAAAGGGTATATTCTTTCGTAAGCCGACATCTTTCCGCCGTTCTGGCGGAGAACCTCCCTCACCTCGTCCGGATCTTTGTCCGTCCCGTTTTCCGTATTGTAAAGAATATAGCCCGCATCTAAAAATGTCTTTAAAAATTCCTCGGATACCACCACCCCATGACCCGCATTTTCCTCCACCGTCGCGGAACTGACATACCAGTTCCAGTATTGGTTCATCATAAAAAATGCCGGCATCACGATTGACATAATGATTAAAATGACCGTAAATTTACGGCTGTTTTTCAATTTTGTACCCAACTCCCCACACCACCTTCAAATATTTTGGATCTTTTGGATTGATCTCAATCTTCTCACGGATATTTCTCACATGAACCATGATGGTATCCGTATTCACCGCCCGTTCATTCCATACACGTTCGTAGATTTCCTCCGCAGAGAACACCCTTCCTGGGTTCTTCATCAGCAGAAGCAGTATCTTATACTCAATGGGCGTCAGCTTCACAGCTTCCCCGTCAACAAACGCCTCCACAGAGTCCTCGTTAATCTCCAGGCCCCCGATGGTATGGACATTGGCACCCTTATCCTTACCGCCTAACTTTTCCAGAAACTTCCGATATCTGCGCATCTGAGAATTCACCCTCGCCAGCAACTCCATAGGGGTAAAAGGCTTGGTCACATAGTCGTCTGCCCCCATATTGAGCCCCAGAATCTTATCCACCTCCTCTGACTTTGCCGATAGGAAAATAACCGGAAAATCGTGCTTCTCCCTTAACTTAATGGTCATCTGAATCCCGTCCATCCTGGGCATCATCACATCCACAATCGCCAGGTGAATCTCCTCCTTCTCAATGACCGCGAGCCCTTCAACACCGTCTGCCGCCTGAAACACCTCATATCCCTGGCTTCTTAAGTATATCTCCACGCCCTCCCGTATCTCTTTATCGTCCTCTACAACCAACACATGGTTAATCTGATTCGTATCCATTACTGTCTATTCCTTTCTATGCCGTATAAATGCCGAAAAACTAAAAATTACATCGTCTGTCCCTGCCGGACAACGCCGGAGGATAACTCTATTATACTATATTTTCGCTCATCCTGGTACATCCGAATCCGCGGCGGGTACTGGCACGCCGCCACGCCATAATTATCAAATCTGACCGTTACCTTTGAAAACGGCAGCGGTATGTGGAAATGATCCCACTGGCCGGACAAGGAAATCGCTCTTGAATAAGACACCGTAATTCCTACCAGCTCAGTCTGGCTTTTCTCCGAAAGGAAATACGTCAATTTCTTCGGAATATGCCTTGGGCCAAAGGGACCGTCCATGGCAATCGCCACACTCCTTCTTTGGTCCTTCAAGGCTTCCAGAATCTCCTTCAAGGTGCCGGCATTGCAGAACCCAAAACCGATTTTTACCGCGTCACCGCCGCACCGTTTCAGAAGATAACGGATATTCTCTCCCTGCTCGTCCGGCGTTACAAGAACCGAAACCGCCTCCTCCCTTGTAAGCGGTCTAAGCACCAGATTCATGGCCAGGCTGTCCTCATGCCAGAAGCCCACAACATGATTGCCTTTATAATTTTCCAGATTAAGCCACTCAAGCCTTACCGTCTTTTCCAATAATTTCAAATAACCGTAAGCCAGATATCTCCAAATCTTTTTTCTCATGCTCATCTCCTCCATCGTTCATCCCTCCATATCTTCCCGAAGCTCTATGCAAATACCTGAAAGGCGGCGTCTCCCATAAAATACCCTGCCCCGATAAACACCGTGTTCCAAACCAGGACTCCTAACACAGAGCTTATGGTATACCTGCCGAAATCCATTGAAATCATCCCTGCCGGAATGGAAATCAGCGTGCGCATCATGGGCACCAGCTTTCCAATGAACACGCCCACAGCCCCTCTTTTGCGAAGGGACTCCATATTCTTCTCAATCAGTCCCTTCTGCTTAGGAAACTTTTTGACATAAAACCGGAAAAACGCATCCCCGCCAAGCCTTCCAAGGAAATACAATATCCAGCTTCCAATAAGCCCCGCCGCAACTGAGATAAGCATCACCAGGGGAAAGCTAATCTCCCCCTTCGCCGCCCAGATACCCGCCAGCGGCATAATCACCCCCGCCGGAAATCCCGGAAGGTTCATATATTCCAGCAAAACGATTACAAACACGAAAATAACTCCATAATCTGTAAAATATTGTGTAAGTGTCTGAACTGACATCGCCAATCTCCTCCTTTGCTTCTCAGGTGTTCTTTTGATGTAATACATCATACCCAAAAAATCTTAAGAGGGATGATATGAAAATCTAAAGATATTCTAAAGATATCATGAAGGGATACCAAGGAAATATTCATTTCCTCGTATCCCTCCAAAAAAGACATGATTTATCATGAGATAATGAGTCAGACAGTCTCATTTAAGCAAATCTTAGACAGGGGAATCAATTTCTTAAGCTCTCCCATCATCCGTTTTGACATAAAAACTCCTTCCTCCGCACAGACCTCCTCCACCGTCTTAGCGCCAAAGATAAGGCTTGCAAGGGCGGCAATATTGATAGTCCCTTCCGAATTCTCCGGCTTTCCGTCCATCAGCATCACGCCGGAAAATTCCGTTCCCGTAACCACGACGCACCGGTTATTTTCCTCCACCATAGGATCCGTCACACAGAAGCACACCCCAATCAGCGACTGAAGCCCCAACGCCATCAGCATCCGCCGGACGTCCACAATCCTGACCATAATCTTCGGCTTCTCTCCTTCTTCTTCTTCGGGATAATATCCCCGGCAATCCACGATTTCCCCGTTCTTTCGGTAAATCTTAAGCACTCCGCCGTCGCTTTCGTATTCCCGAAGCAGCCTTTGGTAGTACGCCTCATCCCGAAGGGCAAATACCTGATATCCTTTTGCCAGATGCCGGTTGGCAGACTCGGAAATCTCCCGACAGTCCGAAGGCTTTGCATCCGTGATTGTGATACCGTCCTCCTTTACGTCCTCCTTGTGATAGAGCTTTCCCGTCTGTTCATACACCGTCCTGAAATCAAACGGCAGATAGATACTCTCTGAGGCTGGCATTAAGAAGGTAAACGACTCCCCCGCCCGATACATCTCCCTAAGAGCCTTTTTTAAGAGAGACGCCATGTATCCCCGTTTGCGGTACTCCTTCTGAGTCGCAACCGCAACAATGTAATTTACGTTCTTTTCATTCCCGTTCACATACAACCGATAAGGATTCAGATGAAGCATAGCCCGAAGCTCTCCCTCCTCCTCAACCACATAAATCTGGTTATCCCTGGTTTTCTCCGTATAATAATATTCCACAAAGGTTGGGCTGTCCTCGTCAAATACTGTCTCATAGAGCCGCCTGCTGTCCTGATGCTCTGAGCTGTCCAATTTTCTTATCTCCATTGATTTCCTCCATAACAATTACTTTCCTGCACGGGGACACCCGCCGCACCCTGCGCATCTTCCCTCGTCAGGCCCCACCGCATAGCTGCAATTTTCGATGGTCTGAAGACACGCAACCGCCTGGGCCGAGATTCCCTCTCCGCTTCCCGTAAAACCTAAGCCCTCCTCTGTGGTCGCCTTGATATTCACCTGGCTGATATTAAGCTTCAGGGTCTCGGCTACATTTGCCCGCATCTGCTCAATATAAGGCGCCATCTTCGGACGCTGCGCAATGATGGTCGCGTCAATATTCCCAATTACATACAGCTCATCCTCAATCAGCTTTCCCACATGGGCAAGCAGACGGAGGCTGGATATTCCTTTATACTCTGGGTCCGTGTCCGGAAAATGCCTGCCGATATCCCCAAGGGCAGCACCGCCCAGTAAGGCATCCATGATGGCATGGAGAAGCACGTCCGCATCTGAATGGCCCAAAAGCCCTTTCTCATATGGAATCTTGACACCGCCCAGTATCAAATCTCTGTCCTCCACCAGACGGTGGACGTCGTATCCCATTCCTACTCTCATTGTCCTCTCTCCTTCCTTTGAACTATCTTCTAGTCTACATGATTCTGCCCTAAATTTCAAATATTATTATAACTTCGATTATTTCGGATAAATTCATTTACATTTTCGACATAAAATGTTATACTTTTTATCAGGAGGTGACATCATGAATCTAACTTTTGGCGCAAAAATCAAAGACGCCCGAAAATCCAAAAATCTCACACAAAGGCAGCTTGCCCAACAGATCGGCGCAAAGCATAATTCCGTCAGCGATTGGGAAAATGACAAGAACAGGCCCGACACCGCTACCATCGAATTACTGTGCAAGGCGCTGGATATAACGCCTAATTATCTTCTGGACGCATCCACCGGCGAATACTCGCCTGCGGAAAAAACAATCATCCAAAAATACCGTTTTATTTCCCAGTATTCTCCGGAGGGCGCGGCCACCGTAGGCTTTATCCTGAATCGGGAATATCAGATTGCAAAGGAGAAGCAGCAGGCAATTCCTATGCCTTCCCTGCCTGAAGAAGATCTGGCCGCAATCGAGCGCGCCCTGCAAAAATTTGACATCAAGAAAGCAAGGTAACATATATCAATGCGTTTTTTCAAAAGAGAAAAGATATCAAATGAAGAACGCAGATACATTATATTTGCGGCTTATGACGCTCTGCTGGAATTTAACGAACACAGCCTTCCCGTCCTTTCCGACGAATTCTGCCGGATTGTGAATTCATCTATCTTCATATTTCCCATGCAGTTTGTAGCAAAAAAGGAGGGGCTTACGGAAAACTATTTTTCCAACGCAGGAAGCGGCATGGCTCTGTATGTTGCTTCCACCGGACATTATATTATCCTGTACGACGAGAAGCTTTCCCCGTCGGACATTCGCTGGACCATCGCCAGGCTCATTTACCTGGTTAAGTCCGGCAGACTTAAGGAAACCCCTAATGTGTTTCATTTCTCAGATGATTGCGCCTGTTCGGACAAATGCAACGAGTTCGCTTACCATTTCACCTGTCCTGAGCCAATCCTCAAAGAATGTAATATCAGCAGCGCGTCTGATATCATCAAATACTGTGAGATTCCTTTTTCTTTTGCAAATATAAAAAGCAGGTTACTGAAATCGTCAAAGAGTATCCCTTCAGAGCCCACGCTCGAAGATGCTCTAAAGACCAATTTCAGCTCATACATAGACGAAAAAAACTTCTCAATGTAAGGTGCGGAAAATATTTTTCAGATGAGGAGGAAAAGAAAAAGGTAGATTTTAAGAAGAAAAAACTGCCGGAAAATGTGGTTCTTCACATCCTCCGGCAGTAAGTTAGTCGTCGATACCTTCAAAAATATCTGCTAAGGTCATCTTGATATGGGGAAATGCTCTCAGGGAAATCTCTGTCAGCGCATTGTAATCTTCATCTTCTTTGTCGTCCTGTAACATATAGCTCTGCTTCAGGACATTTCTGGCGTCAAAAATATGCAAAAAGATTATATAATATGTATTTCATCTCCAAGAGCATCGCTTATGAAATCATCGTAGCCAGCATAAACTGGTTCGTGTTCCATTAAATATTTAATAGTTTTCTCTCTATTTTTACCCCCCCCCAATGAATAATCTTCTGCCATGAGCAAGGTATACGGTCATTTTCATGATATACATAAAAAAGAGGGAAAAAATCTCTGAATATATCTTTGGGAGGAATTTTGCCTGTACTTTTAACATATTCCTTCGCCAGTATTTTTGCCTCCGAAACATATTCTTTTTTTCTTTTCTCGTAGAATTCTTCATAAGTCATAATGATCTTTGCAGGATTTCCCGCCGCAACCGAATTATTCGGAATATCATGACTGACGATGCTTCCCGCCCCAATAATAACGTTATCCCCAATAGTTACGCCTTTCAAAATAATACTTTTTTCTCCGATAAAAACATTATTCCCGATATGTACAGGGGCGTTTGAACCGACGATATCTCCTTTTTCTGCCTTAAATGTACTCCACGCAAAGTCATGGCACAGAATACTTACCTGGTCTGTTATCTCAACGTGATTACCGATTGTAATCAAAAATGGCTGCGTCGTATCAATCTTAATAGTTCTGGGCGCATGGAACGTACAATAAGCGCCAATCTGTACTCCTTTACGCCTATAGTATCGTATCAAATCCTCTGAACTTGCCCTCTCTCTATAAATAATTCTTTTTACAAATTGTTTTACTCTCATATCAATTTTTACCTTTCAAAAAATGTTTTAATAATTCTCTAAATTCCTCATTTCTACAATTAAAAAGACAACAGACAACGCCGGAGACAACAAATACAGCCGTTGCTGATATGACAAAGCTGATTATGGTTCTGGCATACATATAGTGAAACAGTATATATGAAGCAAAAATTGAAACTATAGTCCATATCAAATTTCTGAAATACATCCGGATATATTCTGTAATTTTTTTGTCAAAGGAATATCTATATACGATATAGGCGTCAAACCAGAAGGTTGTTAAAATATGACTTATGGCTGTTCCCATAAAAACGCCTGCTATTCCAAGATTTCGAGCTAACATAACGGACACAGTTAAATTAATGGCCGCCTCAACCCACGGCTTAATTTTAAAATGCCTGAATAACCCGTCTGCATAGATATAAGCCTCTAATGGCTGCCTGATTCCCAATAAATAAAAATTGAGTACAATCAAAATAGTAATAGAAAAATCTAACAGATATTCTCTCCCAAGCCATAATTCAATAAAAGGATTCAGCAATGCCACCAGACAACTGCACATGACTCCATATAAGCAAGAATAACCGCACCTTATCTTTTGAAATACAGAATATTTTTGAACATAATTATGAGACGTACATAAATTCCCAATACTCGCTACCACAGAATTTTCAATCACAAAGGTTGTGCTTAAAAGGACGGAAATAATCATACTGTAATTTCCGTAAATGCCGACCAATACAGTGCCAAGAAATACAGAAATCACTAGATTATCCGTCGATGTTATAACCGTTTGTCCGACCTTTATAGACAGCATATTCACAGCATTTGACATAATTCCTTTTATATCATCTCTTGATAATGGCTCGACTTTCATATTTATCAGCTTGAACCTTTTCTTTGCCTTCATTCTAATCATATAATTACTAAGTATGGCGCATATAATTTGTATGGACATATATGCAGTATAGCTATGTGTAAGCGCCAATGCCAGAATCTCACCACCTGTTTGAATGTAAGAAAAAAGCAGCGTATTTGCAGAATTAATTCTCTCTAGCTGATGTGCGCTGAATAATGACCTATAATGTGCAAAAAAATAGCTGGAGGACGAGTAAACAATATGTAATATAAAAATCAGCGTTATATGCCTGATATCTTGAATATCAGACAAAATGCAGTCCAAAAACGGAATGATGCATATTCCTGCGGCTATAATCAATCCGCCGATTCCATAGTAAAATTTGCGGTAAAAATCCAGCAGTTGTTTGATTTTGTATGTATCCCCGACAGAAACGGGTTTGTACATGTCATAGGCAATGGCTGTTCCAATACCAAGCTCTGCCAACGACAATATGCTAAAAATATTATTAAAGACACTGCCAATCCCAAGATACTTGACACCTAACGAACGTACAAAAACCGTTCTTACAGCAAAACGCAATATGATATTACTAAGCTGAAGTAAGACGCCATATTTCATATTTTTAATACTGTTCTCGGTTCTACTACTCATAGAAATATAACCCTCTCAATACAGGAACTACCATTTGTTCATAATCTGTATTATAATGGAATTCAAAAATCCGCCATACGATTACCGTTATAATGACTCCGCCTAAGAGAATCGCCTTCTGTATGCCTTTGCCTCTCATATATTTAAAATTTGAAAAAATGCACAGGTATTGCAGAATTGCTATATTTCTAATAAGACGGTACATATGGGTGATCATCATATTCATCGGGATAATTAAAAAAGAAATAATATCAATAAATAAAACCAGATTCACAAAGTCGCTACTATTTCGGAACGTTTCAAATTGATTTATATCCAAATTTCTTTTGTAGTAAGCATATTTCTTTTTATTATTTTTATGAATCAGATAGATACAGAAAGTGTATACAATCAAAAACATCAAAAAAACAATCCATGATCTCACCGTAGCGCTACTGGAATAATTGGAAAGCCTTGAATCTGATGCAGAAGACATCACTGTACTGATAATAGGGACATAATTATTATTCAGATATGTAACTCCAATGAATAATACTTCAAGACCAATCAGCAATTTTGAGATTGTTTTTTTATCCTTTATAAATAAAATCAAATAAACAAAAGCTACCCAATACGCACTATGAATCTCCGCCGCAATTACCAATGCGATCACAAATTTAATGATATTTTTTCCATTTTCCTTGTCTATCACATATTTGAGAGAAATCATAAAAATGCACATAGCAATAAAATTTTGTAGCTGCATGGCGTCTACATAAAGAAAATATGAAAGATAAACCAGTAAAACCCATCCATAATTGCAGCAATACTTCTTTATTATTGAATTGTATACCAAAATAAACAAGCCCAAAACAATAATAAGCCTAAATACAAAAAAGTCTAATCTTAACTTATTTCCAACCAGACACATCAAGCCCCAGATCCATTCATTGAAAATTTCTGGTATCCCTAATACCTGTAACGATATGACAGAGTCATAATACTTTTTATCATAAAAAACATCAATACCATGAGAAACATAAAAGAGAATTACAATACATATGACTGCAATGAGCGAAGCATATTTGGCGTATTTCTTCTGTCTGGTGATATCAAGAATTCCTGAAATCACACTTGAAACTAATCCAATAATTAACACTGGTGTGTATGTATAAAATGTCAAAAAAACCTCTCCTTCAATTTTCAAATCTTCGTATCCAATTTGAAAATTCATAATAATCTATCGTATCTTTAGCCACCTCCTCATAAGGCTGTGTCATAAATTCGGAAAGTCCTTCTATATTATCATTCAATATAAAAATATTAGACGGCAAATAAAAATCATAATTTGCAATATCTTGGTTTGTAGTAATTAATTTCTTTGAAAAAAATAAAGCCTCTAACACCCGAAGGGTCAATCCTTGCTGTCCCTGGATACCTACATCCAGGATTGCTTTGGATTTTGCAAGAATTTTTAGTGCTTTCTCATAGGCGATACCCTTTTTATAGCTGAGCTTCGTCTGTACTGTGCGTCCATCTTCTGTCACATGAAAAAAGCAACGGAATCCTTGTTCTTCTAATCTATCCTTCAGCGCTTCAAGCAGTTTGCCCCTTCCCTTATCAGCGCCTAAAAAGAATACGTCTATGGTCTCTTTCTCTATTGGAAGATGAATATTCCTGTTATAAAACTGTGTATTATATTTTATCCCATATCTGTCGCAATCCCTTTGATCAAAACTCCACAATTCACAATCTTTGCATATGGGGTCATCTGGATATACTCTTGTACTTTCTACTGTATTCCAATACCAGAGAATGATTCTGGATTTTGGATAGCGTTTCTTGATAAATGCAATCGTATCTTTTTTGCTCTGTAATATTTCTATGATTATGGTATCAAATTCTTTCTTGTACCAACTGCTCAGTGAAATTGCTTTATAAAACGGGAATTTATTTTGAAACCATATTCTTTGAATCGCTTTCTTAATATTTGAACCATTTTTAAATATTGTATCTACCTGATAATTTTCCGGCAATTCTCCCTGATAATACATCTGATCTTTTTCACTGTTATGCAAAAATAATATTTTTTCGCTCATATTTATTGTTCCTCAGACGCTTTCGTAAAATTATCTTTTATAAAATTCTCCCAAAACTCCTTTCTTCTCCGGCTTGCTTCATCCTCCGTAAAATAAAACGCTTTTCGGAAGCCAAATTCTGCATTTCTAAGCATAGTTCCTCTATCGAGACTTTTTAAGACTCTCATAATCCCCTGAACGTCCTTTGGCTCAAAGACCATTTCCCTCTCAAGCAGTTCTGGTATGCCGTCAACATTTGAACCCGCGCAGGGCAGGGCAATACTCATGGCTTCTATCAGCGCTCTGGGTAATCCTTCCGTCAAGGAGGGCTGTATGTAGACATCCATGTCCTTTAGATATTCAAACACCTTCTCGTGATTTACAGTACCGGCAAACACCAACTGAGCTTCTACCCCCAGCCGCTTTGCCAAATCTATCAGTTTTTCAGGATTCCCTCCGCCAACCAGATGATATTCAAAAATATAATTTTCTTTCTTTAATTCTGCTATTGCCTGGATTACATACATCTGCCCTTTCATAGCTTTATCTACAGGTCCTAAAGTGACAAGTTTTAACCTTTCGTCCGGCCTGTAATTTTTGATTTTGTTGATTCTATTCTCTAAATTTACAGGATGATAATCCAGGATTTCCACATCGGAAATCCCAACAGAATAGCCATTGGTAGGGTATTGCTTCTGTAATGTCTTTTCTGTAACATAGCAGACATACTTTGCCTTACGAATCTCCCGTTTTACCATTTTTTCAATATAAGGGGCTGCTATTTTCCCTATACGGGAATGAAAAAAAAGATTTTGATAAGCAGGTCCTACCACTTCACATACATAGGGTTTATGCAATTTCCTGGCGTATTTTGCCGCGATAACTCCGCTTAACCCCATTCTCGCAATCACATAATCCGACTCCCTGACAACCTTCTTTATCGTTTTTTCAAGCAACGGACGTTTCAACAAATAAAAATCAATAGATGCATCTATTTTGGCGCACTGATAAGATATATCCTTATCTTCTGCATATGTAAGCCCGTCTACATGGTCAACACACTTCTCTCTTAAACACATCACCAACTGATCACAATAAGGAAAATATAGTTTGCGTAATGTACTCGGCGTAAGATTTACTGTATAGTATTTTCCTTTGTATTTATATGCTCTGCTTGAAAAAACAAATGAAGCTCTCATAAATTACTCTCCTATTTTCGTACTTAATTTGATATATCACCATAAAACTGATTATCCAATTCATAGTCATGGGGTATAATTCGGGGCTTTCCCATGACCACCGTACTGTTGTCCGGCACATCCGTACACACAATACAATTCGCCCCGATTCTCACATGATTCCCGATTTTTATTCCACCTATAATCTTTGTGCCGGCTCCAATATAGCAATCATCTCCAATCACCGGCGCGCCATATGAGGCGGACGTTTTAATGGAATTGCTTCCAATCGTGACCTGTTGAAATATGACGCAGTTTTTTCCTATTTTTGCATATCTGGAAATAAAGATTCCGTATAATCCATGAGGGAATTCGGGACATGCTTCTAACTCAGTCATTGGTGAAATTCCGCAGCCATACTTGTTGTTTAAATTGTGCAGCTTTAATCTGTTAATTAGTTTTACCCCCCCCCCACGGGCATATTTCGCATTCCAATAGCATTTCCAAAAATACTCTTTACTCTCTCTATAGAAAAAAATTTTTTCAATTATTTTATTCATATTTCATCCCCTTTTCCTTCATGTAAGCAAATACTTTCTGGTATTTTCCACTCCATGAATAGTGATTTAACGCATACTCTCTCATGGCCTTAGACGCCAACTTGACATCTATTGACTGATAAAAACGAATAATCTCCCGAAAGTCAATCGGACTGTCATCATCAGGGACTTGATAAATATATTTAAAATTTTTTAGTTTTTCTTCTTCATGGCCTGAATAAAAATATGGAATACCTCTTGCAAAATATTCCTTCGTTTTTAGTCCCGTATCCTTTTTCCCGCCAACTCTATACTGGGCAACCGGACCAACGGCAATATTAGACGCGGCAAATACATGATCCAAAGCTTCACCGGAAAGTTTTCCATGGAAAACAATATAATCTTTTATTCTATCATTGACTAAGCTCTTTGTATTTTGCGATATCTCTCCCACAAAATGTATGTATATATACGGAGAAGCCTTTTCCATATAGTACCTGTCCAAACTTTTGATTAATCTGTCGTATCCATGGTATCGTGTTTCATTGGCAACAGTTATGAAATGATATTCGTCCTTTTTCCCAGAATAACTATGCTTCGTAATATTTTCCACATCAACCCCCATCCCAAATTCTATTGCCGGTTTTCCCCACATAGAATCAAAATTGCCCTCCGTAAGAACAAGGTCTATATATCTGCCGGCAATCTTCTGGTTCAACACCGTCCAAAATTTTTCGTATCTCCCGTTTAACCCATGCATTACGATTCCTGGAAAATATCCCAATGATTCCATTAATATCGTAGCGCAGCCCTTATTCTTCATTCTTTTTAACATTTTTAAATATGGGGGATCAAACGCGCACCATCTCAGATAACCTATATCAAATTTTTCTTGCTTCAGAAATTGGCTGGAGATATGTATCAAAAAGAAACGGCGCAGCCTAAAATATAAACGATTCGATATATGATATTGTTTCTGTACATAGATATTGTCGTTAGGGCCAAAGATAGCGACGCCCTTTTTTATATATCCGCAGTACCAGACTTCATATCCCATTTTTCTCAATGTATCAATTTCACTTCTTATCTTTTTTGAAATTCCTATCGTCATATCATAAGTGGTAAAATTGACATACATAAACACTTTTTTCATAACTATTTCACCTGTGATGATTTTCTATCTCTGATTTTATATGCGATATTCAGCAATCCTAATCTTCTCAAAATTTTTTTCAATTCAACCTTATAGTCCATTTTTATATTCATAACAGCTCTGCTTGGCTTATCATCTTTTAATAACTGAAACTCTTTCAGATAGCGAATCATATCTTCTGACATCAGATAATACACTCGCCTTGTATAGTGATTGATGCTGTCAGTATAATCGGAGTTTCTATTTGTGTAACCTCTTACATCCAGTAAATAGGTTTCTTTATTTTCTTCACAGAATTCATCTAAAATCTGATTCAATTCCCTATGAACCTTATTTCTGTTTACTGCATACGGTTGATTAATCGGAAATTCACCGCTATTCACTAGGATAAGCTTTGTTTTTTGGGGCATATGCCTTCTCAGCCACATTAAATTCTCTTTTATCTGATTCGCAGAAATTCCGCCTTCAAATTCAAATGTATTCTTAAATTCCCGCAGTTGTTCCTCCGAAAGATAACTATATACAGTCAACTCCGGAAAATCTCTGTTTCCATAGACGACTTTTAACTCTGGATTCTGTTTATGATGCCATAACCCAAGGGACGTATCAATTAACGGACTATAAATTATAACATCATAGTTTTTATCAAAAATATGGTTCTTATAAATATTTTCATCATAAAAAGGACAGAGACCAATTAATTTTCTCTTTTCTGTCTCTGTAAGTTCTATACTCTGTCTAATAATGACAGATGAATCTGGATGCCCGTCAAAGCATCTATCAATCACATAGTTAAATTGGGTATCCAATTCAATAGATAACTGCGCAATATAAAAAGCGGCCTGTTCTAAATCACATCCGCCAATGATTAAGACCTTAGACTGATTGCTACTCTCTACCCTTTGACTTCTCTGTATGTTTTCAAGATTAATCCAGTCTGGCCTGTAATCCTTTTTCAGCTCTGCCGCCACATCCCCTTGGATTGTTAATTTCGGATAATGAAATTCTGAATATACCCATTGTTCGATTCCCAACCCCAAAGTTCTACATGAAAAATAAAATTGGATTGCACAACCTTTGCAGATAGCTGCAAAACCAACAATGCCATAATCCCCATATTTGTCCTTTACAGTAATATATGCGGTTTCTATATTCGGATTATTGATAATATCTGCCATCTCGTCCTTTGATAAACGTATTTTCGTATAATTTAACTGATTCGTTCTCTGATTTAATTCATGCAGTCTTTCCAAATGATTGAGAAGCCCCTCTTTGTGTATTTCAACCCTTATATTGGACTGTTTCAAAAACGCAGTATTATCTTGATACCTTCCTTCATCTTGACTCCTCTTTTCAAGTATCTTATATTGCTTTAATCTTTTTTTATCATAGTCCGCCTTTCCTTTAAAATATGGATTGTCCAATATTCCGTCAATGATTTTCGGACTTGAAACATTTAGATTAGAAATATAATATTTAACTTCTCCAAGATTTGTATCATTATCGTCTATAAACAAAACTGTCTCTGGCCTTAGATTCATACTTTCTATGATTGACTTAATCTGAGGTCCTTTGCTTTTCCATGAGATTTTAGGGAATACAAATAAATCCCATAAACCTGCTTCTAATAATATTTTCTTAACTATAGCTTCATCATTCTTTGAACATATGGAATTCATGATTCCTCTGTCGGTAAGTGTTTCTATTATCTCTTTATGCTTCTTAGGAATCTGGATATCCCCCTCTGAAATTGTTCCCTTCCAAAACGTATCGTCCAGGTCCCATATAACAAGTCTAATGTTCTCCATACTATTGTATCCTCATATGAAACAAATGTATGGAAATTGCAGGCGAATTCTTTTTCCCTCAAAAAAATCTAATTTCTCATCCGGATTATTTTTGCAGGTACGCCCCCTACTACTGCATATTCCGGAACATCTTTATTCACAAGAGCGTGCGCCCCTATGATGGAATGATCTCCCACAGTTACGCCCATAAGCACTGTCGCCTTTGCGCCAATCCATACATCATTTCCGATTTTTATTTTTTCTGAGGACTCACCTTGTTCATTCATAGGCACAGCTATTCTGTCATAATTATGAGTGTTTGATAAGATAGAAACTCCATGGCCTATCATTACGTCATCGCCTATCTCAACATTGCCTTTACATTCAAGATATGAGTTCTCATTGATTGATACGTTACTTCCAACCGTTAATTTATTTGCGTTAAAAATACACACATTGGGTTGTATAACAAAATACCCCCCCCATGTGATGACGCATCCCTAAGCTTTTTAATAATGCATATCTTTTAGCCATACTAATCCACCCCGTTTTAAATCGGTTTCTTTGCAATTTTATCTTTATATACCCTACAGGCAACAGCTTGTAACATATGCACAGTGCTTCCAGAGCAAAATTAATCTTACGCCAAATCTTTATTTTTCTCTGCTTATCAGACATCTTACATTATCACTTCCTTAATATCTTCTCTATTTCTTTAAGATAAATATTAGTTACCATATTTCTGTCAAACTCCTTTTCCATTTTTAACCGTGCAGCCTTCCCCATGTTTGCCTTTTCTTCATATGAAAGACCTATAAATTTCTCTACTGCTTTTATTAAAGCCTCAACATTTTTGACTTCAAACAGATATCCGGTTTTTCCTTCTTCAATTCCTTCTCTGACTCCGGATATATCCGAACCAATACATGGCCTCCCCATCGCGCTGTGCTCTAAGACAACATTCGTCATTCCCTCATAATAGCTTGCATGAATGACTGCGTTTGCCTGCTCTATATAAGGTTTCATATCCATCTGAATTCCACCGTATTCAATAATTCCGGCTTCCATTAATCCTTCCATCCTGTCTCTATAGGAATCATCATCATAATCTCCGTATACGATAAATCTTGTACCTGGGTATCTGGCCTTGATATATTTAGCGCACTCTACAAATTCATTGATACCTTTAAACTCTACAATCCTGGCAACATAATTAAAGATTAAAACATCCCTCCGAGGATAATCTCTATATGTAAACTCCTCTAAATTGACGCCTGAGCCTGGTATATCACGATAGTACACCCTGTTTTTTAAAAGCGTATTCACATAATCTCGTTCCCGTGTATTTTGATACATCATACACCTTGCTTTTGAAAAACCAATCCGGTACAGGACTCTTAATATTCTTTGCAGAATAGAATTTTTGTTATCAGCTTCGACTAATCCGGCATTATTAACAATGTAGGGAATATTCCTCCTGCCGCACTGAAAACCGCAGTATACCGAGCATTTTGTAGTGTAAGTCAAGACGATATCAGGTCTCTCCTTTTTGAGTAACTTCCCGTAAAACAAGATTAACCGTAAATCTCTAATCACGCTTGTTCCTCTCCGGTCGATATCCATATCAATAAACCGGCATCCGAGCCGCGTAAAAAAATCTATTTTCTTTCCGTACGGACATACCAGAATCACTTCATGTCCCATATCATGAAGCCTAAGTATCAGCTCTTTTCTGAAATTATAAAAATTATTATCTTTTGAAGCTGTAGCTAGAATGACACTCATAACCTTAATTCCCTCACTAAATAATGGACGCTACATATTCCAATTCCTTTTCTCCATATCTCTGATCAATGGTAATCGGAATCATATATCTTGACATCCAATACTCAAAACAGTTTTCTTCCATTTCCTCCAGAAGATAACTCCACCAATGGCCTTGAAAATGTTTTTCGTCTAAAAGCTTTTGCAATAAACCGTCGTCTTCTATCACAAGCGGATAAACCATAGGTACGCAGTCTATGGAATAATACCTCCATGGATTGAACTGATTTTTCCCCTCCAAAAGCTCTGACACATATTCAAAATTCTTTCTTCTTTTCTCACAAATCATGTCATAATCTGTTCCATCCAGGATAGTTCGGGTTAATTTTGACATTTTCATAATGTCTTCTGTATCAATACGCTGTTCATTCACCATTCTGGTTTGATATGTTTTTCCTTCGCATCCGTATTCAATACGCTGTAATAAAAAAAGAGAAGTGTCTGATGAATATGACTCTTTATACTCGTCTGTATATTTATGGGCGTCTTTCCCAATCACATATGCCCCGTCTGGAACGCCGACAAATTTTCTTGCTGAATATACATTCATACATCCTTTCACTGGAGGATGAAAAAGAGCCTGTGAATTGTCAATAATGACATTCTCATATCGCAATGCCAACTCCTTCATTCTCTGATGGGACATGACTCCAAAATAGTTTACAAGCAAAACCGCTTCACCGGAATCCGGCGTTAAATCAATCGGATCAAAAAACGGGTCAATATGGTAAAACTTTACCGTAACCTTTTTTCTGAACAGGAATTCACATACCGTATGACACTGATAATAGGGAAGCCAGATTGCTGTACAGCCAAACACACGAAAGGCGTGCCAGATTGCTGCGCGCCCACTGTTTAATCTGGCTATATTCTTTTCACCCTGAAAAAGCTCTTTTCCTTTTGAAAACTGTAATTCAATGAAACTGCCGATTTCCATTTCGTCTACCTCTTACTTATATTCATCCCAATGAGTAAACAAATATTCAAAGGGGGCCATATCATTTTTATTATAATAATAGGTTCCTTTCGCTTCTTTAAAATCACGAAGCCACTCTGGGAGACTGACCATGCCTCCCTCTACCCTTTTCCCAAAATCAATTACCTCGGACATATCTGTAAAATCCTCAAATTCTTTCTCAGCGTCCTTAGCAATAAATCCATTCTCCATAGATTGAACCCAAAGATAGGCAAGGGGCATACCCGCGACTGCAGAAGAATAATTCCAGGCAGACGCACGGAAATTCACCTCCAGAAAATAATATGTATCATCCTGATCAATCAGGAATTCTACCTCAAAAATGCCCTCAAATCCAATCTCTGCAAACAATGAGTTAAGCTTTTTACGCATTTCCAAATCCCTCATCATAGTCACATCATGGTACGAGCTGTAGTATCCTTTTACAAGATATTTCCATGTCAGGGTTGAGCCGATTAACATATGAGAACCTTTATTAATTGTGAAGCCTTCGATTGCATATTCGTTTTTCTTATCGATAAATTTCTGAATCTGCACTACCGGACTGGAAATATTGGCAAACGCTTTTTTTAATTCTTCTTCATTCTCACAAATGAATACGTCTGACTTCCAACTTCCGGAATTGGGGGAAATATCCTTTGTAATTACCGGATACTCGATTCCTTTGGGAATCTCTCCCAATTTTACAACCCATGAATCTAACACCTTAAATCCATGCTTTTTCGCAATCTCAAGAATTCTCTGTTTATCCATAAATTCGTTAATTCTTCCTTGCTTTCCTGCATGAAAGAAAATAAACCTATCCTTTATTGCGTCAAAATGCAAATCAAAAAAGCCTATGGATTTATCGTCTGAAAAGATAACATAAGGTCTGTGTTCCGTATCATAATCTCCGTATTTGGAGATTAACAGCCTGTATCCTTCTTCAACAGTATCTACATGATGGCATATAGAAATATATTTGCTTAAGCATGCCACCGGACCCTTTCTTTTCACAGAAATATAAATTGGATTAATGCCGTTCTCTCCCAGGCTTCTGATATGTCCCAATGGATTATAATGCTCCAATGCAAAGACGATTACCAAGTGTCCGTTATATGAATTATTCATACCTTTTGTCTCTCCTCTTTCTCCGCTGCCTTTTTTATTTCTTCCTCTGATAATTGGGGCGCCCGCAACGAATCCTCTGGTCTGCTAAATGAAAATATACGGTAGATTGTCATAAAAAATATTTTTGCATCCAGACGTAAAGACCAATGTTCAACATAGTAGAGATCAAACTGTGCCATCTGCGCTCTGGACGAGCTTTTTTCCTCATTGACGCTTTCCCACCCGACTATACCAGGCAGCACTGACTGACGCTTTTTCTGTTCTTTCTTTGTCATCACCATCATTTCTTTTGGAAGTAATGGTCTTGGACCAATGAACGACATCTGCCCTGCCAATATATGCAATATTTGTGTCAATTCGTCTATATTTGTTTTACGAATGAATTTCCCCCACCATTTCAGCCGTTCTTCATCCGGAAGCAGTTCTCCCTTTGAATCTCTTTGATTCGTCATTGTCCTGAGTTTCATCATCGCAAACTTTTTTCCCCTGTAACCTATGCGCACCTGTCTGAAGATTGGCGAGGCTTCCGGCGAACAAATGAAAATAAATATACTTGTTATAAGTAAAATGGGAAGTGCAATAATACCGAGTAAAATTCCAAAAACCAAATCAAATATTCTTTTTATTCTCCTGAATTTCATATCATCCTCTAAAAAATACACATTCAAATGCCTCCGCATAATTACTTCCTGATTGCGCGCCGCGAAATGCTGCTAAACTCTCCAATGCTTCATAGGATCTGGGATGGGGATAGGGGCGCATCACTCCCTTGTATGCGGATAGAGCTTTCATTTTTAACTCAATCCCTTTACGTCCTGTCTCTACAAAATAATTGGCTGTGAAGCGATTGGAGGAGGAATCCACCGACCATTCTGTAGAGGAAGGAATCTCCATATACATAAATTCTTTCAACGGCTGTATATGCTCTCGTCTTTGAAACAAACGGCTAGCAGCCTGAGCTGCTCTGGATGTTTCTATATGGTCAATATTCGTATCCGCAGGATGGTGGGTGATAATTGCCTCCGCTTTCCAGTCTTCAATGCAACCTTCTATAAACTGGACCATTTCAAGATGCGGCACTGTATTCATTTTTATATTAGGGAAATCTGCATGATATGTTTTTTCGACGCCAATCATTGACAGAGCTTCCCTTTCGTCTCTCGATAGCGTGGATGATAAGCCCCGCCTGGCAGCAGCCTGCGAAACCATAATGGCTACCGCAACCTTGTGCCCGTCCTCTATCCGTTTATGAATTGTTGCGCCTGCGCCCAGAACCTCGTCATCCGGATGAGCAACTACTACCAAATAATTCATATTTTTATTTTTCCTCTTTCTATTAAATTTTTTCACAAAAATAAGAAGGGCATCCCTTCTCATTCTGTATCCCTATCCTCTTTCAGTTTAATCCCCAAATAAATCTTCCGCTTCTCCCCCAGAAATTCCTGTTCCACACAGACATACCGCTTCCGAAGCCTTTGCCTCACCACATACTTAAGATAAACGCCTACAGCCCCGTCTGCTTTTATAATTGTTCCTTCTGTGTCTACCTCCACCAGTGAACGCTGCACGATATGATTCTGATTCTGTACATTTTTCAGAAATTCTTCCTCCTCTCTGGATACACTGAAAAATGTATCTGCTGTATCCCCCAAAAGCTTCGTCAGTCTGGGAATCCTCTTTAACTCAAAAAATAAGCCCTCTGGATCGTCCGTCACCACAAAGATATAAGCCGGAAACAATGGACGGAGGAATGTTACATACCCTTTTTCCGTTTTTCTGACACATTCACGGTTCATACAGAAACATTCCTCATATTGCTCTTTGGGAATCATCTTCTCAATTAACTCTACCAGTTCTTCTTCACCCCCTGTCTGGGTTTGAATTACATACCACATACTTTCACCTCTTATATTAAGGCGTGCTTCGCCATATTCACAGCCAGAATTGCCCTGAACACTAAAATACACTCTGGTACGCCTTTATAACAGACTCCCATCCTGCCATGGCACTAACCACAGCCGGATTTTATGACCCTGCTTTTTCTCAATTTCTCTGAATTAACGCTTCTCTACGATTTCCAGTCCTGCGGAAATACTCCCTTTTGTCAGCTCTGGCGCAAAACTTTTCGGAGCCGCAAGCCTTGCAAGACGCTTATGTCTGTCAATCCTGCAAATGCTATCTTCCCATCCCCTAAGAGGCCCTTCTATAACCCAGGTAATCCCGTCCTGAATCACTCCCCTCGACATAGCAAGGTGATGGTCTTTTCCACATAGAGACGACAGAAACATCTCCTCGCTCTTTCTCACAGGAAGAAGCTTTGCTTTTTTATATTCTTTCAGTTCCTCCGACAGCCGCCTTTTATCCTCGCTTTCCAGGAACACACACTCTGGAAATAGAAGCTGTCTTTCCAAATGCCACTCGCCCTTAAACTTACGCATCCTGTCATAGGTAAAGATAAATGCATCTTTCAAGGCAATCCTAGACAAATTTCGCCTGCACGCCTCTAAATCTTCCCATTCATTTTGTTTTTGGCAATGGAGTAGATACCAGATTTCAATCACTTCCTTCGCAGAGTAAACTACTCTGCGAAAATTTTCATATTATCTTTGAAAAAAATTTTCAGAAAACAACTTTAGAATTTAGACAATATAAGAATTTCATGTAAATGGAGTGGCTATACCTAGTATAGTTTCCTTTATTACACTCCTAAATCTTGACAAATGCTTACAAAAACACCTGAAAAGCAATTTGGGTATTGAATTATTCACCTTAGATGGTTATAATAGATATGCTATTTGAAAAAAAATCTTAGAGTAGTTTACTCTGCGAAATAAATTCCTGTCCTTATTATTCTCATACGTCTTTTTCAACTCTATGAATGTCATAATAACGTAATTTTTTCCTAATATATCATACGACAAATATTTTAAAATCATCTATAATATTTCTCATATTAATTACAGGAGGCGCCCATGAATACAGCCATTACAAAACCATCAACCTTTTACCGCGACATGCTCCGCCTTGCACTCCCCATTGTGTTCCAGAACCTGATTACAACCGCCGTCGGCTCTGCGGATGTAATCATGCTTGGATGGGTCAGCCAGACTGCCCTCTCCGCCGGCTCTCTGGCGAGTCAGATTATGTTTATCCTGAACCTGGTGTACTCCGGTATCTCCTCTGGCATCGGGATGCTTGCGGCGCAATACTGGGGAAAGAAGGATACCAAAACCATCGAAAAAATCATGGGAATCGGTATGAAGCTTTCCATCCTTGTATCCTTCCTCTTTTTTGTCCTTGCCTGCTTCTTCCCCAGGCTTTTGATGTTAATCTTTACATCTGAGGCAGAATTAATCCGCACAGGAATCCCTTACCTGCGCATTGTGGGAATCTCCTACCTTTTTATGAGCATTTCCCAGGTATACCTGTGCACCATGCGCTCGATTGAGAGGGTTCTGTTTGCCACCCTCACCAACGGCTCTGCTTTGGGCCTGAATATCGTGCTAAACGCCGTGTTCATTTTCGGATGGTTCGGGCTTCCCAGAATGGGAATCATGGGCGTGGCCCTTGCAACCACTATCGCCCGCCTCATAGAGCTGCTTATATGCCTGTTCGACGCATGCCGGTTTCAGACCCTCCGTTTCCGCCCGTCCCTGCTGCTTCGGCACAACAAGCTTTTGTTCCAGGACTTCCTCCATTATTCCCTTCCGGCTTTCGGAAACGAGGTATCCTGGGGCGTGGCCTTCTCTATGTATTCTGTCATCATGGGGCATCTGGGAAATGATATCGTGGCGGCAAACGCCGTAGCCGTCGTCGCCAAGAATCTGGGAACCGTCGTCTGCTTTGGAATCGCCAACGCAGGCACCATTCTTCTCGGCAAAGCCATGGGCGCGGGTAAAACGGAAAGCGTAAAGGAGGACGCCTCCCGCTTCTGCAAGGTCACATTATTAAGCGGAATCGCAGGCGGTATCCTGATCCTCCTTTTGCGCCCCCTTTTCATGAACATGGCGGATTTATCCACAGTGGCACAGGGATATCTTAGGATTATGCTGTATATCAACATGTACTCGGTCATCGGGCAGGCCATGAATTCCACGGTAATCTGCGGAATCTTCCGTTCCGGCGGGGATTCGCGGTGGGGATTTATCTGCGACTTTATCGACATGTGGTTCTTTGCAGTACCACTGGGATTCATAAGCGCATTTATCCTGAAGCTTCCTCCCATGTGGGTGTATTTCATAATCTATCTGGATGAATTCGTGAAGCTGCCCTTCGTGTACCGGCATTATAAGAGTTATAAGTGGCTTAAGAATATTACAAGGGATTTTTAAGCAAGCTAATAATGGATAATCACCGGAGTGCCCATCTCAATCATATCGTACAATTCAGCCGCCTTACCCACCGGCATATTCACGCATCCATGGGAACCGGCAATCTGGTTACGGGTGCCGCCAAAAGAGCTCTGCCATCCTGCGTCATGGAAGCCCACTCCCTGCCAGGTAATGCGCATCCAGTAATTCACCGGCGTCTCATATTCCGGCTTTCCGGTTGCGGGATCCTTCTCTCCCACCAACACCTTGTCCCGCTTCTTCTCCACAATACTGTACACACCCTCCGGCGTCACCCTGTTAGGCGTGGGCAGTCCTGTCACGACGTCCGATTCAAGGGCTACCGCGCCGTTCACAACATACCACATATGCTGTGCGCTCAAATCCACCTCTGCGTATGTATTGCCCCAATCCGGCATAGAATGTGACGCCGCAACTCCGCTGATATAGTATTCGGGCTCTTTCGTAATGACTTCTTTATTGTTCAACGCATTCCGGATGTTTTCAAACTCTGTATCCTCGTTGATGGACCAGCCGTAGGTTCCTCCGGACACCGTCGCGCTCTTTCCGGTGGGCGTGGTAAACGTCCTGGTCTTCCCTGTTGTATCATACTGGTCTCCGAACTGCTCTAACCATGCCCTTATGGCGTTCTCGTCCACAACTACATTCATGTCTGCATCCACCGACAGCCAAGTGGAAATCACCGTCCGGTCAATTACCACAGGAACATCCATAGTATAAGTAATACTTGCCTGACAGTATTCGTTCATCTTGTCACACGCCTGCTTTACTTCTTCTGAGTCGGCGAAAAATCTGGGCGTCTCGTAACAGTCCTGCTCTGCCAAATTCATCTCCGGCAAAAGCTGCTTAATAAACGAGGCTGCCTTCTCTTTAAGCGCCTCCGGCGTCACGGTGATTCCGTAGACCTCCGGAGTAATGACGAACTGGCTGCCGTCATATGCCGGATAAGCGGACTGCGCCGGCGTCTGCCCTGCCTGCAGGATTCCGAAGGAATTAACCTTCTCCTGGAGTTTTGCATCATCATAGGACAAGTCGAACGTAACATCAGCAGTATTTTTATCGAAAAATGCTTTTGGCCACAGAAATGCGTTCTGCTTTTCTAAAATGCTGCTAAGGTCTGCATTTTCATTGTATACAAGGAGGATATCCCCGCTGCTTATGGTCTCTTTCCCTCCGTTGATATCATTGATAGTCAAGGTATAGTCCTTTACCTGCTCTTTAAAATATTCGTCTGCTTCCGAGACGCTCTTTCCGGAAAAGTCATTCCCATTAATCTCTGTATTGAATAAAAAATGGCTGGTAAAGTAAACGGCAACTCCTACGTATGCTAATACAATTAAAATGATGCTTCCTCCAACAATACCTAAAATCATCTTTTTCTTTCGTTTTCTCATTTTACTCACTCTTTCACCTTTTTCTATTACGTTTTCTCACTCATTATACCATTCCCCTCCTTTCTTTTTCAATCCCATATGTGTAATTGGTCAATTTTTACTACAGCGCTTCCATCGTCAATTCCTTAATCACGCCCGCACCAATACCATGCCAGCGCCGCAAAGGCTCCGTAAACCGCCACCGCAGGCAGCGAGGCTTCCACGCCAAAATCTCCTCCTGTAATCAAAAACGACTCTGTATCCAGCACGTAATTATATATTGCCTGGGAATCTGCCGCTATTCCCACATGGGGTACGCCTGCAACCATAAAGATATCCCAGATTCCGTGCATCCATGCGCTGCTGTAGATGCTGCCGCTTTCATAGGTCACCAGTGAAAATAAAACGCTCACCATCCCTCCTGCCACAATCACCTGTACCATGCTTAAAAAATTCATATTCCTCCCGATAATATGTAAAGAGCCGAACAGGATTGAGGGAACCCAAATGGCGACCCTAAGCCCCCAGCGCATCTCTACCGCCGTCATAATCAGCCCGCGGAACGCCGCTTCTTCCGTAATTCCGACGGCAAATCCAAAGCACAGATAATCGACGGCCTGCTTCCACGTAACCACATTCTGCCCTGTGGCAGCATTTTCCCAGTGCCCTGGCGTCAACAGTAAAAGCCCGATTACCAGCGCCGGCATAACAAATGCCGACAGAATCCACAAGGGTCTTACGAATGGTCTGCCAAGCTTACATTCCTTTGCCGATGCCCCAAGAAGTTTTTTCCCAAAAAACGCGACTGATGCAAGGGTAATCGTTACAGTCACCAACGCATAACATACGTTTCCGCACCATACCGGAAGTCCGAGGGACACGAGGCTATTTCCCAGAAACGACGCTATAAGCTGTGCCAGTACCAGGACTATAACCGCCAGTATCATTGCGGATGCCGTTTTTTTCAGCGAAACTCTCTCTTTCATTCAAAATCTACCTCCGTTTTGCAAGACGTCTAAAATCTACAGCTCTGCTTCCACGTTTCGCCGGAAGCTCACATAGGTCGTGATAAAATACAGCCCATATATCCCGAAGAACAACAAAAATGACAATCCGAAATAGTACATGACAGCCGAATGAATCCCTGTATAGAAAATAAACTTTCCACTCATGAACACAGAAACGCTACCGCCGATTACACAAGCCAGAAGTACGGGGCACAGGTAATAGCATACAAGCTGTTTTAAGATCACCATACTAATCTCCCGCCTGTTCAACCCCATTTTCTTAAGCACCGAATAGCGGAATTTATATTTTGCCGAATCGCTGAGCTGGTGGACGGACAGGACTGTCAACGCCACGCACAGGAATACCAGACCGATGTAAAAGCAGGGGAAAATCAGGGTGGACAGCAGGTACTTCATCTCCGGAATCAGATTATCCCGCACCATATTCGTCACCGACATCACGACGATTGTATCGGAGCCGCAGCAGCTATTTCCCTCCATTCCCTTATGGCCTGCGAAATCTGTGTCATCTTCTGCTTCTTCGTCCTCATCCCCTTCGGACTCCTTAAGTTCTTCCAGTTCCCACTCCTCTGGCTCTGTCAGAGCATCCAGCTTTTTTCCCAGACCTACGGGCGCCTCGCCGTCAAGGTCCACAGCCAGCTCTGCATAGTAGGGCGTGAGGGACGAAACAGACGAATCCGGAACCACAATCACGTAATCCCCGCCGTTATGCCCGTCCTGGGAAAACGGCTCTGTATAATATCCCGCGAAATGAAGCTCTCCTCCATCCCCCTTAACGGTAATCTCCTCCTTCATGGCTTCCACCTCATTGCGAAGCCGTTCTTTGATATGGATGAGATACTCCTGTTCTTTCAGGGAAACCGTTGTATATCCAAGCATACTGCGCAGACGGTTATAATCTGATAATTTCATATAAGTATCATACCGGCAGTAAAAGCTTCCTTCTTCGGAATCCTTTTCTATCTTCTTCAAATTCGGGCTTTTATCCTTGTTCAGATACATATCTCCAAAAGTCTTGAGATGGGTACTCAGCCAAACATTTACTTGATTCGCCCCCTGATCTGCCTCTTTTGTTTTTCCTGGTTTCTCTAAAACCTCCTTCGGGACATTGGCATAGATGTGATAAGGAAAGACCTCCAGGACTTTTGCCGTATCTTCAATAATCTCAAGCTCATCCCTGAAATCATCCTCTGTATCATCACTGTAAATCTGTACGTCAAAGGGAAATTTCGTCTCAAGAAGTTTATTCTGATAATCACTGAACATCAGCGCTACCGTACATCCAAGGAACGCCACAGTAAATAATGCCGTTAGTGTCCCCATGGTAAAGCTCATAGTCTTTAGTTTTGAAGAAAACTGCCTCAGCAGGAAAAGATTCTGTCCGCAGTAAATTCCATTTCCCCTTCTGCGTATATAGCAGACCAGCCAGGAGGAAAGGCCGATGTAAAAGGTATAGATTACCAGGACAAGCCCTACAAGAAAGAACAACACCTGCCCTGCACCCTGTGTTCCGCCAAGGAAAATAAATAACGCAAAGAGCAAAAGAAACAGAAGTGAAGCCGGAAAAAGCCATTTTTTCAACTGCTCGTGAGACTCTTTTATTTCTTCATTCTTTTTCTGTGCTTCCATCAGGTCGCGGATATTCATCTTCCGGAATCTCCTGCCGCTTCTGAAAAGCGCGAGGAGGTAACATCCTGCATAGCATCCTACGGTCATCAGGATACATGAGCCGTTGAATTCCATATGGATATCATATTTGATCTGAATCATGCTGTAAAGAATCGCCATGATTACCTGCTGCAAAAGAACGCCGAGAGCCATTCCAATGAGAAACGCCGCTACTCCAAGCAGGGCATTTTCTCGAATATACAGACGGGCTACCTCCTTTTTCTTCATGCCGATGAGAAGATAGATGCCAAATTCCTGGCTTCGCTTCTCCAACATAAACCGAACCATATAATTAATCAGCCATGCCACAATCAGCACGATAAAAAATGTGGCAAGCCCTACCAGAGCCATCATCATTCCGGCAACACCGAACATTTCTTCGATATCCTCGGTAAAAATCAAACTGTTAAAGGCGAACATCAGCGCAGTTACAAAGGTCATGGTGAGAAAATATACCAGATAATCTCTTGCGGAACGTTTTACATTCCGAAAAGCAAGTTTACCGAGCATCGCTTATTTCACCTCCTGTCAGGGCAAGCACATCCAGAATTTCATTCAGGAAGTCCCTTCTTGCTTTTGAACCACGCAGCAGCTCATGGAAGATTCTGCCGTCCTTCAGGAACAGAATCCGGCTGCAGTAGCTCGCGGAAAATGCGTCATGGGTCACCATCAGGATGGTTGCCTTGAGTTTTTGATTCATGTCTGTAAATGTCTCTAATAAGGTCTGGGCGGACCTGGAATCCAACGCCCCTGTCGGCTCGTCTGCCAGAATGAGGCGCGGGCGGTTCACCAGCGCCCGTGCACATGCGCACCTCTGCTTCTGGCCTCCGGATACTTGATAAGGAAACTGAGTCCTGATATCCGTAATGCCAAGAAGCCTGAGCATTTCGTCGCATTTTTTCTGTATTTCCTTTTTTCCCTCCTTGCGCAGAGTCATGGCAAGGATGATATTTTCTTCTATGGTCAGCGTGTCCAGAAGATTGTAGTCCTGAAATACGAAGCCAAGATTGTCTTTCCGGAACTGGGCCAGGTCGTTCTCGCTCAATTCTGCTATGTCTGTGTCACCGTACCAGATATGTCCTGCCGTCACACGGTCAATGGTTGACATCATGTTAAGGAGGGTGGTTTTGCCTGAGCCTGACGCACCCATGACTCCTACGAACTCTCCCTCATCTACGGTAAAACTGACTCGGTCTATTGCCTTCGTGACATTGGAGGCATTGCCGTAATATTTTTCTACATCACATACTCGGATATAATCCTTCATGTATTGTCTCTCCCTTCTTTTGATGGATGGTTATGTCAGTTTTATTTTATCAGATAGCGGGAGATTGTAGTATTGGGGTGGCTTACAGTTATCTTACAGTTTTGAAAGAATATTGGGGTTCATGTAACTTCGCGGTTTTCACCTATATCCTACTCTGCATAATAATAAACCAATAATTAAGAAAGGTTTCAATCATTCCCTTTTATCATCTAATGGATAACCGCTATTTGCCTTTACTGATTGCATCCAATTCTTTCCCAGGAGAACAATCAGTGAAGAATTAAAAAAGTGCAAAGCCTTTAATAATTCAAAAAAGACTTTACACCTTTTGATTAGATTAATTAGATTTTTCGCTTGGCTCCGTGACTTCTAAGAGGATGGCATCAAATTCATTTTCAAGCTCATCCCTTTTGTCTTGCGGTACAAGTTTTAGCAACTTCCTTACAAAAACGGTTAATCTGTTAATATACCGTAATTGTTTATCTGTCATATTCTCACCTACTTTCTATAAGTGCCGTATACTTTGGTACTTTCATTATATCAATCGGTGATTGTTGTGTAAAGCCTTTATTCGATTATCAAGGTACTTTGTATAGGATGGTATTGCTATCCCGATCCCCGTTAGAGGGATTTCGTCATAATTCTCAAAGACTCGTCAGGGGGGATTTAATTAACTGCCTTTTAAAACTTGTTTCAGTTTTGAAAGAATGTGCGAAGTCAGATATCCGATTCGCTTTTAATTTGTTCTTTCTAACAATCTATTTTTTTATACCAAAATCCGATGGAAGCTTCTGTTGTAAAACCAGCAGCATTATAGACTTTTCTTCTCCAATCATAAGAATTAACATAACAGCTTTCAATATTTATTTCTTTTAATTTATTTATAACACTATACAACATTTGCTTAGCAAAGCCCTGTTTTCTGTATTTTTCTCTTGTACATACTGGTTCAATAAATGCTGTACTGGTATTTTTATCAACGTAACAAAAACAATATGTACAAATATCTCCTTTTTCAGTAACTATTAAACTTTCAAAACTATCTAAATAATATCTTGAATTTTTTCTTCCTTGATATGCTAATTTTCCTTCTTTAAAATCGCCAGTTAAAATCCCATCATCGTCTATTGGATGAAATCCATAATGACAAGCTTTTGCTTTCATATTATCATCAATGTCCTCACCAAATACTTGTTTATATCCTTTAGGAAGTTCAATTATATAATTGGTATCTAACGGATGCTGGACATTATCGTAATCTTCAGCTTCATCTTTAACATATGTTTTTTTAATTCATCTGCTTGATATGTTAAACTATCATGTGATATTACTAAAAAATCTATACTTCCATCTTCGTTTTTTTCAAATAATGGCAGCAATTCTTTTTCTGCTAAATCTAACATTTGATTAAATATATTTTCATATCCAGATTTAATACAACTATTAAAAGAATCTCCATCTGGAACTACCAGACCTATAATATGATTATCCTCTTCAAAAATATAAGTAAAGTCTTGAGACTTATTTAATCCCCTTTCATCGTGGTACAAAGTATCAATTCTAAATATTAAATCATCAAATCTTGCTGGTAACCAACATAACATATTTTTATTACTTTTATATTCTTCTGTCAAAAATTTGATTACTAAATCATAATCTTCTTCTTTATTAAATTTTTTAATTTTCATAAATCTTTCACCTCTATAATTTGTCTTGCTAAATGATATCATAGAATCCCTGATTACTAACGAAAAAAGCAAAGAGTAAGACTGTATCCTACTCTCTGCCTTATTTTTCAGCATCAGTCCCTAAAATATGCAACTCCCGCTTCAAATATCTTGAGATCCTGTTCCCCATAAATATTCATCGCCACAGACCTGGCGCGTCTCTCAGAGTGAGCCATCTTTCCGAATACCCGCCCGTCCGGACTGGTTATCCCTTCAATCCCACAGTATGAGCCGTTGACATTCCATTCCTCGTCCATGGTAATATTCCCGTCCGGATCACAATACTGAGTCGCCACCTGTCCATTGGCAAATAACTTCTCAATCCACTCCGGATTCGCCACGAACCGTCCCTCTCCATGGGACGCCGGATTCGTATAGACGCCGCCAAGCTCTGCCTTCTGAAGCCATGGGGACTTGTTGGTCACCACCTTCGTATACACCATCTTAGAGATATGGCGTCCAATCGTATTATAAGTCAGAGTCGGAGACGCTTCATTCTGTCCCGTAATCTCCCCGCCAGGAACCAGCCCAAGCTTTACAAGGGTCTGGAAGCCGTTACAGATTCCAAGCACCAGCCCGTCGCGCTCGTTCAGAAGTCTCTCTACCGCTTCCTTCATCTTCGCATTCTGGAACGCCGTAGCAAAGAACTTTGCCGACCCGTCCGGCTCATCACCTGCACTAAATCCCCCTGGAAACATAATAATCTGCGACTGGTCAATGGCCTTCTCAAAGACACTCACAGAGTCTACGATATCCTCTGCACTCAGATTCCTAAATACCCGAACAATAGTTTTCGCCCCTGCCCGTTCAAATGCCTTCGCACTGTCATACTCACAGTTCGTCCCCGGAAAGACCGGAATAAATACGGTTGGCTGTGCAATCTTATGGGAACAGATATGGACCTCCTTCGTCTCATACAGCCCCTTGTCAATCTTCACCTCCTGCCCCTTGGCATTGGAGTTCGTAGGAAAGACCTTCTCAAGGGTTCCCTTCCACGCTTCTTCTGCATCAGATACCCTAATCTCAATATCACGGTAAGAGAACAAAGCGTCATCCGTTACCTCTCCAATCACCGTATAAGTAATGCGAAGCTCTCCCACCTTCTCAGAGGGAACCTCAGCAATAATATCGCCAAAGGCAGGTGCGAACAGATCTCTCTCGTCTACATTATGCTCAAGCTTCACGCCCATCCGATTTCCGAAGGCCATCTTGCTGACTGCGGCCACGATCCCGTGTCTGTCAAGGGCATATGCAGATAATATCCTTCCCTCTCGAATATCCTGGGTAAACTTCCCATACTGTTCCATCACCTTGCTGTAAACCGGAATATCATACTCATCCGTCATGGTGCGCAGCCAGATTAGCTTACTGCCTGCCTGCTTCAGCTCAGGCGTAATAATATCCTTCTCCTGGGCCACATCCACGGCAAAGGATACCAATGTGGGCGGCACGTCTATATCCTCAAAGGTTCCCGACATACTGTCCTTGCCTCCGATAGACGGCAAACCAAAGCCGAGCTGTGCATGGTACGCGCCCAAAAGCGCGGCAAAAGGCTGACTCCACCTGCGGGGATCCTCCGTCATACGGCGGAAATACTCCTGGAAGGTAAACCTGATCTTACTGTGATCGCCGCCTGCGGCAACAATCTTTGCCACGGACTCTGTCACCGCATAGATTGCTCCATGGAATGGACTCCATGTGGACAGATACGGGTCAAACCCGTAACTCATCATAGTCACAGTATCACAGTCTCCTGTCATTACCGGAAGCTTCGCCACCATTGCCTGAGTCTCTGTCAACTGATACTTGCCGCCGTGAGGCATGAACACAGAAGCCGCCCCGATAGAGCCGTCAAACATCTCCACAAGCCCCTTCTGCGAGCACACGTTCAAATCTCTCAATACAGATATCCAGCGTTCCTTCACATCCCTGATTTCCTCTCTCACCAGAATACTGTCTTTCCTGCTTGGGATATCTACAAAAACCTGAGTCTCCTGGTGCGCTCCGTTGGTATCCAGAAATGCGCGTGAAAGATTCACGATCTCCCTGCCTCTCCACGACAGCACAAGCCTAGGTTCCTCTGTCACAACAGCAACACAGGTGGACTCTAAGTTCTCCTCCCTGGCATATCCCATGAATTCCTCCACATCCCTGGGTGCTACGACCACCGCCATACGCTCCTGGGATTCTGAGATGGCAATCTCTGTCCCGTCAAGTCCCGCATACTTCTTCGGCACCTTATCAAGGTCAACCCTAAGGCCGTCCGCAAGTTCTCCGATAGCCACAGACACTCCGCCAGCCCCGAAATCGTTGCACTTCTTGATAAGCCGGCTGACCTCCTCCCGCCGAAACAGGCGTTGAAGCTTACGCTCTGTGGGCGGATTCCCCTTTTGAACCTCCGCGCCGCAAGTCTTAGTAGATTCCTCTGTATGTACCTTGGAGGAACCGGTAGCTCCGCCGCAACCGTCCCGTCCGGTACGCCCGCCAAGCAGGATGATGATATCGCCGGGGTCGGAAGTCTCGCGGATGACTGCACGCCGGGGCGCAGCCCCTAACACAGCGCCTATCTCCATACGCTTCGCCACATAATTCGGATGATAAATCTCCTTCACCGCCCCCGTCGCAAGTCCAATCTGGTTGCCGTAAGAGCTGTAACCATGGGCCGCCTCACGAACCAGCTTCTTCTGAGGCAGTTTCCCCTTCATAGTGTCATTGACAGACACCGTCGGGTCTGCCGCGCCCGTCACACGCATTGCCTGGTATACATAGGTACGTCCGGACAACGGGTCGCGGATTGCGCCTCCAAGGCAGGTAGCCGCGCCTCCGAAGGGCTCGATCTCCGTAGGATGGTTGTGAGTCTCATTCTTGAAGTTCACAAGCCATTCCTCCTCCACACCGTCCACCTTCACAGGCACAACGATACTGCAGGCGTTAATCTCGTCGGACTCCTCCTGATCGTCTAATTTTCCTTCCCGCTTGAGCTTCCTCATAGCCATCAAGGCCAGATCCATCAGACATACGAACTTGTCCTCCCGACCTTTAAAAATCTCACTGTGATCCGCCAAATACTGCCGGTAAGTATCCTCCATCGGCTCGCGATAATCTCCGTCTCCAAAAGATACCTCCGTAAGCTCAGTCGAAAAGGTGGTATGCCGGCAATGGTCAGACCAGTAGGTATCAAGGACACGAATCTCTGTCATGGTCGGATCTCTGTCCTCCTGCGCCTTAAAATAATTCTGGATATGCAGGAAATCCTGAAAAGTCATAGCCAGTCCCAGAGAAGCATATAACTCCTTTAATCCACTCTCCTCCATATCCTTGAAACCGTCAAAGGTCTTTACATCCTCCGGCTCGTCAAACTTTTCAACCAGAGTTTCCGGTTTGTCCATCCCTGTCTCCCTGGAATCAACCGGATTGATACAGTGAGCCTTGATTCTCTCAAACTCCTCAATGGGGATGACCCCATCCTTTCCCTGGATCACATACGTAGTCGCCGTCCTGATCACAGGCTGTTCATCCTCTTTGATGAACTGCACGCACTGAACAGCGGAATCAGCGCGCTGGTCAAACTGCCCTGGAAGGAACTCCACAGAAAACACCCGACAGTCATCTGCCATTGGGAATTCCTCGTGGTACAGCGTGTCAACCGGAGGCTCTGCAAATACACCCATGCATGCCTTCTTAAATGTCTCGTCCGAAATATTCTCTACATCATAACGGATTAGGACACGCACGTCCTCTACATCACGGATACCAAGATAACTGCTGATCTCGCTTCTAAGCTCATGTGCCTGCACTCTAAAGCCGTCTTTTTTCTCTACATACACTCGTCTTACTTTGCCCATACCTTCTCCTCCATACCTAGTGTTTTCTATACGCTACTTCATTGTACCATATTTTTGCCTAAGATAAAATGAATATATTTCCTCCAAATTACAAATATCGCGCCTAATACAGCCACCATCCCAATAAACGTCACCCCAATCCTAACCACCATATCCGAAAAGAAGCCCTCCGGAAGCATACGGATCATATAGTCTTCACTGGGATTAAACATCCACAGATCATTGTCGAAAAAAATCTCATGGAAGATAGTAAAGCATCGTGTAAAGTCCACGGTAAAGGCAATCCCAAGGAGGATGCCCGCAACCGCCAATATCATGACGGCACGAAAGTAAGCCTTAGGAAGAAGCATTCTCCAGTCCGTTTTCATGACAACCAGGCCAATGAGCAACAGCATTGCAGCGGCAGCACACACATTCCGAAGCTTAAGCCCGCCGAGAAACAACTCCCTCACCTCTCCCATATGAAAACGGTCCTGCTCGTTAAAAAAATCCTGAGTCCTTCCGTCAACCTCTGTCACAATAGACAGTTCTTCTTCCTTTCCGATCAGATAATCCATCATATACTCCGTCACCTTCATGACATCCTCAATCTCCATATCAAGGGCATCCGTGACCTCATATTTCCGATACTCCTTCTCATAGAAGCTATAATCGGGATCTCCATAGATCGCCAGTTGAAAACTGGTCAGCAGCATCGCAAAGATAACCAGCAGCATCGCAAGGGCCGCTAAAAGGGATACCGCCAAATGCTTTCCCGTTCCTTCCTCCATCTTCGTCATTCTTCTGCAATCTCCTATTCCATCTGATTCGCTGACAGACCAGCGCCAATACTCGTCCAAAATTCCTTTATCTGTTCCTCCACACGCTCTGCCGTACAAATATCATACTCCCTCCATTCCCGCGGAAATGTCTCCTGATACCTCCCGTCCCCAAACCGTTCGTCCAGCAGAAGAATCACGCCTTTGTCCTCATCAGTTCGGATGACCCTCCCTGCCGACTGGAGTACCTTGTTCATGCCCGGATACAGATAAGCATAGTCAAATCCCCGAAAGCCGCGGGCGTCAAAATATGACTTCAGCAGTTCCCTCTCCCGACAGACCTGGGGCAAGCCTGTGCCGACAATCACCGCGCCGATTAGTTGATCCTGGGCAAGATCAATCCCTTCTGAAAAGATTCCGCCCATCACGCAGAACCCCAGAAAGCTTCCCTGATGAGCTTCCCCGAAATTCTCAAGAAAAATCTCCCTTGCCTCCTCCGACATATAGCGGGACTGCATCACATATTCAATCCCTTGCGCCTCTTTTATGTCCTCCCCAAGAAGTTCAAGAAACTCCTCATATACCTCCTCCATAAACTGATAGGAAGGAAAAAACGCCATGTAATTACCCGCCTTCGCACATGCCACACGAATCAGATACCTTGCATACCGCCTGTACATCTCTTTACTTCTTCTGGTATACTTGGTACTGACATCCATGCCAAGAAGAAGCTTTCTGTTCTTAGGATCAAAGGGAGATTGGGCATAGATAGCATAGTCCTCCTTTGATGTGCTTAAAAGCTGCCGATAATAATGGATTGGCAAGAGGGTTGCGGAGAAGAACACTGTACTGTTCCCCTTGTCCAGATATTCCTTTAAGCAGTTTGCCGGATTCACACAGAACAGGCAGAGCCTGAATCGCCCCGTCTCCTCAATCTCCGAGTATATCATGTAATTCTCATCCAGCCCGTCATGAATATTAATAAACCTCCTTACTGTAAAGTACAGCTCAAGCACCTCCCTGCGAATCTCCTCCTCTGTACATTCCTCAAGAAAACGCTCGATTTCTGCCATCAATGACATTAATTTCAGATAAACGTGAGAGACACTGTTCAACACCTGATATCCCTCACACTCCCTCTTTAAAGCAAGAAGCGCACGGTTACATTCCTCAAGCCTTCCCGCCAGTTTCCCGTCCCTTACTTTCACCAGCTTCTTAATCTTTAAGAAGTCCTCCTTGTAAATCTCGGCGCTGTACATCCTCCTGCCCCTCTCCACAAGATTATGGGCCTCATCGATCAGAAACAGATATTCCCCTTTATTTCCCTCCCCAAAGAACCGCCTCAGATGGGCATTGGGATCAAACACATAATTGTAGTCACAGATGACGGCATCCGCCCACTCCGACACGTCAAGGCTCATCTCATGGGGACATACCCTCCACTTCCTCGCCTGCTCCTCCAGAATCTCCCGATTCAGTTCATCCGAGGAGGTAATCAGCTCATATACCGCATCATTCACCCTGTCATAATGGCCCTTCGCATAAGGGCAGGCATCGGGATTACAGTTCGTCTCCTCACAGAAACAAATCTTGTCCTTCGCCGTAAGTACAATCACCTTCATGCGCAGGCACTGTTCCCGCAGCGTTTCAAACGCCTGCCATGCCACCGTTCGGGTAATCGTCTTGGCAGTCAGATAAAAAATCTTCTCCCCCAATCCCTCACCAACTGCCTTTACAGCCGGAAACACGGTGGAGATCGTCTTTCCTACCCCGGTAGGCGCCTGGATAAATAACTTCTTCCTCCTAAGAATCGTCCGATACACAGAAGCCGCCAACTCCTTCTGTCCCTCCCGATACACGAAGGGGAATACCACCTGCTTGATGGACGCATCCCGCTTCTTCTTCCATTCAATCTGATATCTCGCCCACTTCTCATAGCGTCCAAGCAGCTCGTAAAACCACGCCTTCAATGTCTCAAAGGAATAAACGCTCTGAAACCGCTTTATCTCCTCCGTCTCAAGATTACAGTAGGTCATCTGTACCCCGATCTCCTTAAGCTCATGGTCACATGCATAAATGTACGCATAGCACTTCGCCTGTGCCAGATGGACTCCTATGGGCTCCTCCAGATGCTTTAGCTCTCTGAAAATCCCCTTAATCTCGTCGATCACAACCCCTTCCGTCTGACGTATTACCCCGTCAGCCCTTCCCTCCACAGACACAACAAATCCCTTACATGTAATCTCATGCTTTAAGGGCACCTCCGCCTGATAATTGGATCCCATCTTCCTCTGGAGTTTTCTGTGAAGCTTCCCGCCAAGCAGCATAGCGTCCCTGTCCGCCCCTGCTGCCCGATTGTCGATATCCCCACTGCGAAGAACAAATTCCACCAGATTCCGTACCGAGATACGAATCAACGGCTGTTCCTTATCCATATGCACCAATTCCATCCTCTCTGAACCTGCCCCAAAAGAAGTTTGAGGCTTCCTTCTTTGCCATATATTATACCATGGCGCAGACGATTACAGTGCACTTTTTTCAATTCATTCTGTCGGCCTTCATCGTGAACTCCACCATATCCCCCCTGAAACGGTAAGGAAGGTTATTCCTCTGGCATTTGGGATTAATACGGGACTCAATGGCAATCGTCTGGCAGAAGCCTGCCCAGAGCCTGGCATATTCCTCCTCCCTCTCAGATACCTCCTTCAACTTCTCATCGTCAAACTTGTCGCCCCAGACAATCACCCACTTCTTTCCCGCCTCATGAACAGCGAACATCTTGTGGGTTCTGTCATGGATCATCCAGTTCTCCACAGGAAGACGGTCTGCAAAATGAGGCGCCAGACAGGTCAAAATCTGATTCTTCGGCGCAATCTCTGCATACAGCACATGATTCTTAAGCTCACGAAAGCGCAGAAAGCCCTTGTAGCTGTGAGCCTCCCCAAACACATTCCTGGCAAGCTCAAAGACCTTCTCCACCTTCGGATGTCCAAGATGGTCCATAATCTTCGTACTGTCCGCAAGCTCTCTTGCGGCAAGCATAGTCCCCAGAACTGCATCCCCCTTCCCCTTGTCCTCCGACATAACCGCATGATAGATCTCCCCATAAGCCCGTTCTCCCAGATGCTTCCTGATTAACGCACTCACAGCCATTGCCTTACGCTCTGATTCCTCCACCTCCACATAATCACAGAATAACTGGAAATCCAGCATCCCCCGAATTGCGATCTCGCAGTCTGCTTCTGTCTTTCCCGCCCTCCAGGCATCATAGATTCCGGAAAAAATTCCCGTTATATTATCATTACATACATAAACTGTCTTCATATCCATTTCCAAACCTCACATCGTCAAACAGAGAAAGCTGGCGGTATCCCATATCCGCCACCTCCTTGGGCAGCTTCTCTCCCGCGCTAAGCAGATTCCTTGTTATATAGTCCTCGTCCATCTTCGTCGGATACATCATCCTGCCGTTACAGGTAATAAAGTACAGCGCCCGCTTAAGCACAACCCCGATCTTCTTAAGGTCCGCAAAATCCAAAAGCCCAAGCCTCCTCGCCTTCACAATCCGTACAGCCGACTTATAGCCGATTCCAGGCACCCTAAGCAGCATCTTGTAATCAGCCCGATTCACCTCCACCGGAAACTCCTCCAGATGCTTAAGCGCCCAGTTACACTTGGGGTCAAACACTACATTAAAATTGGGATTCTCCTTTGACAGAAGCTCGTCCGCCTGAAAATGATAATACCTTAACAGCCAATCCGCCTGATACAGCCGGTGCTCACGCAGAAGTGGAGGCCCCTCCCCTGTCCTGGCAGGCAGGGCGGCATCCTCATTCACATGCACAAAAGCCGAATAGAATACCCTCTTTAATTCAAACTTCTGGTATAAAGCCTCCGCCACCTGCATAATCTGATAATCCGTCTCCGGCGTTGCGCCTATAATCATCTGAGTGCTCTGTCCCGCCGGAACAAAACGAGGGGCATTCCGGTACAGCTTAAGCTCATACCGGTTCTCTGTCATCCGATTCTGCACCAGACGCATAGGCGTTAAGATATTCCTCCTGGTCTTGTGCGGCGCCAGAGCCTTAAGGCTCTCTGCTGTGGGAAGCTCTAAATTAACGCTCATCCTGTCAGCCAGAAAGCCCGTCCTCTGAATCAACTCCTGGCTCGCCCCTGGAATGGCCTTCACATGGATATACCCTTGAAAATGATGCTCATGCCTCAGACGGTAAAGAGTGGCATAGAGTAACTCCATGGTATAGTCCGGACTGTTCAGAACACCTGAGCTTAAGAACAATCCTTCAATATAATTCCTGCGGTAGAACTCCATCGTGAGGGTACACACCTCCTCCGGCGTAAACGAAGCCCGCGCCACATCATTACTCCTGCGGTTGACACAATACTTACAGTCATAGATACATTCATTCGTAAAAAGAATCTTGAGCAGAGAGATGCATCTGCCATCCGCCGAAAAACTGTGACAGATACCCGACAGCTCGCAGCTTCCAATGCCCGTGCCGTCGCTCTTGCGCTCTGTTCCGCTGGAGGTACACGCCACGTCATACTTGGCGGCATCCGTCAGAATATTCAGTTTTTCATACATTGTCATAGCTTCTTGAATTCTCATGGCTTCTTTCCCTGCATCCTCTTTCAAAAATAAAGAACGTCTGTTCTTTTATTAATTATACAAACAAACGTTCTTCCTGTCAAGATATCATTTAATAAAATTTTTATCGGCGCCTTTTCTCATACACCCTTTTCACGCCCTCCGTAAGCTCGCCAAGCACCTCAATCAGCGTATTCATATCCCCTCCCCTGTTCCTCTGAAACGTATGGTAAGCCCCCTGGATACAGTAACTCAGCACAATATTCCAGACTGTATCCTCCCTGCACTCCGGATATTTCTGAAACACCATCTCCTTGATACTGGTCTCAATCCTGTCCACCAGGTTATTTCTCTGGCTTCCGGAAAACAGGATCATGGTCAGCGTATTCTGTGACAGATAGGCTAAAAACAATTCCTTCGTAAATTCCGCCGGATACTCCATAATATATTCCGGATGGGAAATACTGTTGGTGATTGAGCGCACCACCTCCTCCTCCATACTGTCAGACAAGTCATAAATATCCCTGTAATGGGAATAAAATGTAGACTTGTTGATACACGCCAGCTCACAGAGCTCTCGAACCGTAATCTTCTCCAACGGTTTTTTAGAACGCAGTTCAATAAACGCGTTCTTAATCCCTCTCTCCGTCTTCTCAATCCGCAAATCCATACTACTTATCTCCTTGATACATTTCTATGTGAAATCTCGTTAGGCCGCCTTGTCCGACATTTTCCGCAAATCGTCGTTTATCCGTCTATCCATCCGGATTGACGGTAGATGTACTCTTTGAATCTCAGTATAATAATTATAAAACAGATAAACAACTACTGTCTATTATTTTTTACATTTCGGAGGAAACATTATGGATTTTTATGGATTTTACACAGGGAAAATATTTGATGCTTATCATTTTCTCGGCGCACACCCAGAGGCAGAAGGCGCTACCTTCCGTACATTTGCGCCAGGCGCGTCAAGGATTGCCTTAATTGGAGAATTTACCGATTGGCAGGAAGCTGAGATGCACAAAGTCTATGACGGCAACTTCTGGGAATGTTACGCCAAAGACGCAAAACCAGGAATGATGTATAAGTACCGCATTTACAAGCAGGACCAGTCCTGCATCGACCACTGCGACCCCTACGGCTTCGGCATGGAGCTTCGCCCCAATACGGCCTCTATCATACGTAAGCTCACAGATTATACTTTTGGGGATGCCTCCTGGTTACAGAAGCGCACGGACTGTAAAGACAAGCCCCTGAATATTTACGAGCTTCATTTCGGTTCCTTCCGGAAGCCCTCAAATGAACCTGATGACTGGTACACCTACACAGAGCTGGCCAAAATTCTGATTCCCTACCTGAAGGAATACGGATACAATTACGTAGAGCTTATGCCCTTAAGCGAACATCCCTGCGACGAGTCCTGGGGATACCAGAATACCGGATTTTTCAGTCCCACCTCCCGTTACGGCACCGCGGCTGAATTAATGGAATTCGTAGATTTATGCCACCAGAACGACATTGGAGTTATCCTGGACTTTGTACCGGTCCATTTCGCCGTAGACGGTTACGCACTGGCAAACTACGACGGCACCGCGCTCTATGAGTATCCTCACCATGACGTAGGCGTCAGTGAATGGGGAAGCTGTAATTTTATGCATTCCCGTGGAGAAGTCCGAAGTTTTCTTAAGTCCGCCGCTAACTACTGGCTCACAGAATACCATATTGACGGAATCCGCATGGACGCCATCAGCCGGATGATCTACTGGCAGGGCGAGCCGGCAAGAGGCGTCAACAATACTGCCGTTGACTTCATCCGCGAAATGAACCAGGGCTTGAAGCAACTCCATCCCACAGCCATACTTTCTGCCGAGGATTCTACCTCCTACCCCGGCGTCACCCGTCCGGCCAGTGAAGGGGGACTTGGCTTCGATTACAAATGGGATATGGGATGGATGAACGACACCCTGGATTATTTCCGCACAGGGCCTATGTACCGCCCGGAAAACTACCATAAGCTGACATTTTCCATGATGTACTATTACAATGACGCCTTCCTCCTCCCCCTCTCCCACGACGAGGTGGTCCACGGCAAGGCAACCATTTTGCAGAAGATGCACGGAGACTACGATGAAAAATTCCCCCAGGCAAGGGCTTTCTATATGTATATGTACGCCCATCCGGGCAAGAAATTGAATTTTATGGGAAATGAATTCGGACAGCTTCGGGAATGGGATGAAAAGCGAGAGCAGGACTGGTCCATCCTCTCCTACCCGATACACGACGCCTTTCACAGATTCATGAAGGATTTAAACCTCCTCTATCTGAACCATCCTGCGTTCTATCAGAAGGATTACGAAGCAGAGGGGTTCCAGTGGATTGACTGCCATCAGGAAACACGGTGTATCTATTCGTTTGAGCGAACCGCGGAAAAAGAACGAATCCTGGCAGTATTTAATTTCTCTGACCAGGAACAGAAAAATTATAAGCTTGATCTTAAAAATGCAAAGAAGCTGACCCGCTTACTTGCAAGTGATTCCCAGGAATATGGAGGAACAAAGAAATATACCAATACTGAAATCAAACTAAAAAACGGACAGACAGTCTTGTCACTGAGCGCCTATTCAGCGGTTTATTATAAAATCCTTTAGACATTTAAGCCGCCTCAAAGTCCACGCCAAAGCCGGACTTTAGACGGCTGCATAACTCAGTCTCATTAGTGAAAATAATGTGCGCCAATCTTCATCCCGTATCCGCCCTGGTCGAAATACAGGCATCCGCCAATAGGATTCGCCCCTGCCAGGGCATCATTTGCCGCCTGCATGGCGCTGGCCGTATAACCGCGGCTGTTTCTGACCCTGTCAAGCCATCCCGTAGACGCCGGCCCAAACTGTCCTGACTGATAGATTACACCTTCAATACTGTTGGGATATGCGCTGCTTCTCACTCGGTTCATGATGACTGCGCCAACCGCCACCTGCCCTTCATAGGGCTGATTGCCGGCCTCACAGAAAATAATGGACGCCATCAATTCCTGATACTGTGACTGAAGCGCCGCCGCCTTCTCACGGGCTTCACGCTCCGCCTTTTCCTTTGCTTCACGCTCTCTGCGCTCAATCTCCTCGATCTTTAATCTCTGCTGCTCCTCTATCTTATCCTTCGTTGATACCATAAGCGCGTCCGGTGTGACCTGGAAGGTTTCCCGCGAAAGCTTCACGAGCTGCTGCGTATCCCTTGCGCTGACCGCCAGACTTGCCTCCGGCTGTGCGGAAGCCGCCTCGCTGGTAAATCCTACTGTCAACAGCGAACAGGCAGAGACAACCGCAACCATTGAATTGATTTTTTTGTTTTTTATCATAAATACTTCCCTCCTATTGTTACAATACATGAACATTGTTTTAATAAAGTATATTCAATAATTTCGACTTTATTACAATTATTACAAATTTGTTACATGTATTGTGCAACGAAGGGTATGGTATCACAACTTTACACGCCTGTCAATCAAAAATCTAATATGGGCGCAACTCCCAAAATTACACTTTTTTTCAAATCCCTTACTTAATCTCTCTGGAAAATATCGCGGGTATAGACCTTATCCTTCACGTCGTCCAGGCAGCTATCATACCTGTTGGCAACAATCGCCTGACTCATCTCTTTAAATTTCGCCAGGTCATTTACCACCTTGCTGCCGAAAAACGTGCTTCCATCCGCCAATGACGGCTCGTAAATCACAACCGTGGCGCCCTTTGCCTTGATTCGCTTCATCACGCCCTGGATAGAGCTTTGACGGAAATTATCGGAATTGGATTTCATGGTCAGGCGGTAGACGCCTACAACCACTTCTCCCTCCATTCCGGCGCTGTACTCGCCGTTCGCGCCATAGCCTCCGGCAATCTCCAGCACACAGTCCGCGATGAAATCCTTTCTCGTCCGGTTGCTTTCCACGATTGCTGACATCATGTTCTGAGGCACGTCAGCATAGTTTGCCAAAAGCTGCTTCGTATCCTTTGGCAGACAGTAACCGCCATACCCGAAGGAGGGATTGTTATAATGAGTCCCGATACGCGGGTCAAGGCAGACGCCCTCGATAATCTGCCGTGTGTCCAGTCCCTTCATCTGCGCATAGGTATCCAGCTCATTAAAGTAGGACACACGAAGGGCCAGATAGGTATTGGCAAATAATTTGACCGCCTCCGCCTCGGTAAAGCCCATAATCAGCGTGTCTATCTCCTCCTTAAGCGCCCCCTCTTTAAGCAGGGAGGCAAATGTATTGGCGGCCTTCACCAGGCGGGCATTCATCACGTCTGTACCCACGATAATACGGCTCGGATAGAGGTTATCGTAAAGTGCCTTGGATTCCCGCAGAAACTCCGGACTGAAAATAATGTTGTCACAGTGGTATTTCTCACGGACAGACGCCGTAAATCCTACCGGAATCGTTGATTTGATTACCAGCACCGCATCCGGATTATACTGAATCGCCTGCTGGATTACAGCCTCCACGGCGCTGGTATCAAAAAAGTTCTTCTTACTGTCGTAATTGGTAGGCGCCGCAATAACGACGAAATCTGCGTCCGTGTATGCAGCCTCCCCGTCCAGCGTGGCTTTAAGCTTCAAGTCTTTTTCTGCCAGATATTTCTCAATGTACTCGTCCTGGATTGGGGATTTCCTCTGATTAATCAACTCAACCTTCTCTGGTATAATGTCCACGGCGGTTACTTCATGTTTTTGTGACAACAGGGTGGCAATCGAAAGTCCCACGTATCCTGTTCCTGCTACTGCTATTTTCATTTGTTTTCTTCACCTTTCTTCTATCATAATTTTTAGACTCTCTTACATATTCGTGGCTGCCGACTCAGAATTTGCTTCTATCATATGTATAAACAGGCCGCTTCTAAGCTTTGGCTCAAACCAGGTGGATTTGGGCGGCATCAGCCCTCCTGCGTCTGCCACGGCAAGCAACTCCTCCATGGAGGTGGGATACATGGCAAATGCCACTTTTGCCTCTCTTTTTAGAGGTGTCCTATTCAAAGCCGCCTCGTCCACCAACCGTACTAGCTCCTCAAGCCCTCGGATTCCGCCCACAAACGTAAGCCTCGGCTCTGCCTTGGGATTCTTGATTCCAAGCAGCGGCTCTAATATATAGTTCTGCAGAACAGACACATCCAAATCCTCCACCGGTTCTCCCGTATACAAATCCTCATGAGCCGTCAGCCGATACCATCTGCCGTTTCCATACATTCCCACCTCTCCTTTCCGTTCCGGACGGAAAATCAAAGCCTTTTCTTCTATATGGAAATGCTTTTCAATGCCTTTTAGCAGCTTCTCAAAGGAAAGCCCATTCAATCCTGTCACTACACGGTTATAGTCATATATCTGAAGCTCATTTTCCGGAAACAGCACTGACAGGAAATAATTGAATTCCTCCGTCCCGTCATAATCCGGATACTCCTGGCGGCGCTTTAACCCCACCTTCACAGCCGACGCTGCCCTGTGGTGCCCGTCCGCAATATAGACGCAGCCAATCCTTAAAAAAATCTCCCCAATCTTTTCTGTTTCCTGAGAATCCGCCTCAATCCGCCACACTTCATGACGGATACCGTCCTCTGACGTGAAATCATAGAGTGGAGGAAACTCCTTCACTTTTCGGACAATTCTCTCAAGCTCTGCCTGCCTGCGGTATGCAAGGAAGATGGGTCCTGTCTGGGCATTCATGGTGTCTATATGACAAATCCGGTCTTTCTCCTTGTCCTCCCTGGTATTCTCGTGCCTTCGGATTGTTCCATTCAGATAATCGTCAACCGACGCGCAGCCCACGATACCAGTCTGAGTCCTCCCGTTGTAGGTTAAGGCATAGAGAAAATAGCAGGCGGCCTCCTCCGTCACAAAGGAGCCGTCCTTAATCATCTCCTGAAACGTCTGCCTGGCACGCTCGTACACCTGGGGGGAATACATATCTATATCCTCCGGAAACTGCGTCTCCGCACGGTCTATTTTCAAGAAAGAAAGGGGGTTGTCCTTTACAACCGCTTTTGCCTCCTTTCGGTTATACACATCATAGGGAAGCGCGGCAATGGCAGAAGCCTTGTCCTCTGCCGGACGCACACATCTAAAAGGCCGGATTACTGGCATGTGAATCACTCCTAGTCTTTATAATATTGGTATGATGCCAGGGTTAAAAGGTCATCCATGGCATCATCTAGTATAGCACAAATGATATATGATTGCGATTGTTTGATTTCATAAAATTTATATTATTTTTAAAGAATGACTTGACATTCCAATATTTTCCAGTACCATTTTTAACATATATATAGTATCATTTTATATGGAGGGTCGTTATGGATAAATTAGAAAAATGTATAAAAGACCGCTATATGGAAGAAGCGCAAAGCCTTGAAAGGGAGTCAGAAGGCGATATAGACGATGATTTAAAACCGGCTGAGGGAGTCAGGGAAGAAATTTTGCGGAGAATTACTCATAAGATAGAGAGCCAATAATAGGTGGGTTCGCTATTGGCCTTTTGTAATGCTTTTAACTGTCTTATAAGCTGTCTTAATTGCTTTTAAACACTTTAGGATACATCCCTTCCGTTGTTATACGGCAAAGGGGCCATCACACCGACAGCCCCCTTACTTATTTCAATCCCTATTTCATCTGTTCTACCCGTTCCTGAACCGTCTTATTGAAATTCTCCACCCTTCGGTTATATGTCCCGTCCATATACTTAGAATTCAGCATGAAATCCGCCGTTGCCAGATTATTAGCAATGGGGATGTCATACACAACCGCAATACGCAGCAAAGCCTTCACATCCGGATCATGAGGCTGAGCCTCCAACGGATCCCACAGGAAAATCATGAAATCAATCTGTCCCTCAACAATCTTCGCGCCAATCTGCTGATCTCCGCCTAAAGGACCGCTGTTATACCCCTTCACCGGAAGCCCCGTCTTCTCTGCAATCAGCCTGGCCGTTGTACCTGTGCCGCACAGGAAATGCCCCTTTAGAATCTCCTTATTCTTGTCGCACCACTCTACCAGCTCTTTCTTCTTGCCGTCATGAGCCACCAGCGCAATATGCTTCGTCTTTCCAATCTCAAATGTTACAAAATTCTCACTTGCCATTTTGTCTCCTCCATTATAAAAATGATTCGTTTGCTGTTTCTTCATAATACTTCATCAACGCCTGGGTTCCAAGGTCTCCGTAGCCTTCTGCCGCCAACTCCTCATAATTCGCCAACGCCTGGCTCAACACCTCCAGGCACAGGCCACTCATATTCGCCTCCGTAAGCGCAAGCTTCATATCCTTGATAAAATGCTTCATAAAGAACCCAGGTGCAAAATCCCCTGCCAGTATCTTCGGCCCGAAGGTATCCAACTGCTTACTGCCCGCAGCCCCTGTTGAAACGGAATCAAGCAGCACTTTAAGGTCAAGCCCCTTAGCCTTTCCATAGGCCAGGGCCTCGCAGACACCCGACAACGCCCCTGCAATCATAATCTGATTCGCCAATTTAGCGTGCTGCCCGCAGCCTGCCCCGCCCTGATAGTTGATATTCGTCCCCATGGCTTCAAACAATGGCATACATGCCTGGTAGTCCTCTTTCTTACCACCAACGAGAATCGACAGCGTTCCCGCCTTCGCGCCGGTATCTCCGCCCGTCACAGGCGCGTCCAACACATGGAAGCCCTTATCGCTTCCCGCTTCCCAAATCTTCTTGGCAAGCATAGGGCTGGTGGTAGTCATGTCAATCAGATAAGCCCCCTCCATAGCGCTGTCCAGAATATTCCCTGTATCAAAGTACACCTCCTCCACATCCTGAGGGAACCCGACGATTGTAATCACGGCTTCACAGCCCTCTACACAGTCTTTAATCGACTCATGGAAAACAGCCCCCTCTCCAATCACATCCTCAACCTTTGCCTTTGTCCTGGCAAAAATATGAAGCTCAAATCCAGCCTTCATCAGATTGCGGACCATAGATTTGCCCATGATTCCCACACCGATAAACCCAATCTTCTGCATCTTACTCCTCCTCATTCTTCTATACTTTGTCCGGCAAAATCCCGCCGCCCTACTCCGTCTTCTCCACAACCTCGCCCTGCTTCTTATAGATACTTCCCCCAGGAACATATCCTCTCACGCAGGAAAGGGGATAAATATTGGTATGGCTTCCGACCACGCTTCCCGGATTCAGCACAGTGCCGCAGCCGACCTCCACCTCGTCCCCAAGCATGGCGCCAAACTTCTTCATGCCAGTCTCAATATTGCCCTTTGGCGTCTTGACTACCACAAGCTTCTTATCAGACTTCACGTTAGACGTGATAGAGCCTGCCCCCATATGGGCCTTATAACCAAGGACGGAATCACCCACATAATTATAGTGGGGCACCTGAACCTTGTTAAACAGAATTACATTCTTAAGCTCAGTAGAATTGCCCACCACAGCGCCCTCGCCGACGATTGCATTTCCCCGAATAAACGCACAGTGCCGCACCTGCGCTTCTTTTCCGATAATCGCAGGCCCGTGGATATACGCAGACTCAAACACCTTCGCAGACTTGGCAATCCACACATCCTCACCGACCTTATCATATTCCTCCTCAGAAAGTGTCTCCCCAAGCCGGAGGATGAATTCACTGATCTTCGGAAGCACCTCCCAGGGATAAGTAACACCCTCAAAGATATCCTTCGCAATCGTCTCATCCAATGTGTACAACTCTTTGACTGTTAATTCCTTCATTCTGCCTGTCTCCCTTTCTTTCTGTTTTGCGGGCACTTTTGCCCTCTAAACATACTCTTTCTGGTTTCGAGTATCCTCTTACATTCTACCACATCTTCCAAACCGCCACACCATTTTTTACGCATATTAAGAAATTTCTTTCCCTTTCTTCTCCTTGCCGGCCCCATACGCCTTTGCCGCCTTATCATAGCACGTCCGAAGCTGGCTCTGGTTATACAGCCCCTTCACTCCTTGCGTCCTGCTTACGATAAAATTATTCAGCTTCTCCATATATTCCTCAGGCGTAATCTCCCCGTCCGCAACATAGGTCAGCCCCTTCTCCCAACTGGCTGTAAGCTCAGGGTTTAAAAGGGACTTGATGGAATGCTCCACCACGTCAAAAATCATCTCCCCAAGGAGAGTAGGAGTGACAATCTGGGTCTTTTTATTCAGGGAAAGATACTCAATATGAAACAGCTTCTTCAAAATCTCCCCCCTGGTGGCGCTAGTCCCGATTCCGCTGCCCTTAATCTGCGCACGAAGCTCCTCATCCTCAATCAACTGTCCTGCATTCTCCATGGCAAGAATCATAGAGCCGGAATTATATCTCTTGGGCGGTGAGGTCTTACCCTCCTTAATCTCCAATGACTGCACCGGCAGGGCCATTCCCTTCTTAAGAGCCTGTATCTTCTGGAAAAACGCGGCGTCTGTACGATCCTCAGTCCCATTTTCCTCGTTGTCCTTAGAAGCCTCTGCCCCAGCCGCCTCCTTCTTCTTCCCCGGAATCCCTGAAACCTTCAGATACCCCTCCTCAGAAAGCACCTTAAAGCTGGCAAAAAAAGCTTCCTCCTTCATCCTTGTGACAATCTGTATCTTCTGATAGACCGCCGGAGGATAGAATATACTGAGGAACCTCCGTACAATCACGTCATACACCCTCCCCGATAAATGAGGCAGAGAATTCAACGCATTCATCCCCTGTCCCGTAGGAATAATCGCATAATGGTCCGTAATCTGCTTATCGTTGACATAGCGGGTTTTTTCAAGCCCTTTATGGCTTCCAAAGCCCACGATATCCGTAAGATACGGCACAGCCGGCTCATATTTCATCAGGCCGTTTAAGTTCTTGTGTATCTCCTTTGCCACAGCCGTGGACAGCACCCTGGCATCGGTTCTGGGATAGGTTACCAGCTTCTTCTCATACATTTCCTGAACGATGCGGAGCGTCTCGTCAGGGCTGATTTTAAACCGCTTCGAGCACTCATTCTGCAATTCCGCAAGATTAAACAATAGAGGCGGATTCTTCTTCTCCTTCTTTTTCTCAATGGAAACAATCTGGCACGTAAGGGGCGGCTCATCACTTAAATAAGCAACCAATTCCTCTGCTTTTTCCCTCGCCTTGAAGCCATTTTCTTTATAGAGGTCAAATGCTTCAAACCACCGGGAGCCTTTGACCGCCCTCCACTCTCCCTCGAAGGTTTCCCCTGGCTCTCCGTTTGTGCTCACCACCCGATAAAAAGGCGTCTCCACAAACTCCCGAAGCTCTCTCTCCCTGCGGACCACCATGCCAAGCACACAGGTCATTACCCTGCCCACTGAGATAACGGAACGGTCCTTTTTCAGATAATTCGCAATACTGCTTCCATATTTCAGGGTCAAAATCCGCGAAAAATTAATCCCCATGAGATAGTCCTCTTTGGCCCGAAGATAGGCGGAGGCAGACAGGTTATCGTAAGCCTTCAAGTCCTTCGCCTCACGGATTCCCCTGAGGATTTCCTCCTCTGTCTGGGAGTCAATCCACACTCTGCGCCGTTCCTTTCCCTTCACCCCCGCCTGCTGCTCGACCAGACGGTAGATATATTCCCCCTCCCGTCCGGAGTCAGTACACACATAGATTCTCTCCACATCCTTCCGGTTCAAAAGCCCCGAAACAATGTGAAACTGCTTTGCAACAGCCGGAATCACCTCATACTTAAACTCCTTCGGTATAAAAGGCAGAGTCTCAAGACTCCACCTCTTAAGGCTTGGGTCATACACCTCCGGATAGCTCATGGTCACCAGATGCCCCACGCACCAGGTAACCACCGCCTCCTCTGACTCCAGATATCCGTCTCCCCTTCTTGCATTTATCTTAAGCGCCTTGGCAAATTCCTGCGCAACGCTTGGTTTCTCCGCAATATAAAGTGATTTCCCCATATAAATAATAACTCTCCTCAAAATATTTCTTCATGCGTCATTTCTGCTTCCGGATATTCCCTACAAACTCCTTAAGCCAATCGCTAAGCCTTCTCTCCTCCTTAGGCGTCTCCCGTTTAGCGTGGATGGCCTCCTCCATAAACGCGGCCTGAGAGTCCAAAAGAGGCTCTGACGCCTTCTTCTTAACGTATGAGCCGTCGCTTAACAATACCCTGGACTTTACGTTATCACCGAGCATCACCTTCAGATAATGGTTAATCTGGCGTCTGATACCGTCGTCCAGAATGGGGCACGCAACCTCCACGCGTTTCTCCGTATTCCTGGTCATCATGTCCGCCGAGCCGATATAGACCTTCTGCTCAGCGCCTGCTCCGAAGCTGAAAATACGGGCATGCTCCAGATACCTTCCCACAATGCTCATTACCCGAACGTTCTCCGTGTACCCTGGCACGCCGGGAAGGATACAGCAGATTCCCCGTACAATCAAATCCACCCTGACGCCTGCCTTAGAAGCCTCGCAGACCTTGCTGATATAATCCACATCCGTAAGCGAATTCATTTTCATAATGACCCGCCCGCTGCTGCCCTTCTTGATTTCTTCATCCATGAGATAGAGTACCTTCTGCTTTAGGCTTGTGGGCGCCACAATCAGATGCTCATAAGTCCCGTCCAGATTCCCGATAGACATATTCTTAAAGAATTCTGCCGCATCCTTCCCAATCATGGGATTGGCGGTCATTAACGACAGGTCGGTATACATTGCCGCCGTCTTCTCATTGTAATTGCCGGTTCCAATCTGGGTGATATACTGAATCTCATTCCGGTTGCGGTATGTAATCAGACAGATTTTGGAGTGAACCTTGTAGGACTCAAAACCATAAATCACCCGACAGCCTGCCTCCTCCATACGCTCAGACCAGTCGATATTATTCTGCTCGTCGAACCTGGCCCGAAGCTCGATTAATACAGTCACATCCTTCCCATTCTCCGCCGCCGCGCACAGATACTCCACCAGCCGCGCCTTCTTCGCCAGACGGTAAATGGTAATCTTGATGGTCATTACATTAGGGTCAACAGAAGCCTCTTTAATCATCTTGAGAAACGGATTCATGCTTTCATAGGGATAGTACAAAAGGATATCCCGCTTCTTCACCTGGCGCATCACATTGCCATCCAGCACATGAGCCGAATTCTGGGGCGTAAAGGGCTGATAAATCAGGGAACGCTTCATGGATTCCGGCAGCTTGTCACTGATAGCAAATATAAACGCCAGCTTCATGGGTATCTTTGTGCGGAAAATCTGGTGAGGCCCGATGTTGAATTTCTCACAGAAATAATCTTCCGTGTCCGGCTTCATTTTCTCCGCAATCTCCAGACGGACCACCGCCATCCGGCGTCTCTTATGCAGTGTCTCCTTCATCAGGTAACGGAAATCATCGCTCACGTCCAGCGCCTCGTCGTCCGGCGCAATGTCCGCATTCCTTGTCACGCAAATGTAGTTGGCGTCCGATACCTCGTATTTTGAAAAGACAAGATCCAAATGTTCTAAGATGACCTTCTCCATGCGGATGTAGCGTATGTCGTGTCCCGGAAGATATAAGACGTCAGACACAAACTGCGGGATCGGCACAAGCCCCATCATGGATTTGGAATTGGGCTTCTCCTTGAACTTTAGGTTCGCCGTCACATAGACCTCTTTGTTGAGCAGATGGGGGAACGGATGGTTTGCGTCTACAATCTGGGGAGAGAGCACCGGCAGAATCTGATCCTTGAAATACTTCTTTACATACTTTTTCTCATTCTGCTCTAACTCCTTGAAATTAAGACCGCAGATTCCGTAAGGGCTTAACTGCTTCTTAATCTCTGCGTACGCCTTATCCCGTTCCTTGTAAAGCGGGGCGACAGCCTCAAAAATCTTGTCTAACTGCTCCTTCGGGGTGAAGCCGGAACGACTGTCCCTCCGGTTGGCATCCGTGTGCGCCATGTCAAACAGGCTTCCCACACGAATCATAAAGAATTCATCCAGGTTACTGCTGAAAATTGCAACGAACTTCATGCGCTCTAAAAGGGGCACAGTAGAATCTTTCGCCTCCTCAAGCACCCTTTTGTTGAATTTCAGCCATGACAACTCTCTGTTTTGGGTATAGTTTAGTATTTCTTTATCCATATCTGCTACCTCGCGTTCTTTGCTTTCATTTATATTTATTTTACCACCTGGGAAAAAGAAAGAAAAGAAATAAATTGAATCTGTGAATCGAATCCCCAAACATGAACAGGCTGACGGGCGACTGCAATATACGCCATGCCGATTTGCAGCATGAGCCAGTATATTACACCATTTCCCGTCAGCCCTTCTTATTGCTTTTGAAGCTACTTCGCTTTAATATATCCTTTTGCAGTCAACGCCTCTGCGCAGAGTACCGCGCCGCCTGCCGCGCCGCGCACCGTATTGTGGGACAGGCCGATAAACTTATAGTCATAGATACTGTCCTCTCTGAGCCTTCCAATCGAAACGCCCATTCCCTTCTCGAAATTCACATCCTGGGCTACCTGGGGACGGTTATCCTCCTCCAAATACTGGATAAACTGCTTCGGCGCGCTTGGAAGCCCTGCCTCCTGTGGATATCCCTTGTAGCTTAACAGCTTCTCAATCAACTGCTCTTTTGTCGGCTTCTTCTCAAAATTGATAAATACTGCCGCCGTATGGCCGTCCAATACAGGAACGCGGATACACTGGCAGGTGATTTTAGGCAAGTTTGCTTTCACAATCTGCCCGTCCTCTACATGCCCCAACACACGCAAAGGCTCTTGCTCGCTCTTTTCCTCCTCACCGCCGATATAAGGGATGATATTTCCTTCCATCTCCGGCCAGTCCTTGAACGTCTTGCCTGCCCCTGAGATTGCCTGATAGGTGGCCGCAACCACCTCTGTGGGGCCAAATTCCTTCCAGGCCGCAAGGCAGGGCGCATAACTTTGGATTGAACAGTTTGGTTTCACCGCAATAAATCCCCGCGTCGTTCCCAGACGCTTCTTCTGGGCTTCGATTACCTCAAAATGTTCGGAGTTAATCTCCGGCACCACCATGGGCACATCCGGCGTCCAGCGGTGCGCACTGTTGTTGGATACCACAGGAGTCTCTGTCTTTGCGTATTCCTCCTCGATTGCGCGAATCTCCTCCTTGGTCATATCCACGGCGCTGAACACAAAATCGACGGTGGAGGCAACCTTATGAACCTCGCCTACATTCAACACGGTAAGCCCTTTGACACTCTCCGGCATGGGCGAAGCCATCTTCCATCTGTCTCCTACCGCCTCGGCATAAGTCTTTCCCGCTGACCGTCCGCTTGCCGCCACAGTCACAACCTCAAACCATGGATGGCCGTCAAGAAGCGAGATAAATCTCTGTCCGACCATTCCTGTTGCACCTAAGATACCTACTCTTAATTTCTGTTCCATGCTTCTTTACTCCTTTTATCTAGTAATTATTCACCAAGGTATTTCCGGCAGGCGGCAATTTCTGCCTCCATGGCCGGCCTCCCCGGCGCCCCCGCCGTAACCCGCTTATTGACGCAGGCTTCCATGCTGATTGCCTGGTAAATGTCCTCCTCAAACACTGGCGATATCCTCTGATACTCCTCAAGAGGCAGTTCATCCAATGCAACATTCTTCTCAATGCACAGAAGAACAAGCCTCCCCACAATGCCGTGGGCATCCCGAAACGCAACTCCATGGTTTACCAGATAATCCGCCGCATCCGTGGCATTGGTAAATCCATGCTTCGCGCTGTCCTCCATCCGTTCCTTCTTAAAATGCATGGTCCGAAGCATGCCGGTAAACAGCGTAAGGCATCCCTTTGCCGTGTCAATGGCGTCAAATGCCCACTCCTTATCCTCCTGCATATCCTTATTATAAGCGAGAGGAATTCCCTTCATGGCAACCAGAAGCGCCTGAAGCGCCCCGTAGACCCGTCCGGTCTTGCCGCGGACTAACTCCGCAATATCCGGATTCTTCTTCTGGGGCATAATACTGCTGCCCGTGCTATAAGCATCGTCAATCTCCACAAACTGGTACTCATTGGAATTCCAGATGATTACCTCCTCGGAAAACCGGCTCAAATGCATCATCATAATCGACAATGCAGACAGAAGCTCTAACAGGTAATCCCTGTCGGACACGCCGTCCATGCTGTTCCTTGTAGGGCCCTCGAAGCCAAGGAGACTGGCCGTGTAATCTCGGTCTAACGGGTAGGTGGTTCCCGCCAGAGCGCCTGAGCCAAGAGGACAGGTATCCATCCGCCGGTAAATGTCCTTAAGCCTCTCATGGTCCCTTCGGAGCATTTCAAAATATGCCCCCATATGGTGAGCCAGGGTAACCGGCTGCGCCTTCTGCAAATGGGTAAAGCCTGGCATGTAAGTGTCAACATTCTCCTCCATGACTGCAAGGATTGCCTGCAAAAGCTCTTTCACAAGCTGGTTTAAAATATGTACCTCATCCCGCGCATACATCTTCATATCTAACGCCACCTGGTCGTTGCGGCTTCTTCCTGTATGCAGCTTCTTCCCCGGCTCGCCAATCCGGTCAATCAGCGTCGCCTCCACAAAACTATGGATATCCTCATACTGGTCTGTAATCTCAAGCCTTCCGTTCTCCACATCGCTTAAGATTCCCTCCAGTCCCTCTACAATCTTCTCCTTCTCAGTATCCGTCAGAATTCCCTGACGCGCCAGCATCATCACATGCGCAATACTGCCGCGGATGTCCTGGGCATAGAATCTCTTGTCAAATGAGATTGACGCGTTAAACTGATATACTAGCTGGTCCGTTTCCTTCGTGAAACGTCCGCCCCATAACTGTGCCATATCTTTCATCTCCCTTGTATTATGCTGCCTCTTTATCTACGCCCTGCGCGACACGGCTACGGAAAATTCACATCCGCAGTAATCCTGCCGGTACAGGCCATACTTCTTAGACAGCTCTATCGAGCGTTTATATCCGTTCTTTTTCTTAAAATCAGAGGGCAGGTATGCCACCCCGTACTCCTTAGAAAGCCGCGTCCCGATTTCATTTAACCGGCCAGCGTTTTTAAGAGGGCTGATACTCAGCGTCGTGGCAAAATAGTCAAAACTGCACTTTTTTGCTACCTCCGCCGCCTCCCGAAGCCTAAGCTCATAGCATCTAAAGCAGCGCTCACCGCCCTCCTTAAGATGCTCCATTCCCCTCGCCATCTCATAAAAGCGGTCTTTATCGTAATTCCCCGCCATAAATGAAATGGGGTGACGGGTCTTCATCTTCGCAATCAAGGTCTGCTGTTCCAGAATCCGTTTGGTATATTCACTTTCCGGATAAATATTGGGGTTATAATAAAATGTGGTAATCTCAAAATAATTGCTGAGATATTCCAGCACATAACTGCTGCAAGGAGCACAACAGCTATGCAGCAGAAGGCTCGGCGCCTTCTTTTCCTTTTCCAGACCCTCAATCAATTTCTCCAGTTCTTTCTGATAATTCATCTGAAATCTTCTCCTCTAAATGACTTTTCACTGCGTCTCTTAGGTATACCTTTTGAATTATAACTGCTTTCACTGTTTCTGGCAAGGTTAATCCCTCACTAATTTATGATATTTACATAAAATAAATGTAACGATAGCTGATTCTTATTACAGAATACAGGAGGTTCCTATGGAACAAGTATTAGAACTCAAACATATCCACTATGCCTATCACACCCTGGAAGGGGAAACTCCTGCTCTTACGGACATATCCTTTGCGCTGAATAAGGGAGAATTCGTATCCATCGTAGGACCTTCGGGCTGCGGCAAATCCACCCTGCTTTCATTGATTGCCGGTCTCCTTGAGCCGGAAAAAGGCTTGATTAAAATCAATGGAAAATACTTAAAAGAGAGCACTACCAATGTAGGCTACATGCTCCAGCACGACGAACTCTTTGAATGGCGGACCATTTACAACAACGTCCTCCTTGGACTGGAGGTTCAGCATATGCTCACCGCCCGTACCAGACAGAGGGCGCACGAATTGTTAGACCTTTACGGACTGCGTCAGTTTGAAGCCTCCCGCCCCTCCGAGCTGTCAGGAGGTATGCGCCAGCGGGCAGCCCTAATCCGTACCCTGGTATTAGAGCCAGACCTTCTGCTTCTGGATGAACCCTTCTCTGCACTGGACTATCAGACACGGCTGACCGTAGGGGACGATATCGGCCAGATTATCCGCAAAGAGGGAAAGTCCGCACTCCTGGTAACCCATGACCTGTCAGAGGCCATCTCCCTTGCAGACCGAGTCATCATCCTCTCCGGACGTCCCGCCGCCATTAAGCAGACGATCCCCCTGATCTTTGACCTTGACGCAGACACCCCTCTGAACCGGCGCAACGCACCGGAATTTAAAACATATTTTAATCTTATATGGAAGGAGTTGAATACAGATGAGTAACCTGTCAGCAGGCCAACAGAAATATCTCCTTATGCACCGCAGGCACAAACGGATTGTCAGAATATCGCGAATATTGATTCTGTTAAGTTTTTTATTTGTGTGGGAATTCACAGCGAATGTTGGAATCATAGATTCATTTATTTTCAGCAGTCCCTCCAAGATCGCCCTTTGCTTTTGGGAAATGCTTCTGGATAAGAGCATCTTTCTCCACCTGGGAGTCACCCTGTATGAAACAATCCTAAGCTTCCTGCTCGTAATTGCCATCAGCATCCTGGTGGCAGTTGCCCTGTGGTTCA
>CAJUBG010000010.1 GCA_910584575.1 uncultured Dorea sp.
ATTTCGAGGGAGTGGTGACGAAGATGAACCACACCTACACCATGTTTACCGAGAGTGGGATGCCGGTCCGCGCCAAGGTGAGCCTGACCTTTAAATCCCTGATATCGCCTCAGGACACGAAACGGAAGTCTCCTTTTGAATCGCCGGACCGTACCAAGTACCGCACACTCCGTCAGGGGACGGGATTGTGGGATATTGCCAATATGGAGTACGGCGATCCGGATATGTGGAAGGTGATTGCCCGTGAAAATGGGATTCTGAATCCCTTGGACGTAAGACCGGGGCAGGTGGTGAAGCTGCCCGCTTTATAGCAGATTCCAGGGTGAAGGGAGAAGAATAGATGGCAAAAGTTACTATGTCAAGTCTGGCGGCAAAATATAAGGATTTCATGGTGCCTGCACTGAAGGTCAAGGTTGGCGGCTTTGATGTAATCGGGGCGAGCGAATATGCCGTAGAGTCTGTGGAGGTGACGCTCTCCCAGACTGCGGCAAGCGCGGCTGTGATTAAGCTTGTCAATGTATATGACCTGGAAAACAGAAGCTTCGTAGGCGATGTCAGCTCGGATTTTATTCTGGGAGAGCTGGTGGATATCGAGATGGGGTACGGGTCGTCCCTGACCTCTATGTTTTACGGGTATGTGGATGAGATTACCTATGAGCTGTCAGACAGCCCGTCCGTCCGAGTGACAGCCGTGGATGTACGCAGGATGATGATGGGAAGTAAGAAAAGCAATATTTCCCATAAAGTGACCAGTTATTCCGACGCGTTTGACGAGGTGGTGAAGAAATATAAGGCTGCCTATAAGTCTAAGGATGTGGATGCTACGGAAAAACTGGAGGGAGAGTGTATCATCCAGAACGGCAATGACTATGAGTTTATAACCGAGGAATTGTGCCGGAAGGCAAACCGAGATTTTTTCGTACATGCCGGAAAGCTCTATTTCAAGAAGATAGACGCAGAACTGTTTTCCACCGTGGAGATGGAGTGGGGGCAGGATTTTATTTCGTTCCAGAGGCGTGCTTCTTTTCAGGACGCTATCGTCAGGATTATGGGACAGGATACGGACAAGAAGGAGGAGGTATCTGCCGAGGTAAAGGTGAAGTCGGACGACAGCCAGAAATCCCTGGTACAGAGTGAGAATACCCAGATGGACGCCGCCGTGGAGGATAACAGCGACGCGAAGAAGGTTGCCGAGCACAAGGCGGACGAGATGAAGAAGCAGGCGCGGCAGGCCACAGGGGTGTGTATCGGGGTTCCGGAAATTCAGGCAGGCGGGCGTGTGAAGATTAAGAAGGGTGACGCTAAGCTGATTGACGGAACCTATGACATCATGGAGGCAAAACATTCTTTTGGAAGCGACGGTTATCGAACGACTTTTGAAGTAGGAGGCTGGACACGGTGAATTTTTATGACGAGCTGTTGGACAACAAATCAGAGGATAAGACTTATCCGGAGATAACGGCGCCGGGGCTGTTGAATGCGATTGTGAAGGAAATCTGGGATAAGGAACATCAGGGCATGATTAAGGTGGAGTACATGATGGGGGAGAAGGATAAAAAGACCTCTGACTGGGTACGGGTCATGACCGGATACTGCGGCAATGGCTTCGGCAATTACTGGCTGCCGGAGATTGGGACGGAGGTTCTGGTGGGCTTCATCCATGGCAACATGAATATGCCTGTGGTGCTTGGGTGTCTGTGGAACGGCAAGGACAAGCTGCCGGAGGGAATTGCGGATGAGAAAAACGAGACGAAAACGGTTATGACCAAAGGCGGGCATAAGATTACGTTTACGGAGACGAAGGATAAGGAGAAGATTACAGTCAATACGCCTAAGGGTCTGGAGATTCTTCTGGATGACGAGAAGGAATCTGTTTTTATACAGGACAAGGGTAAGGATAACAGCCTGTCCATGGACTGTAAGAACGGCGCCGTGACTGTGAAGGCAAAGAAGGAGATTTCTCTGGTGATTGGGACAAAGGAAGTGGTGAAGGCGGATGCCAATACGGTAAAGGTGGCCTGCGGCACCGTTCAGTTGGATGCCCAGCAGAGCCTTAAGCTTAGCGGACAGAGCTCATCTCTGACAGGAAGCAGCGTGAAGGTGAAGGCGGACGGTGAGTTGGGGCTTCAGGCATCAGGAATGGCACAGCTTAAGGGCAGTATGGTGAAGATTAATTAGGAGGCGGTCAGTATGGAAGAAATGGGAGGCGTGAAGGCATTTCTCGGAACGGGATGGAAATTTCCCGTGGGGATTGACGGCGCTACGGGGCGGATTCAGATGTCCTCCAATGAGGACAGCATCCGCGAGGCTGTACGTATCATTATCGGAACCAGGAAGGGAGAGCTGCCTATGCATCCGGATTTCGGCTGCGGAATACAAGAGTATGCGTTCGAGACGGCGGATTACACCACGCTTTATTCCATGAAATCTGAGATTGAGCGCGCGCTGATTCGATGGGAGCCGCGGATTACGGACATTGAAGCAACAGTCAGCGACGAACGGATTGACCAGGGAATACTGACGATTCAGGTAAACTACGTGGTTCGGGCAACCAATAACCAGTATAATCTGGTGTACCCGTTTTATATCAATGAAGGAGAGTAGTTCGTTATGGATATTCCGCAGATGGAGAAAATGTCGAAGGAGGACATCATCGGCTATATGAGAAGCTGTGCGAAGCAGTACGTACCGGAATGGAGGTACGACGAGGAGAAGCCGGATGCAGGGACGGCGTTGGTGTCCATTTTTGCCGATATGATGTATGACAATATCAAAAAATTTAATATGTCCGTGGCGGGAGATCTGTTTTCTTTTTTTGACGGGGTAAATGCAAAGCTCTATCCGGCCAGTCCGGCAGAAGGGTTTGTGGTTTTCGCTTTGCCGGAGGGGCTCGTCAGCGAGGCGGAGGTGCCTAAGGGGACGACGCTGTTTGGCCAGGGAGAGGGTGAACAGCTTGTGTTTGAGACGCAGGAGGAGGTTCTGGTCCGAACCATGGATATTGAACGGATATTTCTCGCTAAGCCCAGGGAGGATGAGATCTATGAGCTGTTTTGCAGGCAGAGGGACTCCGAAGCCTCCTTCTTTCTGTTCCAGGACGGAGTACAGAATCTTCAGAGGCATCTGTTGTTCTTTTGCTTCGGGCAAGAGCTTGAGATTACAAGCTATGCGGATGTCAGGCTTTCCTTCGTGCCTGAGGGCAGGATGAAGGAGGAGGGTCTTAAGGAGGCGCTTCTGGACTCGTCGCGGATTCGTTTCCGCTACGGGATGGGGGAGGGATTTCAGGATATCACGGAGTACACTTATGAAAATGGCGCTCTGTGCTTCCAATTACAGGGGAGAGAAGCAGGGCTTTCCCCTGTGGAGGAATACGGCTCAATGTATGTGCTCTCGGCAGAGATATTGGATGCGGATTTCTTCTCCGGCATCTATTTCCGTGAGGTTAGCGTGGGGACACAATGTCTGGGGCAGAGACCGGAATTCATCAATGTAAACGGGACTGACCAGGAGGTGGAGGAATTTCTGGCATTTGGGGAGAATCCTTCTGTGTATGATGAATGTTATATCGGAAACGGAGAGATTTTCGGCAAGGCAGGCGCGCGAATCCGTATGGAGTTTGACCTGGATTTTGTCAGAATCCCTATCGAGGAGGCAGCCTTGGGTATGAAGATTTCATGGAAACGGATTATGCGGAAGAAGGAGTTTGTACCGGAGGAGGAGTATGACATTACCATCCGTGAGGTTATCTGGGAGTATTATAATGGCTACGGGTGGAAAAGGCTTCCGGTATCCGGACAGTATAAGGATGTGTTTGCGGTTGACAAAGAACTTCGGGGCGTGCGAAGGAAGATGGAGTTTACCTGTCCGGCGGATATTCAGCGCGCGCTTGTGAGTTCGTCGGAGAATTACTGTATCCGTGCAAGGATTATCCGGATGAATAATGCCTTCAAGACAAGAGGGGCGTACATTGCGCCTGTGGCGGGGAATTTTTCCTTAAGTTACAGTTATTTTGAACATCCGGTTAAGCCCCTGATGATGTTCAGGGAGAATAATATGGAGTCGGCGGTTCATGGGGAAAAGGAGATGCAGCGCGCCGGCTTTGCGTTTCCGGCCTGTGAGGCAAGGACGGAGGAACGAAAGACCTTGTATTTTGGATTTGCACAGCCTCCTGTGGGCGGGCCTTTGAAGCTTTTGTTCGTCATGCATGACACGGTGCGGGGAAATCTTACAGGGCTTAGATGGGAGTATCTGTCAGAGGAGGGGTGGAGAGAAATGCATCCTGCCGACGGGACGGAGGGCTTCGCCCATACAGGGCTGGTTTCCTGGTATGGCCGTAATGACAGCAGGAGGGGTGAGCTGTTTGGGGAGAACCTGTACTGGCTTCGGCTCAGTGAAGGGGACGGGCAGAGCCAGGAGGTAAAACCTAAGATTGAAGGCATTTACCCCAACGCTACCAGTATCCTTGGAGTGGAGACGGTAGAGGAGGCGTTCTCTCTTGCGCCAAGGGCAGAGGAAAAGGAAATACGGCTTGCCTATGGCGACCTCTCAAGTCTTGAGGTACGTGTGTTGGAAAGGCCGGATTACCGGCATAGCCTTGAGGAAAAATGGGAGTTGTGGACAGAGGTGGACGAGCTTGCCTCGGACAACAAAGACAGGAAGGAGTATACGGCAAGCTGGCGTGAGGGAAGAATCACATTTCCCAAATACATGGGAAGCGCGAAGCCTAACGAGCAAAACGAGATTGAAATCCATGTGCGGTACACTCACTGCCAGGGGGCAAAGGGAAATGTACCCTCTGGCGGCATCGACAGGCTTGACAGGACTATTGGCTTCATCAATACGGTGTTTAACCCTATGGCAACGGTGTGCGGGCTTGACGGCGAGGATGTGATGGCGTCGGTGGCCAGAAATGCCAATCTTCTGCGCCATGGCAGGAGGTGCGTTTCTGCCGAGGATTATGAGGATATGGCGCGGGAGGCGGCGAGGGACATTTGTAAGGTAAAATGTTTTGCAGGCTATGACGAAAACGGCAAAAGGCAGGAGGGGGCTGTGACCCTTGTGGTGCTTCCCGCCGATTACGGGGAGAGCGCTTACAGCTTTGAGCGTACACGCAGGAGAATCTATCATTATCTGTCAACGCATATGGACCAGAACATCGTCAACCTGGGACGGTTCCATATCGTGAAGCCAGAGCTGATACGGATGGATGTGAAGGTGGTCTTAGAGCTTATGGAGGAGAGGGAGATTTTTGCGGCCACAAAGCGGGTGAGGCAGGAGTTAGAGCGTTTCCTTAATGCGCTTTGCGGTAATTTCTACGGGGACGGATGGGAGATTGGAGTGCTTCCCAATAAGAACCAGATTATTCATGCGCTCAAGCAGGTGGAGGGTGTGAAATATATCAGCCAGTTGTCCCTGCGCAAGTACAGAAGCGGACGGTTTACGGAGTATGAAGTCAATGAAGAACGGCTGCTGCCATTTTACCGTCTGCCTAAAAGCGGCTTTCATGAAGTGGTGGCAGATTTTCGATAGATTAGGGATAAGGGTGGATGGGAAATGTTCTATGATTTGAAGCTGGATGATAAATCATACCGAGAGATAGAGGCAGACGCGGTTTTTCAGATACCGGCAGAATGTCCGGACTGGACGAACTATAACCAGTCTGACCCTGGGATGACGCTGATTAGCCTTCTCTCCTGGCTTGGGGAGATTCAGCAGTACCATATCAGCCAGATTGGCGGATGGAAACGGCAGAAATATCTGAAGCTTGTGGGAATTAACATGCTTCATGCAAAGGCAGCCTGCGGAGCCGTGAGCGTGGAGGCGCCGGCAGGCTCGCCCGGCAGCCAGTTTGCGCTTCTTAAAGGGACACGTTTCTTTGCCGAAAATATGATATTTGAGACGCTTAAGAAAGAAGTGCCCCATCCGGTCAGGCTAATCGGAGCCTACATCCTGAACGGGGAGGTGCCGAAGCAGTATATCAACATCGGCAATGACCTGGAAAAACGGATGCGCCTTTATCCTTTCGGAGAAGAACCCAAGGTAATGAACCGATGCTGCTTTGTGCTGGACCGGCCTTTTGATACCAGAGGGCAGACCGTGGTTTACTTTCATATACGAACAGATTATGAAGTGACCCGCAATCCTATCTGCAAAGATTTTATTCCCCTCTCAGAGCTTAAGTGGGAATATCAGTCCGAGGACGGGTGGGAGGAGTTGCCTGTTGATTTTGATACCACCTATGGTTTGCTGCAGAACGGAAGAATCGGCTTTCATTTACCGAAGGAAATGGCGTTGGATAAGGAGTACGGGGCATGGCAGCTTCGTGTGACTCTCTTGAAAAATGATTATGATGTGGCGCCTTTGATTCAGAATATATATTTTAATGAGATTGAGGTGCGGCAGCACCATTCCTACTGCGATTATGAGGACTTTGAAGCAGATGCGGTAATTTCCGGGGAGGAAGAAGGGAAGTATTCGGTTAAAAGCGGGATGTATCTTGCAAAAGTCGGGCAGACAGAGCTTTATGTAAGAAAAGACGACGGTTTTATACCGGTTACAGTGGCGGGGAAGGAGTCAGCGCCCGACGGTGACGTCATCATCTCTTTTTTCTGGCAGACGGAAGGGGAAGCCTGCTTTGCCTGCCGGCTTGCCGCCTATGAGAAGGAGTTCTGGGGCAGGCGGCAGGTCGGCGTAGGAAAGGGGTATGCGAACCAGGAGTACCGTCTGGATATTCCGAATCTGGTGTATGACGAGTTCGAGCTTATGGTCTGTGACAGGCAGGACGGGAGATTTTATCCGTTTCGGAGGGTGGAGGATTTTGACGCCTGCACGCCTGAGGATATGGCGTATGTTCTGGAGATTGCGCAGAACAGGCTGTTGTTTGGCAATTGTGAAAACGGGATGGCGCCGGACGGGGAGATTCGTCTGCTGCGTCTTCGGGTGAGCAGCGGGCAGGCGGGCAACATTAAGGCGGGGAGGATTCGGAAATGTGAGGAGTATCCGACGCTTCTGGTCCGCCAATACCGCGAGACTTACGGGGGAAGGGACGATGAGACTGTGGAGGCGTGTTATGAACGCCTGCGGCGTGAATTGAAGCAGATTAACAGGGGTGTTACGTATTCTGACTATGAAGAACTTGTACGCCAAACGCCGGGGCTTTTGATCAAGGACTGCAAGGTGGTTCCTGCCTCCCTTCGGGAAAATGAGATTGCGATTGTGGTACGTCCCTTAAGTTACAGGAAATTAGATACGCGGCTCAGTCACCCATACAGGAAAAATCTTGAGCAGATGCTTGACCAAAGAAAGCTGCTCGGTACTTCCATAAGGCTTTTAAATCCAGAGTATGTAGGCATTGCTGTTTTTGCGGAGATAGTGATTCGGCCTCAGTTTACCGATGCAGAGGCGATGATTGAGGAGGCTGTGAGGGCTTATGTGGACGACCAGTCGTGGGAGATTGGAAAGCCGGTGTCCGGCAGCGTGTTGTATGGAATTATTGATATGCTGCCCTGTGTGTGGCAGGCAAGGTCCGTGTCCGTGGAGGCGCAGGGACGGGGATACCGCCATCTTGTGAACGGGGACGTTAAGCTTCCGCCCAACGGGCTGCCGTATTTGAAGGAGACGGATATCCGGATTTTTACAGCAGGGGAAACTGAGATATAGAAGTGAGGCGATAAAGTGGATCAGCTTAGATATTTCGTATTCAATAAAAGAAAGGATTATGAATCCGGATACAGGAACGGGATTCAGATTACCCCAAAGGGAATTGCCTTAATGGAGGGCGCGTCTCAGAACGGAACCTTTATTTCGCGTCTGCTTGACAGCGGGGAGGAAGAAAACCAATGGCACAGGGCGGTGATTCAAAGCGAGGATTATGGGGATGATTCCATCAAGTTTTATATCTACTGCTGTGACAGGGATCGTGTAGCGGTGGATGGACGTATCCGGCTGTGGGAGGAGTTGATTCGCGATACAGAGGTTCCCCTTGAGAAGAAACGAAGGGTGATGGAGCCATATCTGGCGCATATCGTACAGAATCCCTCGGATATCCTTTTGTATCACGCCAGGGGGAGGTATCTGTGGATAGAGGTGCAGTTATTCTGCCAGGCGGGGTTTCTTCCTGAGATCAGCCATATGAAGATCTATGCCGGAAACCGAAATTTTCTTTCATATATGCCGGCAATCTATCAGACAGGGGGAAGGGAGGATTTCTTAGGCAGGTTTCTCGGACTGTTCGAGTCGGTCTACCAGGATCTTGACGAGAAGATCGGAGATTCAAAAAGACAGCTTGACCCTATTGCGGCTCAGCCGGAATTTTTACATTGGCTTGCAAAATGGGTGGGAGTTTCTAACGCGCATCTGTGGCAGGAGGATAAACTTAGGCTTCTGCTTCGGGGAATTGTGAAGAAGAACCTGCTTCGCGGAACCAGAGAGTACATGGAGTATATGATAGGTACATTTACGGGAGAGCGCCCTTTCTTTCTGGAGTATTCAGATATTGAGCGTTACAGGAAAAATCCTGTGGCTTACCGTTGCCTGAGAAAATCGTATGCCTATGGCCCCTATGAGGTGAGTGTGTTTGTGCGTGAGCAGGCAGTCTCCTCCCTTCGAGAGCAGCATGCTTTGAAAAGAATGATTGAGGACATGAAGCCTGCGCATATCCGGATGCATCTGGTCATCCTGCGTCCGGGGATTTACCTGGGGCAGAATGTGTACGCGGGGGTAAACAGTATGCTTGTGGCTTACGAGCGTGCGAATCTGAACGGAGTATCTGCCATCCCGTCTATCGTGGGCGAGGCAGAAGCCAAGGCAAAGGAGGAATGAGAGATATGAAGAACTTAAAGAGCTTTCCATTTGAGAGAAACCGTTATTTTTATGGGAAGCTTTTGTCTGTGGAGGATTTTGAGACAGAGCAGAAATATTTTAATGATAAGCGCAGGACCATCAACCGTTTCCTTTTTGGCTCAGGCGTAGTCTGCGGGCTTGGGGTCGTGGAGGTGGATGACGAGAGCATTTCCGTGGAGAGAGGTCTTGCCCTGGATTTTGCAGGGCGTGAGATTGTGCTGGACGAACCAGCCATCCGAAAAGTGTCAGAATTGGACGGATATGGCGGCGGGGAGGATACAGGATTTTACTATCTTTGCCTGGAGTACCGCGAGGAGGCTGCCGAGCTTATGCATAACGTGGCGGGGACGGCAGGAAAGAACGGAAGCGAGTTCAATAAGTATAAAGAGGGATACCGCCTTTATGTAACCCAGGAAGAACCGGAGAGGGAGATTTTTACTCCTGCAAGGCTCTATGAGGAACGGTGCGAGGTCTATCATGGACATGGAATCCGCGTGTCCCAGGTGATGCCGAAATTCCTGGAGGCAGGAAAAGAGGCGGTCTTAAGAATTGAGATTGAGCATTCGGGACAGCAGGAGTTTTCCTTTGAGTATGAGTTAGAGCTGTCTTTTCTTACCAGCGGGGAAGGAAATAGGGTGCATGTCCGCTTTCGGGAGGAGGACGGCGTCAAGGATAAGAGTTACCGGCTTGAGCTTCCGCTTAAGGCGGCAGGCGTTTTGGATGTACAGGCAGAGGCTTCTCTGGTGGAGGGAAGTTTTAAACTCCTGGCAGGCGGCAGGGAGTATACAGGTGCAAAGCATTGCGTGAGTCGGGCCTATGTGGGCGGCATGGACATATATGAAGCTACGCAGGCAGAGTATTACAGGACTGCCATGGATTTTATTTCAGGAAATACCTTTCAGCAGGGGATTTATCTGGCGAAGATTTTTGTGGTTCGGGCGGGTGACGTCTGCCTGATTGAGAGGATTGAGCCGCTTCCCTTTGACCAGAAGATTATGCACTGTGAGATTGCGCAGGCCATGATTGGGAAGCTGTCCGAGGATGTAAGGCGGCTTATGAAGGATAAGCGGCAGGAGATTGAGAATCAGAAGATTCAGAGTGAGGAAAAGCCTCTCAGGGCGGCCTATGGAGAGATGGTGTTTGAGCTTGGAAATACCCGTGCGGGAGAGGTGCTGTATTCGGATGAGATTGTCCATGGACTGGGCTTTGGCTCGGTTACGATTATGCTTGGCTATGAGGTGGACGATGGCTTTGAGGACGACGCCCAGATGATGTTTGGGGACGCGTCTTTGTTTGAGAGCAGCCATGGATTCGTCGGCTCTCTGGGGGCGAAGCTGATGCCGTCGGAGGGGACGTTCGAGATAGGGCTTAAGATCTTAAAAAATGATGATGCGAAGCAGGTGCGGGTTCACTGGACGGCTCTCCGCAATGAGATACGCAGGCCGGAGTCTGCCAAGAAGAAGCATATTTTCATCCAGCCGGATAATCCCAATGTATTCGTTGGGGAGAGCGTGGTATTTACCGCGGTGCTTGAGGGCTTCACGGACGAGAGGCTGAAATGGACGGTGAGGGATCCTGAGGGCGGCGTTATTGACAAGAACGGAAAATATACTGCGCCGGAGACGGCAGGGATTTATCATATTATGGTTTCCAGCGTGACTTATCCGAAGGTGCAGGCGTCTACGTTTGTGGTGGTGCGGCAGAAAGAGTGAGGCGGATATGATAATTAAGTTTCAGGATATGCAGTATGAGCTGATTTCCAAAATCAAGACCACGGTTTCCGGTAACATTGACCTGTATCTTGCCTGCGATGTGAAACGCAGGGAGGGGCTGTATACAGTGGCCTGTGTGAGGGACATGGAGATTGCTAGGAAGCTGATTATGGTTACGACGAAGCAAAACGTCAGCCTTTCATTTCGGGATCTTCACGCCAGCTTTAATGCGGACGGCAAATATTATGTCATTTTCAACTATGCTCAAGGCAGGACGCTTCAGCAGGCGTTGGAGGACGGCAAATTTAATCTGCGGGAACGGCTGCAAATTATGAAAAACATATTTGCCCAGATATTTCTGTTGAATATGCCGGAGTGTTTTCTGTATGAGGCTTTGCGCAAGGAGAATATCATAGTGGATGATTCTCTGGGGGTGCGGTTCAACTACTTTTTTACAGAGATTGACTATTACTGGCAGGTACAGGAAAAGGATCTGATGAATCGGGTCAATGGGCTGGTGCATGAGCTGTTTGCCCGTGAGCTTGAAAAGAAAAGCTCACGTGAGCTGATGGAATTTGCCTTGGATTTGGACGAGGGATGCTACGGGTATCTGTGGGACTGTTATGTGGCTTATGACGAGGTCTATGAGACAGTGCTTGCAAAGACCGAACAGCGTGAGCCAGAGCCGGGGCGTATCTGGTGGCGGGCGTGGGAGAAGCTCAAAAAGTTTTTTCCTACAATCAGGACGGTGCTTGCGGCGGCGCTGATTGTGTCGGCGGCCATTTATCTGCTGTGGAATCTTCCGAATCCGGCGCTTTCGGATAACGGAGTGTCTTTCGGGCAGATTGGTACGCTTGAGATTAAGGAGAAGGCAGATAAGCCGTAGTAAGGGTAAGGAGGTATGAGATATGCAGGGCGGTCTGATCGGGCGTACAGCCAGGAGGCTTTCCCATATATTAATGGCGCCGGTTCAGGTGGTGATCCGCAAGGCAAAGAGGACGTTCAGTCCGGATTCCTTTGCCTCCAAGGTCATAACCGATGTCCGTAAGGGGATTAATCAGAAAAAGAATAAAAAAGAGCGAGTAATTGGGGATTATTATTCCGTTGGGAAATATTATGTGCTGAAACGGATGGTGTTCTTCATTCTGCTTGCTGCGATTATCCTTCCGGTTCTGTATATTAAGCTTGTGCATCCGGTTTTGGTATCCCATTTCTTCACCAAGACCATGGTGGTCAATTCTTCTGACATGGTGGGATATTCCGGTAAGGTTGAGCTTCTGTCCGAAGATGGCGGAGAGTTAATCTTCAAGGGTAAGATGGAGGATGGAAGAATCAACGGAAACGGCAAGCTCTATACCTATTCGGGCGCGCTTTTGTATGAGGGCAATTTTGAGATGGAGGCGTACTCCGGCGAAGGAGAGCTTTATTATGAGAACAGTAAGACTCTCCGATATAAGGGGACGTTTCTCCTGAACCAGTATGAGGGACAGGGAATGCTCTACGACAAAGAAGGAAATCTTCAGTACAAGGGGGATTTTAAGAACGGGCTGTATGAGGGAAGCGGGACACTGTATTTCCCAAGCGGCCAAAAGGAGTATGTAGGAACCTTTGTCAAGGGAGAGATGGAGGGGCAGGGAACCCTCTATAACGAGGCGGGAAATGAAATCGCCACGGGAACCTTTGAGAACGGAGAACCGCTGCTTTCGGAGGTGGTCTTGACGGACGAGGCGGGTAATGTGGTCTATGAAGGAACGGTCAATACGGACGGCGAGTATGAAGGAGAAGGAAAGCTCTATGAGGACGGCGTACTTGCGTATGAAGGTGATTTTGTAGACGGCAAGAAGACCGGCGAGGGAACCCTTTCCAATGACAAGGGCGAGACTGTGTACGAGGGCGACTTTGTCGAGGATAAATATGAGGGAGAGGGAAAGCTCTATGAAAGCGGCGCGCTTGCCTATGAGGGCGGCTTCGTGAAAGGAAAAAAGGAGGGGGACGGAACCTCCTATGACGCCGAAGGAAATGTGGTCTATGAGGGCGAGTTTGCCAAGGATGAGTACGAAGGAGAAGGAAAGCTCTATGAGGACGGTATCCTTGTGTATGACGGAGGCTTTTTAAAAGGCGAGTATGACGGCAAGGGAACCCTGTTCTATGATGAGGGCGCATTCATGTACGAGGGCGCGTTTGAGAAGGGGAAAAGAGAGGGGCTTGGCAAGGTCTATACCGGCAAGGGAGACATTGTGTATGACGGCAGTTTTAAGTCGGACGTCTATAACGGGGAAGGAAAGCTCTATGACGATAACAAGGTGCTGGTAATCTATGACGGGAACTTTGTGGATGGTCTGTACCAGGGGGCAGGGAAGCTGACGGATTCCGAGACGGAGTCGCTGTTGTATGACGGCGAGTTTTATCAGGGACAGTACAGCGGAACAGGGAAGCTGTACCAGCCTGCAACCGGCGGATTAATCTACGAGGGAGGCTTCCTGAACGGCCTGTATTATGGCTCTGGGAAGCTGTGGGATGAGTCAGGGAACCTTCTCTATGCCGGAGACTTTATCAACGGCCAGTATTTCGGGCGTGGCGTCCGTTATGACCCATACTCCGGAATGGTTCTGGAATCCGGACAGTTTAAGTATGGGGTGCTGACGCAGTCGGAGCCGGTGGAGAGCGTTTTTGGGGGAAGTACAGGCACGTCGAATCAGACCACCCAGTCAGGTACATCTTCCGAAGGAGTTAAGAATTAATTTCAGTAACAGATAAAAGGAGGGAGATACTTTTGGCAGATTACACGAGGATTGCGGATACGGGAAACGGCATATTGGCGCTGCTTACGGAGGCGCTGATTCCAGAGCTTCTGAACAGTCCGGACCAGATTGGCCTGTGCTCTCCGGATGAGCACGGGGACTATGCGGTGGGAGTATGGCTCTATGACGTGAAGGAGGATACCTCCATACAGGCGCATGAGATGGCGAATATCGGAAGGAATACACAGCGGTATCCCTCTGCTTATCTGACTCTTTACTATATGATTACCCTCTTTTTACAGAGTGATTTGAAGTATCGGGCCGTACAGGAGCATCAGATTATGGGAAGGATTATTCAGGCATTTCGCGATAAGGCGGCTCTTAATCCGGATACATTTACGCCCACAGGAGAGTCGGGAGGAGGCAACATCCGTTTGCAGATGCGTGAAATGGATATTGAGGAAAAGGTGCGGCTGTGGACTGTGCCAAACGCGGCGTACCGGACGTCTCTGTTTTACACGGCAGGGCCGGTGGAGATTCTGTCTACCAGAAAACGTTCGGTAAGACGTGTACAGGAAATCGACTATCGTTTTACAGGAAAGGACAGGTAGCATGGTATTACAGGAGACAAAGATACGGCTGTCCAAAGTGGTGCGGTTAAGGGATGCGTTTACCGGCGAGCCTGTGTCGGCAGGGATAGAGCTTCGCTCTCTGGCAGGAGGAGGGGTGGAGAAAAAGGGGGAAGGATATTTCCTGCTTCTGGACGTGGGAAACGACGAATTCCAGATTGAGGTCAAGTCCCCCGTCTACCAAAGACAGAGGCTTGTGCTTAAGGCGGACAGAGGGGAGAAGGTTAAGGAGATACTTCTGTACCCCTCTTTTGCTTATCCCTTTCGTCAGGGGACTACTTCTGTGCGGGGCAGGGCGAAGCCAAAGAGTGTGGTTAAGCTTCATGCAGGGGACGCTCAGGCCGGATGCCGGATGATTGGCGACTATAAGAGAGGGCAGGAGGAAATTTCCTTCTATCTGAAAGGTAAAATTCAGAGTGTGTTCTGGTATATCCGAAAGAAACAGAAGGAGAAGGGCGAGTATTTTTGTACAGAGTACCCAGAGGACGAGGGCGAGACGTACAGGCTGAGACGCCCGCTTAAGGATGACTATATGATGAAGGATTCCGTCATCTGTCCGGCGCAGGAATGTATTGCGGACGAGGACGGAGAATTCTATCTGCTGCTTGCAGACATTCCAAAGGATACAAGTATCCTTAAGTATTCTTGTGAGAGTGAAGGCAAGGTGACAGAAGGAGAGGCAGAGATTTTTAAGGGGCGGGAAAACTATATCCTGCTTTCATAAGCAGAAAATTCAAGGAGTGAGGATTATGGGATTATGTGTGACGGGAGGCGCGTCTATGACCTGTTCGTTTGGTATGGCGCCCTCTGTATTAAATGTCCTGCCGACGGCAAAGACGATGTCGGCAATGCCTCTGGCGACGATTTCGGATAATATTCCCTTTGTAAATATCGCGCCTTTTGGGATGTGCCAGAGTATGGCCAATCCCATGGTGGCGGCTGCAACTGCGGCGGCTATGGGGGCGCTAACGCCTATGCCCTGTACGCCGGTTCCGGCAGGCCCGTGGGCGCCGGGGGTTCCCCAGGTGTTGGTGGGCGGCAAGCCTGCCCTTAATAACCAGTGTAAGCTGACCTGCGCCTACGGGGGAATGATACAGTTTACCAATTCAGGATGCCAGACGGTGCAGTTGTAGGACAAGGGAATGAATATGAGTAGAAAAAATTTGTATGGCATATGGGGAATCCTGGCTGCCGCTGTCATTGCTTTCGCGGCGGCGAGTATGTTTGGGAAGACGATTAAGATTAATTATATCGAGCAGATACATTTACAGGACGACTATCTGTATTATGTGGATCGGGGGGAGGGCGAAAAGCTTCGGATTATACGGTCAAACCCTGACGGCGGACAGGGCGAGCTGATTGTATGCCAAAAGCATGTGCGCGAACATTGCCGGACCATCCGCCAGATTTTTTTCGATGACGCAGGCGAGGCGTACGTACTGTTGGAAGAAACAAACGTGGAATCATGGGACGGCGCGGGCAGCAGAATCTATCGGTGTGACTTCGCAAGGAGAAGGCTTGTAGAGACAGAGTATGACTTGACGGAGGATAAGGCAAAATACGGGCAGATTTTGGTACAGTGTATCCGAGACGGAAGGCTTTATTATATCGGTATTCCGGATACGGAGGAGGATTCAGGCGAGGCGGCTTTATTTGCCAGAGACGGACAAGGAGAAAGAGAGCTGTTGGAGCAAGTGACGCTTGATTACCCATATCTTAATTCTCAGTTCTTTTTAAGCCGGGAGGGTGTTCTCCTCTGGATGAATTACGAGGGCGAGGTGTTCGCGAAGGAGGTGGGAACGGACCGTTATCTTGAGATTGAAGGGGTATCTGGCAGGAGGGGCGTATTCAAGAGTCTTTCTGACGACGGGGAACGGGCGTATCTGCTTGACTATGAGGCAGAATGTATCCGAAGCGTTGACCTGGCGGACGAGGCTTCTAAAGTGGTGTTCTCGGCGGAGGAAATCCGCAAAAAGTATCCGGATTTTACCTTCCGGCAGCTTCAATGGCCGGACAGCGCCCAGACGGGCTTCTGTGCGGGGGTAGAGAATGAAGAAGGGAAAGTTTCCGTCTGTACCTATCAGGACGGCGTCCATCGGGATTACGAGGAATGTACCCTTACCTCCTCGGCAGTCGTGTACAGGATGCGGTGGGTCTATGCCGGTATTCTCCTTTTGGCGGCGCTTCTGTGTCTCTACTGGATTGCCTGTGTGAAATACCACGTCCAGACCATTTTAGTACGGCTATGTGTGATTTTCCTTCTAAGCCTCCTGGTTATGGACGGGTTCCTAGAATACTGGATTGAACAGTCTATGCGTCAGCAGTTGGAGAGCAACCAGACGATAGCGCTGTCTGCCCTGGGAAAAATTCTTCGGGAGGATATTGTACATAATATCGAGACGAATGCGGATAAATTCCCGTCCGGAGACAGAGCTTTGCGTGTAAGCCATTCTTCTGTTGACAATGGAAAAGGCTTCGGCGGGCGGTCTATGTATGTGTACAGTATTTTCCATGCGGACGGGGAGGGTCATCTGTATGTAAGCGAGTCCACGTCGGAATACTGCGGCGTTCCTGTGGAGTGGGTGTATGGCTCAGAGGTCATAGATGCGATTTATCATTCCTATCAATCGGGTGAGATTGTGAACCAGAGTGATGAGAACCGTGATGGAAAACGCAGTAATCAGTTCATTCCATTGGTATTGGGCGACGGGACGAAATATGGCGTGCTGGCGGTTTCCGGCGATGGAAACATACTGGATTACCAGATTTGGTATTATCAGTGGAATCTGAAAAATGCCTCCTCCACCCTTCTCTTAGTCCTGACGGTGGTTCTGATGGTGGTGCTTCATATCTTCCTGCAGCCTCTGAAAACCCTGAAGGAATGTGCCTTAAGGCTCGCGGCGGGGAATCTGGGCGTAACCGTCGCCGTACACGGGCATGACGAGGTGGCGGATATATCGTCGGCATTTAACCAGATGTCACTGGAGATTGCGAAATACGTGGAGGACATTCGTGGGATATCGGACGGCTATTATAAATTTATTCCGGCGAAAATCCTGGACTTGTTAGATAAGGAGTCCATTCAGGAGGTAAAGCTTGGCGATCAGATGACAGGAGATTTTACGATCTTATCTCTCCATGCCATGGATTACCCCAGGCATAAGGTTTCTCTGTCGGCTGAGCAGGTGTATACAGGGATTAACCGTGTCCTGTCCCAGTTGGTCGAGCCAATAAACGGGCATCATGGGGTTGTCGAGCATTTTGACGATATCGGGCTGTCGGCGTTCTTTACGGTCAGCAGCCAGGAGGCTCTTGACGCAGCCATTGATATTCAGCAGCTTTTGGATGAAAGGATGCCGGATAAGGGAAGAACCATTGCCATCAGCTACGGACGTGTGATGATTGGGGTGATTGGACATGAGCAGCGGATGGAGGCTGCCGCCATCTCCGCACACTCTGATTTGGCGAAAATGCTGCGTTTAAGGGGTGACAAATACGGCGCGCGCATATTGATTACGCATCTGGTCTACGAGCAGATACCGGATTTCGACGAGCATTATCATGCAAGATATCTGGGAAATATTTACCTTTCTGCCAGTCATACTTACGAGCGTGTCTATGACGTCTATGACGGGGATTCGGAGGAGGAATTCTACTACAAGGAGTTGACGAGGGAGATGTTCGAGAAGGGCGTGGGACTGTTTGTGGCAAGGAGATTTTATGAGGCCAGGCTTATCTTTGTGGAGGTGCTCAAGCAGCACAGGAAGGATAAGGCGGCAAAGGAGTATCTGTATCGGTGTGACCGGTATTATAAGATGGCGGAGGATGAGGAGAAGGAGACGGTTATAGAGAGCTTCTGACGCTGCTGTTTTTAGAAACGAGGTGAAATGTGAATGTTAGATGAGATTTTAGAAAATAAGGATGATGTAACCCCGAAAACCAACGAGACGGAAAACAAGGGAACGGATTCAGAACCGGATGTGGACGAGAATGTGAAACATACCCCTATTGAGGAGGGCAGCGGATTACCGAAAGAAGAAACATTAAACAGTAGCGCGGGATTTCCAAATGTTGATTTGCAGATGGATTCTGGCAGCGACGAGTCTTCGGAGAGTGAGGAGGATAATGATGACTTAGAGAATCCCCCCAGTACTGTGGAGGCGAAGCCCAAAGCGCAGGATGGGCAAAGAGAAGGAACTCCAAAGAGCGAAGGAGGGAAGAATAAAAGCAAAGTTTATATGGACGGGCATGTGATTGTCCATCCCCGTCTGGAGGATCTTCCAAAAGAGGAAACTCCGAAGAATGAAGGAGGGAACAATGGCGGCTCTGAACACCCCCAACCGCAGCCGGAGGCGCCAGAACGAGGCAATTTAGTAAATGAAGAAATAAACGAAGACTTGCGGGATATGGCATTAGAAAACCTGGACGAGAATCAGGTTGCAAGACGCGGGGAGAATCAGGACAGCAATTTTGACAGTCTGAAGGATTTAAAGGCATTGAAAGAAAAAAAACCGGACGAAAATGGCGAAAACAACGCACCTGATAATGCCGGCGATGCAAATGAGACGTTGGAAAAGGTTCTCGAAGCCAGAAAAGGGAATATTTACGCGGCAGTTGTGCTGGCAAAGGGACTGGAGAGGAACGAATCCAACCCATTGGCCAGCGGCAGGTTCTCTCGTTTTATGAATTCTTCTAAGGTAGATAGAATCTTTGACGCCAACAAATTAGGAATGGGTGTCAATGGAATAATCTCTACCTTTGATGAGGATTATGCCAAGTCCAAGGTCGGAAACGGGATTTCACTGGTGGTAAATCTAATCGGCATGGTGGGTTCTCTCCGTGATTTGGCGAAGAAGATACGAGCATTCCGGAATTCGCCCAAATTAAAGGATAATCCTGATAAAAAGAAGGATATCGTAAGGAATGACGCATTTGCCGTAATCGGCATGGTTGCCGATGCCGCTACGATATTGCTCAGGGTCTGCGGTATTGCCAAGGCCATTGCGGGCCTCGCGGGGCAAGGCAAGAGCATGTTTGCAAAGGTGACGGGGTATGTTTCACAGGCTCTTGGCGGCCTGGCGCAGATTGCGGGTCTTTCCACATCTGTGAATCAGATGCTCAAGTTAAAAGACCAAATGAGCAAAACGAAAGCAGAAAGAGAGGATGCACGTAAGGATTTAAATGATCTTATCTTCAAATATTATATTGACACGGGGGGATCGGATCGGACGACCCTTGCATTGGATATGTTGGAACGGGACGATATCCCAGAAGAAGATAAGGAGATAGTGGTCAGGTATCTGATGCTTGACAGGAAGGTTGGAAAAATAAACGCGCAGGTGCGTAGCGGAGCATTTGGCCTGACTACTCTTGCTACGGGCCTGATTTCCACCATAACCGGAAGTGTAAACTCAGGGCTGAATAATTTTGATGAAGAAACGGCAACCGATGAGCAGAAGAAGCGGGGACAAGCGGCAAAGACCGCAAATAAGGTTGGAGCCACACTTTCAAATTCTGCCGTTATACTCGGCGCATCCAAGAATATGATCGGGGAAATCGTAGGCAAAACGAAAAAGCCTTCCGGTGTTGAATCGGCTCTTGGAAATCGGGCAACGGGAATCCTGAATGAACTCAAGGACGAGAAGTACGGCCTGAAAGGGATTGCGGCTTCATTGGCGCACGAGCCGGGGGATGAAGAAAAAAATAATGCGAAGGCTGCATTGGGGAAATATGCCGCCGCCGATAAGAATCTTCAGAGCCTTGGCGTGAATTATGGGGTGCTTTTAAAATCAGCCAAGAAAAAAGATTTTGAGCAGGCTTTAATTGCAGGGATATAGTTCTTTGACTGAGAATGGATGGTGTAGGAATGTTTTCTGGGCAGGAGGAATATTTTCAGAAGCTTTTGGTTCTGGTAAAAAAGGAGATTGGCCTGTATACGAAATATGCCGTGCGCCTCAAGGAAAACGGAGGAATCCGGCATATCTACAATACGAAACTATTCAGGGACGAGCTTTCCAACGTGATGGAGGATGCGTTTGCGCATATGGACCGGAGGTCTTACGGCATGGAGAGGGAGGCGCTCTTTGGAGAATGGCAAAAGTTCCATGATGAGGCGTACCGCACCATGAAGGAGGGCGGGGTGTTTCTTGCTTTTGAATATATGCTCAGAAGGCTTGGCTTCAATGCGTTCCAGCAGTATATCGCCTGCCTTGCCATGGCGCCGGAGTTGAACCGGGAATTTGAAAGGATGTATAGCTTCTTACAGGACGACCTGGCTTGGAGATATCCTTCTCTGGATTTGTGCATCAAAATGTACACCATGGATGAGCAAGAGCAAAATACCCTTATTCATCAGACTTTTGCCACCAGAGAGTTATTATGCTGCGCCTTTGGCGCAAAGCCTGCCACCCAGGACAGTGAGCTGGCATGGAGGTTTAAGCTTCGGGAGAAGCTGGTGGAGTATATCTTCTTCCATGAATCGGATTTACAGGGGAGAAAGGGAGAGTATTACCTGAAGTTTTCGGACAGGGAAACGGAGACGGAACCGGCGTGCAACATCAACAGCCAGACTGCAAAGAGCCTTGAGCGCCGTCTTCGGGAGACTGGTTCCTCAATGGACGAAGTCCGCCTCCTTTTCCTTAAGGGACCCTTTGGCAGCGGAAAGAAGCTTCAAATCAGCCTCGCGGCAAAGAGCAAGGGACGCGCGGTTTTGTTTCTCGACATGAATGGACTGGTACACAGGAAGGCAGAGCAGATGCAGGAAATCGCCTGTGACGCGGTGGTTCGGGCATTATTAGATAACGCGTTTTTGGTATTCGACCACTGGGAAGCGGTCTGGAGGGGAGAGAGAAAGAACCGTCAGGCAGCACAGGCAATGCTGCGGCGGGCGTCCTTATTCTTCAGAAATGTGTTCTTTACTGTGGAAGAAGGGGCGGGGGAGGATGTATTAGAAGGAGAATATCCGGACGGGTACAGAATCGAGGAGTTTTGGCTTCGCTTTCCTTCTATACAGGAGAGAAGTATGCTTTGGCGGACATTTCTCGCACAGGAGGGTGTTCAGGCAGAGGAGGAGAATGTCTGTGATACGTTGGCGGCGCAGTTTGATTTCACTCCAGGGGTGATACAGGAGGCTGCAAAATTGGCGTGCAGGGAGGCAGCCGTAAAGGGGGAAGCAACGGTTGGGACGGCATATCTGTATCAGGCATGCCAGCAGAAGATTTCCCATAAGCTAGGGGAACGGGCCAGTCGGGTCAATGCAGCGTATACCTGGGATGACCTGGTGTTGGAGGAGGGGCCCAAAGAGCTTTTGCGTCAGGCGTGCGGACAGATTTCCTATCGGGGCAAGGTCTATGAGGAGTGGGGATTTGCGGATAAGCTTGCCTATGGCAGAGGAGTTTCGCTGCTCTTTGCGGGACCTCCGGGAACCGGAAAGACCATGGCGGCGCAGGTGCTTGCAAGGGAGTTGAATCTTGAGCTCTATAAGGTGGATCTTTCCGGTGTGCTGTCTAAATATATTGGGGAGACACAGAAGAATCTGCGTGAGATTTTCGACGAGGTGAAGAAAAGCAGGAGTATTCTTTTTTTTGACGAGGCGGACGTACTGTTCGGGAAACGTGTGGACGTCACGGATTCCAGGGATATCAGCGCGAATGCCCAGACAGCGTACCTGTTACAGAAGATGGAGGAATACGACGGGATAACGATCCTTGCTACGAATCTGATGCAGAATTTTGACGATGCATATAAGCGAAGGATGAAATATATCATCCGGTTTACATTTCCCCAGAAAGAACAAAGAGCCAGGCTTTGGGAGAAGGTATTTCCATCGAAAATGCCCTTGGAGAGCGATATAGATATTGCTTATCTGGCGGATAATTTTGAGCTTTCTGGCGCAAGTATTAAGAATATTGCGCTCAACGCGGCATTTCTTGCGGCTTCAAGACAGGAGGTTACAGGGATGGCCCATATTATGACGGCTTTGCAGCAGGAATATGAGAAATCCGGAAAGATACTTGGAAAAGCGGATTTGCAGGAGTATTATGTATATAAAATATAGAAAATGGAGATAAAGATGAATAAAGAAGAATTAAGGGAAGGTTTAAAGAGGCTGTATGAATATGTAAGTCCCCTGGATTTTAAGAGCGTGTTTCTGGAGGAGGGGAAGGGAGCTCCTATGGATACGCTTCTGCTTGGCGTTACAATGGGGGAGGAGTTGAGTATGGATATCTCCTGCAATTTTGCCCATGCACCGGAGTTCGGGGATATCCTTCATTTCTATGGGGAACTGAATTTGGAGCCGCTGCTTGAGGAGAATCCGAATGCTTTTTCCGAAACGGTCATCCTTAAGATGATTAACGGGCTGAACAAGGGACTGCCCATTGGACAGATTGTTTATCTTACGGAGGACAGTACGGGGAAGCCTCAGAAGGTTATCGGGATTCGTTATACGATACTGACAGGGCTTTCGGGGGAGGAGGAGCTTAGGAAATGCGTCAGTATTATTGAGATGTTGATGAATATCTATGAAATTCTGTGCAGTACCCTGTATCTCTTGTTGGAGGGAGATTCACTTGAGAAGGCGATGGAAACGCTGACGAGGATTTTGGAGGAAGATTAGATTAATGCTCTATGTGGTTGTTATACTGCATAGGGCATTTTTAGTAAGATGAAAATTAGTAATGTATAACTTACTTAAAAAGTAAAATAAACGTATTGACAAGAAAACTTGGCATGCTTATAATTAAAAGTGACAAGAAAACTTGATAACTTTAAAAAGGGAGGCGCCATATATGGACAGGGATGAAGTTCTGCGCAGAGTACAGGATAAGAAGCCAAATCAGATGGACGAGATGGAAACAGATATTTTAAATAAGGGCTGTAAGGCAGGATTAGTGGTAGGTCTTATAGCCTGCCTGATTGCCATGGTTACAAAAATGCTTGCGGATGTTCCGTATTATGATGTATATGCCATATATTGTTTTATGGCCGGCGGACAATGGTTATATAGGTGGATGCGTCTTAAAAGGAAACATGATTTGTGCTATGGAATACTATGGTGTATAACGGCAACAGGGTTTTTTATCGGCTATTTAGTTGAAATTTTCTGATGGTGGCTGCATGGATACAGAACTGATATTGAAAAACAATTTAAAGCAGGCAAGGATGGAAAAACACTTGTCTCAAAATGAACTTGCTAAGCTGGTAGGCGTATCACGCCAGACAATCAGTTCCATTGAGACAGGTGTATTCAATCCGACTGCTAAGTTAGCATTAATTCTGTGTATTGCGTTAGATAAAAAATTTGAGGATTTGTTTTACTTCTAAGTATATACTATGATTGATTGCATAGCGATGTGTTAGTAATCATCTGCAGGATGAACTGTCCATGCGCCTGCCGGAAATTTACACTGGAGTGGGTCTGTCTGGCAAAGGAGAGGATACTTTTTGTTCCGATACCGTGCTCAGTCCCTTTCTGTGAAATGGGCAGCCCGTCTTCATCAAATACAATATCTGTGCTGCATGTATTGGCAATCTCCATGAGATACTGACTGCCGTTCATGCGGCTTTTTAATTTGATACAGCACTCAATGGATTCATTGCGGCAGGCATGCAGCGCATTATCAAGGGCGTTAGCAAGAACTACGGAGAAGGAGGTAGAATCAATCGAGTCTTTCGGAGGCGCTGTGAAATCGGCCTGTACTTGTATACCTTCGTTCTTGGCGGCATCCAGATAATACGCGAGTACGGAGTTGATGATATAGTTCTGGCAGTAATGAGGCGTCTCGCTTTTGAGCAGGGCATCTTCTAAGCCGGACAGCAGGTGCCTGGCATCTTCCATGGCGTTGTCCTTCAGACAGGAATTCATGACAATGGAAAAATGCCGGATGTCATGGCGCAGTATTTTCAGCCTTTCTTCCGAAGTAAGGATATTCTTCGCCTGTTTCTCCATAGAAGATACCTGAAGCATCAGAAGCTCTTTTTCGTGGGAGACCATCTGAAGCTGGTATTGGCGCAGTATACTCTGGTAGACTACGAAATAAACGATAATCATCAGTACCAAAAGCCCATAGATGTATACGACCCGTATGGGATCCCTGATATAATAAAACGGAACATTTCCAATTAATTCAATCAGTGCGCAAAAGCAAATCGGAATCAGTGACAGCGAACCCCAACCGATATGTACGGTCCTGGTCAGATTCAGGAAGGGTTTCCTTAAATACCGATATTCCAGATAGATTACGATGGAATAGACGGCAGTAAGGAGAAGAAAATAGGTATACAGATTGCCATGAAACATAGTATTCAATAACAGAACGCTCATGGCAAATATAAGGGAAAAACCGACCTGGGTTGCATAGTTGAACGCAGACTGCGCAGGGGAATTGCAGTCCATTTTATAAGCCAGGGCAATGGCTGGCAGAGAAATCGTAAAAAGCATTACCTTTGTAAAGAAGAAATAACCAAACATAGAAATAATTACCCAGGAGGACGTAAATACCCATACAAGATAGAACCCGAATAATGTAAGTATTTTCCGAACAGGATATTTGAATGAAGTAAGGGCTGTCATCATACCCAGGGTGAAGCTGGTAATTAAAAGTATCTTAATGGAATGTGCTATCATATTGTTTTCAAGGAAATTTGACAGGGTCATGGCTCTTTTACCTCCTGAAGCCAGTAATCGATATAGCATTGCCGTACCTTTGCAGCAAATGAGCGTGCAACGGGAACCTTGTTTCCGGTAGTCAGTGAAAGAAAACCGGTGGTAAGGCGGCTGGAATAATCCAGATTCACCACAAAGGAGGTGTGTGTCTTAATGAAATTCGGCTGTTCCAGAATTGGCGCAAGAAACTGGTTGAAGCTGGAACGCAGATACAGGCTTTTTAAATGTGTGCCATCTGCCAGATGAAGATGGCATACATGGGAAAGCAGCTCTGCATAGACAATGGTATGCAAAGGTATCTGCCGGATTCCGTCGGACGTCTTGAGGAGAAATACATTATTTTTCTGCTGCTCATAGCGATAGGCAAGCTTGTCAAGCACAGGAAATAAGTTGTCCTTGGAAACCGGTTTACAGATATAGTTAAATGCGAACAGGCGGAATGCATCAGGATAGTAATCGTTACTTGAGCTTATGTAAACGATCAGCGGCTCTGCAAGCAGGCTGGTAAGCTGTTCACCCAGACTGATACCTGTCATATCGGGCATGAGAATATCAAGCAGAAAGATATCGTAGGCTTCCCCGCCTGAAACAGAGTCGAGCAGATTATAAGGCGAGCGAAATGAATATATTTTGATCTCCGGATGATTCTGGTTTTGACACCATTCTTTGATTGTCTCCGAAGTTTTAGTAAGGTCTGTACTGTCGTCGTCACAGATGGCAAGGCGTAACATCTTATGTACCTCTTTCGTTAAAATTAAGGGATACCCTCATCTATCCGGACATGGCCCAGGTATTTCGAGCTGACAGACTGTCCATCCATGCGGCCTCTCCGGATAGATGTATGTGTGTGAGGGGTAAGCTTATTATAAGATTTTTATGCCTTGAATTCCATAACATGGGATAAACTGTGGATTTTTGGGGACAAACGGAGGCTCACAGATCTGTTTTTTTTGGTGCAAAATCTGTATAATTGTTGTAACGCCCCAAAAAATGGGGAACTTTAACTAACATAAAGCAGTAGTGCTAAAGAGAGGAGAGTTTTTGTGAGTGAAAAAAAGAAAAAGAAAACAGGGATAGAGCTTGTGCTGATTTCCCTGGTGGTGCTGTCCGTAGTCCGGCAGTTTTTCCTGGGGAGTTACCATAATATGTTCTTGGGGATTTTGACATTAATCCTTTTTATGGTGCCGCAGCTAATCGAAAAGATGGTGGGAGTCACCATTCCCGCAGGTTTAAAAGGTGTAATCCTGATTTTTATCTTTTCGGCAGAGATTCTGGGAGAGATTAATGCGTTTTATATCAAGATTCCTATCTGGGATACCATCCTACATACGACCAACGGATTTCTGATGGCGGCAATCGGGTTTGCGCTGATTGACCTCTTTAACAGGAGTGAAAAGTTTTCCATCAAGATGTCTCCATATTTTGTAGCATTTGTGGCGTTCTGTTTCTCTATGACGGTTGGAGTAGTCTGGGAATTTTTTGAGTTCAGTATGGACTGGTTCTTCCACACAGATATGCAGAAGGACTGGATTCTGCCGACAATCAGCTCTGTGAAGCTTGATCCCTTGGGGGCGAACAATCCTATACAGGTAACGGTAAAGTCCCTTGTCGTAAACGGCGAGGAGTGGAATTTTGGCGGCTATCTTGATATTGGAATTGTAGATACCATGAAGGATTTGATCGTAAATTTTGTGGGAGCAGTTGTATTTTCCATTATCGGAATTATTTATCTGAAGCAGAGAGGTAAAGGAAGGCTTGCTTCGTCGCTGATTCCACAGGTAAATGAGACATACGGGGAAGATGATAAGAAGGAGTCAGGTATTGATGGGCAAAACAGTAAGAAATAACGTATATTTGATTTTATTCTGCTGTATCATCGGCGCTGTGGCAGGAGGCGTTATCTGGGCATTCCTGAAAATTATGTCTCTTGGGATTCATTTCCTGTGGGAATGGCTTCCGGCCAATTACTCAATTCCGTGCTATACATTGATTGTGTGTACCGTCGGCGGGGTGCTAATCGGTTGTTTCCGGAGGAGGTTTGGAGACTATCCGGAAGAACTTGATACCGTGATGGCAAAGGTAAAAGCAGAGAAAACTTTTGATTACTCCAATATGCCGGTGCTTCTTCTCAGTGCGCTTTTTCCACTGCTTTTAGGAAGCAGTATCGGTCCGGAGGCGGGACTTACGGGCGTAATCGTGGGACTTTGCTACTGGATTGGGGATAACCTTTCGTTTGCAAGGCAGAATGCGAAGGAGTATTCTCAGGTGGGAGTAGCCGTGACTCTTGGCGTACTGTTCCGTTCGCCGCTGTTCGGCGTGTTTGCGGTGGAGGAGGAGAACAAAGACAAGGAGATTATAAAGCTTCCGGCAACGCTGAAATTATTCCTGTACGGTCTTGCCGCCGCTGCGGGAACCGTATGCTATATGCTGTTGTCAGAGATTTTCGGGGCAGGTCTTGGGGCGCTGCCGTCTTTTCCGGAAATGGAGCCAGAGCTTTGGGATTACCTGATGTTGGTTGTATACATTCTGCTTGGCTGTGTATTGGCAAAGTTTTATTTCCTTACACATCTGGCGGCCAAGAAGGCTTTGACTGGGGTGCCTGTTATCTTGAAAGAAACGATAGGCGGTGTCTGCCTTGGCGCCATGGGGATGCTGATGCCTGTGCTGATGTTTTCAGGCGAGGAGGCAATGGGGGAGTTGGTCGCGGATTGTGAGATGTATGCGCCGCTGATTCTTGCCGCCATTGCATTTTTAAAGGTGCTGCTTACGAATGTCTGCATCCAGTCAGGTCTTAAAGGAGGACATTTCTTTCCGATTATATTTGCAGGGGTATGTCTCGGTTATTCCGCGGGGGCGCTGGTGTTTGGATACAGCGGGGGCCATATGGTATTTGCCGCGGCGACTGTGACGGCTTCCCTGCTTGGAGGAATCATGAAAAAGCCTCTGGCTGTGACTGTATTGTTGTTTTTGTGCTTTCCGGTCAGGCTGTTTCTATGGATTTTCCTTGCGGCAGCGGCGGGGAGTATGTTCTGCTCAAAGCTGAAGGGATTGTTATTGCCTGCATAAGCGGGCTGTAATAATAAATTAAAAATCAGGAGGATTTTATTTATGAAGATTTTTTCCATTGTATTTGGGGTGCTAATTGCGATTTGTGGGCTTTCCTGCATATTCACTCCGTTGATTACGTTTCTGGAGGCAGGCTATTTTCTGGTGATACTGCTGTTCGTCTATGGGGCGGTAGGGATTATCCGTTCTGTTTCCAACAAGAATTACGGAATTGACTTTGTTTTTGATATCCTAAGTATCATCCTGGGTATCGTGATTCTGGTTGTGCCTGGACTTAAGCTGATGACAGACGGTATGCTGATTTATCTCATGGCGTTCTGGTTTATGCTTCAGGGGGTAATCAACATCTTCCAGGCGTTCCGTCAGAAAAAGATGACGAAGGGCCTGGGATGGGTCTGGACGCTGACGCTTGGGATTCTGGGATTGCTGGTAGGTATCTATTCCGTGGTACACCCGATGCTGCTTGCGCTGACCTTTGGAATCCTGGTAGGAGTCTACTTTATCGAAAGCGGTATCAGCATGATTGTTATGGCTCAGTATATCCAGGGAGATGAAGAATAAAGGGCAGTCAAGGATGAAAGCATGGAGGCGTTGTTATCGTGTTCTGAAGCGGACGGGAACCTTGAAGATTTTCGTCAGCTTCCTTGTGTTCCTCTGTGGGGCGGCGGCAGTATTGACAGTGTTAGAGCCTGGGATTGATACCTGGGGCGATGCCCTGTGGTACTGCTTCGTCGCTTCTACCACGATAGGATTTGGCGACATCTGCGCTGTTACCAGGGCAGGCCGGATTATTACGGTGCTTGTGGCGGCATATGGGATTCTTATGACGGCAATGGTGCCTGGGGTTGTGGTGAGCTATTATATGGAGTATTTGAAGGTGAGGGAGAAGGAGACTATTTCGGTTTTTCTGGAAAAGTTAGAGAGACTGCCGGAGTTGTCCAAGGACGAGCTTTTTAAGTTATCCCAAAGAATACGGGAATTTGAGCATAAAGAATAAGAAGGTACAGACGTCGGAAATATTGTTCGGCGTCTGTATTTTTATGCATAGACCTGTGCAGATGAAATATGCTGCGTAAAATTGAAAATAACTATAAATAGGCACGCTTATCGACATTAACGATTGGACAGAGATTTTTCCTGCTAATATAATAAAAAGTAGTATGTCAGTACGCGGGTATTGCAGAAATGAGGGCAGATGTGCATGAAGGATAATTTCGATATAAATGTCTGTTATAAAAAAGTATTCAGGATGTTGGGGAACGAAGGTACGATTGATAAGATGGTAAATGATATTGCAGAATATACTAATACAAGGATTACCGTCATAGATATCGGAGGAAAAATACTTTCTGTTTCGGATGAGAGACGGGACGGGGAGTGCGAGGATTGCGTGAACCGAAAAGAGAAGCTTATGTGCCTGGTTGCACGGTACATTGAGACGCCGGCAGAAGAAGCACCGGAGTTTTCCATGCTGATTGACGAGGGGGAAGGCATAAGGGCAGTCAGCAGGATTACGGTAAAGGGCAATACAGAAGGGTTCAGTATTATGGAGGCGCCCGCGGACAAGGAGTCTGCTATTGCTGAAGAACGGTTATTATGTCAGGCAAATGATATTCTCTGCCAGGCGCTCGGTATTCTGATGGAGCGTTACGGTCACAGGGTCTATTATCACGCTTCTACACTCCGGCGTATGATAGCCAGAAGCTTTTTTGATGAAGATGCGGAGAATGGGTTAAAGATTAAAGAGATTCGGTCTATGTACAATATATATGTGCTTCCTGATTTTATAGTAGCCATTTTAGAAATGAAGGATTATCATATGCTTCAACTGCAGAAGGCGGCAAACAGCCTTGCAGACGAATTTCCCGATTCATTTATCTATATAAAAGAAGACAGGGTGTACGTGCTGTTTTCTGGGGTGAGGGTAAAGCATAACAGAACAATGATTGGCTCTGTATTAGAAGAAATATGCGGAGAATACGGCTTTTACTGTGGGGTGAGCGAACCCTTTGACGATGTTGAGCTGGTTGAAAAGAAGCATTTTCTCGTGAGGAAGGCTCTTGAGATTGGAAGGGCATCAGAGCCGGAGAAAGAAATCTACATGGAATATGACTACTATATCCAGACGGTCTGCTCATGCGCGGTATCCGCCATAGGGAGAGCAAGATATTTAGAGAAAGAGCTTCAAGAGCTGAAAAATGAAGACTGTATGAAAGGAACTTGTTTTTATCATACATTAAAGGAATATCTTTTAAATGGGAATAATGTCAGTATGACGTCGAAGAAACTTTTTATCCACCGTAATACCATGATCTATCGGTTAGGTAAGATTAACGAGATTCTGGGGGTGGATATTAATGCGCCGTCCGTTTCACAGCGGCTCATGCTCAGTATTATTTTGCAGGAGCAGGAACGGGTGAACTGAGCATTGTGCACTATGCATAATGAAAAGTTGAATGTTTGTGTTAAGAATAATTGTTTTTTGTAGAAGGAGTGTGGTAGAATAGGGATGTTTAGGTAAGAGGAGAGCGTTATATGGATATTATAAAGGAATTGCCCGAAATATTCGAGGAATTTGCAGAGCAGAAGAAGCAGTCGTTTTTACTTGTAAAGGAGTGCAAAGACCGGCATATTCCGGTTATTGGGGCGTACTGTTCGTATTTTCCAAGAGAACTGGCTACGGCGATGGGTGCGGTTCCCATCGGGCTTTGTTCATCGTCGGAGGAGACGGTAAAGATTGCAGAGACGGTGCTGCCAAAGAATGTGTGCCCGTTGATTAAGTCCAGCTATGGTTTTGCTATTTCAGACAGATGCCCGTATTTTCATTTCTCAGATCTGGTAGTGGGGGAAACTACCTGTGACGGTAAGAAAAAGATGTATGAGATGATGGCGGAATTTAAAGATGTATTTATTATGGAGCTTCCGAACATACAGTCCGATAAGGGGCTTAGGCTGTGGCGGGAGGAGATTATTCGCTTGAAGGATTATCTGGAAGATAAATTTCAGGTTGTGATAACGGATGAGGACGTCAAATTAGCAATTCGTCAGGAAAACCGCCGCAGAGAGGCATTAAAGAGGCTGTATGAGGTGATGAAGTTAGAGCCGGTTCCTGTTATGGGAATGGACCTGCTGAACGTCTTGTACGGAAGTAAATACCGGTTGGATAAGGATGCAGTTGTGGAGGAACTGAACCTTTTGACAGACCGGATACTTAAGGAATACGAAAAGAATCCGAAGAAGGAGAAAAGGCCCCGTATACTGGTCACAGGATGTCCAATCGGCGGAGATACACAGAAGCTTGTAAAGGCAATCGAGGATAACGGCGGCGTGGTTGTCGCTTTTGAGAACTGTACCGGTGCAAAAGTGCTTGATAAATTAGTGGACGAGGAAGACCCTGATATCTACGGCGCAATCGCAAGAAAGTATTTCTATATCGGATGTGCCATCATGACCCCTAACGATAAACGGATTGAACTGCTTGGCAGGATGATTGATGAATTCCAGGTGGATGGGGTGGTAGAGATGATTCTCTCAGGATGCCACTCTGTACATATGGAATCCATCAGCGTACGTAATTTTGTCAGCGAAGAAAAACATATTCCATATACAGACGTTGTTACGGATTATTCTTCGGGGGATTTGGGACAACTGAATACGAGAATGTCAGCATTTATTGAGATGCTTGAGACACACTAAAATGAGACTGTTGGAAAAGAGAACATACTTTTCCAGCAGTCTTTTTTGCCGTATTGAAAAAGAATCCGTAATATTTATAGATAAAATATATGAGTTATTGACATTTATAGACAATATCTAACAATTTGTGCGCGGTGCACAATCGGTATAGAAAATATTGGAATTGTAGATGATGAAATCATGAAAAATATTTATTAGAATATCAAAAGGATTGTACGAGGAGGGAAGAAATTGATTGAGATAAAGAACTTAAAGAAGATCTGGGAAGACGATGGAACCAGCGTTCTCGAAGATATCAACTTGACAATCGAAGACGGAGATATCTATGCGTTGGTAGGACGGAGTGGGGCAGGCAAATCAACGCTGCTTCGCTGTATTAACGGACTGACTTCTTATCAAGGCGGCAGTCTTACGGTGGACGGATGCGAGATTAAGGAGCTGAAGGATAAGGACTTAAGAGAGTTCCGCAGGCATGTTGGCATGATATTCCAACATTTTTCTCTCCTGGAGAGGGAAACGGTGTACCAGAACATTGCACTTCCCATGCAGTGTTGGAAATATTCCAAGGCAGATACGGACAAAAAAGTGAAAGAGCTGCTTGAGCTGGTAGGCTTGGCGGATAAGATGAACGCCAAGCCAAGGAACCTAAGCGGAGGCCAGAAGCAGAGGGTAGCAATCGCAAGGGCGCTGACCATGGAGCCGAAGATCCTTCTTTGTGACGAGGCTACGTCTGCGCTGGATCCTAAGACCACAAATTCGATCTTAGAGCTTCTGCTGGAGATTAATAAGAAGATTGGGATTACCATCGTCATCGTGACCCACCAGATGGAGGTGGTGAGAAAAGCCTGCAATAAAGCCTGTATCTTAGAACAGGGACGGATAGCCGACGAAGGAACTGTGCGGGATATTTTCATAAAGCAGCCCTTATCCCTCAGGAGGCTTCTGGGAGAAGAAGAAATCCGGCTTCCGGCGCAGGGACATAATATCCAGATTGCCCACATGGTAAATGATATTCGTGACGGCGAGCTGTTTGGAAAGATGTCTAAGGAATTAGACTATGTGTTCCCAATCCTGGACGGAAAGATTCAGGAATACCAGGGAGACAACATGGGAATCTTTGTAATAAATGTGGACGACGCCCATCTTGAGATGGTCACAGAATATCTGGATGAACGCAGGATAAACTGGCGTAAGATGAGCGTAAGCGGACTTGGGCAGAAGGGAGGAGAGAAGTAATGTCATTAAAGAATTTTACCTTTGCACAGATCTGTCAGATGATTATTGTACCTGCATTTTTTGATACATTAAAAATGCTTTTGATATCAGGAATCCTGTCAACTGTATTTGGGTTTGTATTCGGCGTGATTCTGATCATAACAGAAAAAGGCGGGCTATACGAGAACATTGTGGTGAACAGGCTGCTTGATTTTATCGTAAACACCATTCGTTCTTTCCCATTTATCATCTTGATGGTTTCAATCATACCGTTTACGAGGCTGGTTGTAGGGAGTTCTATTGGAGATACGGCAGCGCTTGTGCCGCTTACCGTGGCGTGCACCCCGTTCATGGCGCGTATCTTCCAGAACAGTTTTAAAGAGGTGGATCCCGCGTTGATTGAGGCGGCCCAGTCCTTTGGGGCGTCTAAGTGGCAGATTGTGTTCAAGGTTATGCTGAAAGAGTCTGTACCTTCAATTATCTCCGGATTGTGCCTGGCGATTATCAACCTGTTAGGCGCTACGGCTATGGCGGGTGCAGTAGGCGCAGGCGGATTAGGCGCAGTTGCCCTTACATATGGGTATCAGAATTTTAATCAAGAGATTATGTATACGATCTGTGTGATTTTGATTATTCTGGTCGCGGTTATTCAGTATTTTGGAGATTGGATTTACAAGAAATTAAAGTAGTCAAAATCAGCGTGAATAAAAACGGGTAATAACCTGTTTTTAGATAAATATACAAATATCAGGAGGCTAAGTATGAAGAAAAGATTATTAAGTACATTACTTGTCGCGGTACTGGCAGGAACCATGATTGCAGGATGTGGGAAATCTGAATCCGGAGGCGATGCAGGAAACAGTACACAGGGCGAAGAACAGGGAAGTTTGGAGGGCAGCTCTGATGAGAAAAAAGAAGTGGTTAAAATCGGCATCCGTGCGGATATGGTGAATCAGTTGGAAGCAGTCAGAGATAAAATCGAGGGACTTGGATATACGGTGGAGGAAAGTGTATTCGATGACAGTGTGCAGCCGGATGTCGCTTTGGCAGAGGGAAGCCTTGATATGAACTGGTATCAGCATGGACCGTATCTTGAGAGCTACAATGCAGAGAACGATACAGACCTTGTGATGATTGAGCCAAAGACCTTTTATCCTTTGTTCGCTATGTATTCAGATAAATGGGATTCTGTTGATAAACTTCCGGACGGCGCTACCATAGGGCTGTGCAATGACGCCACAAACCAGGCGCGCGGTTTGAATATGCTTCAGTCACAGGGATTGATTGAGCTTGATGATTCCGTGGAGGTTCCGACCATGTACGACGTAAAAAAGAATCCGCATAACTTTGAATTCATTGAAGCCGAGATGTCGGTGCTTCCCCAGTCATTAGGTGACGCAGATGCAATCTGCCTTGCAGCGGGGCACATGGTAAACGCAGGGCTCTCCGCAGAAGGATATCTGTGTCAGTCAGATGATAATGATGTATATGCGGTTGGTTTTGCGGTAAGAAGCGAAGATAAAGATGCCGATTGGGCAAAAGAGATTGCAGAAGCAGTACAGTGTGACGAGCTGGCAGAATATTTTAAGACAGAAAAGGCCGGCACACAGATTCCATGTTGGGAATAAGAGATTAAATCATAAGGAGAGGGCAGGCGCTTGCTGCCCTTTTATAGTATCCGAAGATTTGTCAAAAGTTAAGATGAGAAGGAGGAAGCGCATGGAATTAGCCGCAATTACTCTGTACAAAACACTTGTTATGGTAATCCTTGCGTTGACAGGTGTTTTTAGTTATAAGGCTCAAATTGTAGACGAGGAAATGAATAAGAAATTATCAGAGCTGGTGCTGACGCTTTTCACGCCTGTTTTGCTATTTACTTCATTTCAAAAAAAATTTTCAAAAGAATTATTGTCAGGGCTTGGAATTTCGGTGCTTTTGTCGCTTTTGTCCTTTGGCGTTATATGGCTTATCTGTAAATGTGTTGTATACAGGCAGGAGAAGGATTACGCGGTGGTCGAGCATATTGCTATGATGTATTCAAACTGTGGGTTTATCGGGATACCAATGGCGCAGGGAATTTGGGGTACTGAGGGTGTATTCTATATGACGGCTTATGTGGCTGCCGCCAATTTTCTGCTATGGTCTCATGGGATTATTGTTATGTCCGGAAAGAAGGATTTAAAGTCATTGAAAAATGTATTTACATCACCGACCATTCTTTCTATCGTATTAGGCGTCATCTGCTTCTTGGCGAAGGTCCGGATTCCTGCTATGATAAAAGAACCGATGGATATGATTGCAAATATGAATACGCCAATGGCAATGATGGTTGCAGGAATCAACATTGCACAGGCTGACCTTGGGCGGACGTTTCGGAAATGCCGCCTGTACTGGTTAAGTTTTGTGAAATTGATTGTAATGCCAATGGCAATGGTGGGCTTATTTTATCTGATTCCTGTGAAGGATGAAGTAAAAACAGTCATGATTCTGGCTACCTCCTGTCCGGTAGGAGTGACGGGGAGTCTCTTTGCGCTTCGATATGGGAAAGATGCTGTGTATGCATCTGAGCTGTTTGCTATGTCAACGATTATTTCAATCGTTACGGTGCCGTTTATGATGTTGTTTTGTTAAGAAGCTGTGTTTGGCTCATCACGAGAGGAAGGAAGATAAATTATGGAATTAATCAGATTGGAAATGACCCCAAAGGAAAGGAAGCTTGCTTATGCCAGGGGGGAGGAGGTTGACCGGATACCAACGTCTTTAAGTGCGGGTGAGACAGCCCCGCCTTTATACGGGATTGATATCAGAGATTATTATTTTTCTGCCGATGCAATGGTGGAGGTTGAGACGGCGTTGGCAAATGATTTCCAGGCGGATAATATGGGAGTAGGACTGGGGCTTCGTACTCTGGTGGAGGCGCTTGGCACAAGGCTTGAATACCCCAGGAAAAATGTGTCCTACATTATAGAGCCTGCTTTGAAGTCATTTGCAGATGTTGAGAACATGGAATTGGTGAATGTGGAAAAAGACGGCAGGTTCCCGATTATCATAGAGGCGTTTGAACGGCTTATGGCTCAGTTCGGAGAGGAAAGAATTCTGGGAAGCGGGCTTGCGGGTCCGCTGACCACGGCGGCAAGCCTGATTGGGACGGAGAATTTCTTAAAGGCAACGGTAAAAAATAGAGAAGGAGTACACCGATTACTGCAGTACAGTACAGACTGTATTGTACAGTGCTGTAAAGACTTGAACCGGAAACTGGGGATTGGGTTTATGTTGTCTGAGCCGATGGCGGCGCGTAATCTGCTGAGCAAGAAGCAGTTTAATGAATTTTTCCTGCCATATCTTAAGCAGGCCGTAAAGAGGATGAATGAGTTCCAGGGTGGGACGTCTATCCATATCTGTGGGAATACTAAGGATCGATGGGAGGAGGTTGTTGAGTCAAAGGTCAGCGGTTTCTGGGTGGATAACTGTGAGAGCTTAAAGGAGTTAAAGGAAGCCTTTGGAGACAGAGTCGCCATCAGCGGCAATGTTGTACCGGTAGAGGTGCTTCGGGACGGAACCCCAGAGGAGATTGCGGAGAATGTCCGATTCTGCATCGGACAGGCGGGAGATAATCCTTGCGGCTATAACCTGTGTCCGGGATGTACCACTCCGGTGGGGACTTCAAAGGAGAACATGATTGCATTTATGAATGCTGCCGCGGTTTATGGGAGAGGGGCGAAAAAAGGATGTATGCCCAAAGGAATGTGTGATAGATAATTTCTATAAGTATTATTTTAATTATTTATTAGGATAAGTGAGGTATCTATGATACGATAGACATGGCAGCATAGTTTGGACAAGAGTTAGTAAGTGTGAGGTTGGAGATAAAGGGGAAGGTTGTTGAGCGCAAGACTAGGAGGGATGACATTGGCAAAGATTAAGGATTTTCAATGTACATACGACAATTCTGCCGGAATCAGCGGCGAGGTGACGAAAGACTTGGGGCTTACGTTTCCGGAGGCATACCTTAAATGGGATACCATGGCGGCGCTTTCTAAGGCGTTGAAGGAGTACGACAAGGCGGCGTTTTGTGAACTGCCCTTCTGCCATACGGTAGAGGCGGAGGCTATGGGCGGCATTGTTAATTATGGAAATGAAGTGGCAGGCCCCAGGGCTAAGGAGTATATCTGTACGGCGCCGGAGGAGATTTTGAAGCTGCCGGCGATTGATTTTTCGGTGGGAAGGATTCACCAGGTTTTGCTGGCTTGCAAGGCTTTGCGGGAAGCGAAAGAGCATGTGGTACTCCAGGTGTCGGGGCCGTTTACCATACTGAATGTGCTGATTGACGCAAAACATGTATTCAAGGCAATGCGAAAGAACCCAGAGCTTATGAAGGAGGTTTTTTGGAAGCTTGGCGGGGAGATACTGCGGTTCATGGAGGAGGGGAAAAAATACGGGGCAGATCTAATCAGCTATGCAGATTCCTCCGGGGGCGTGAATATTCTGGGACCAAAGATGGCAGAGCAGGTGGTGGAGGATTTCACCTATGAGTTTCTTAAGAAGGCGGCAGAACTGGCAGACGATAAGACGATGATACTGCTGTGTCCAAAGACAACCCTTGCCTTGATTGGTACGGGAAGGGCAAGATTTCGGGACTTAAAGCTCTCAGGGCCGATGCCGTATGGAGAAGGATGTATCGAGATGGTTGGAAAGGTGAAGCTGGCGGGGCAGATGTGTATCAAGAATGTAGGATACCAGTTGGAGAACGGGGTGTTTAAAGAGGTTGTGCTTCAGGTTTAAGGGGTAACAGTAAGTAATAGAAATATGCAGGAGGAATTTGAAATGAGTTCAAAAGAGGAATTGTTAAAGCGTCTTTCGGACGGTGTGGTAGACATGGAGGAGGATGACGTAGCCGAGGCTGCCAGGGAGTATCTGGACGCAGGGTATCCGGCGTTTGACGGGATTATGGAGGGGCTGGTTGACGGCATGAACCGCGCCAGCGAGTTATACGAGGCAGAGGAGTATTTTGTGACGGATGTGCTGCTGTGCTCTGACGCTATGTATGCAGGGCTTGATATCTTACGCCCCTATCTGCCGGAAACCTCTAGCGAGGAAAAGGTGACAGGAGTGATTGGAGTCGTGGAGGGAGACACCCATGACATTGGTAAAAATCTGGTGAAGATTATGCTTGAGACGGCTGGCTTCAATATGATAGACCTGGGCAGGGATGTTCCGCTTGCGAAGTTCGTTGAGACGGCTAAGGAGGAAAATGCAGATTTTGTCTGCCTGTCTACGCTGATGACGACTACCATGGGAGGAATGGAGACGGTGATTAAGCTGCTTGACGAGGCGGGACTGCGTGACAAAGTGAAGGTGATGATCGGGGGAGGCCCCATTTCCCAGAAATATGCGGACCGGATTGGCGCGGACGGATACTCCCAGAATGCTGTGGAGGCTGTGAAGCTTGCTAAGCGTCTGCTGAATATTGCTTAACATTGGCCAACAACATAATATAGGAGTGAAAAATGCTGACACCGAAAGAAAGATTAAGAATGATTTTAGAGGGGCGGCAGGCGGACAGACCCGCCTGTATCTGCCCTGGCGGAATGATGAATATGGTAACCTCTGAGCTGATGGATAGGGTTAAGGTCTACATGCCGGAGGCACACAGGGATGCAAGGCAGATGGCTGACCTCGCGAAAGCTGTGTATGAAGAAGGCTGTTTTGAGAATTACGGGGTTCCCTTCTGTATGACCGTCGAGGCGGAGGAGATGGGCGCAAAGGTTGACATGGGAACCTGTGTGTATGAGCCGCATGTGACAGGGTATGTGATTCATTCTGTAAGTGAGTATCATCAGCTTCATCCAGTGGATGTGACAAAGGGCAGGGCAAAGGTGGTTCTGGACGCCATCCGTATCCTGAAGGAGGAGACAAAGGATGTGCCGATTGTGGGCAATCTGACGGGGCCAATCAGCACGGCAAGCTCTGTGATGGAGCCGGTCATATTTTACAAGGAGCTGCGTAAGAAGAACAGGGAGGCCCATGACTACATGGAATTTATCACAGAGCAGTTAATTACCTTCGGGCGTGCACAGCTTGAGGCAGGCGCAGATGTGATTGCCATCTCAGACCCAAGCGGCACCGGTGAGATTCTGGGGCCGAAGTATTTTAAAGAGTTTGCCGTAACGTATATCAACCGGCTTCTGGACGCCCTTCAGGATGAGAAGATGGGGACAATCGTACATATCTGCGGACAGATGAGTCCGGTATATAAGGAGGTGGACGAGGTACACAGCAGCGTCTTAAGCTTCGATTCCGTCGTGCCTATGAAGGAGGCAAGAGAGCATCTGAAAGACAGGGTGCTGATGGGAAATGTGAGTACCTATGCGTTGGAATTCGGCGACCCCGACAGGGTGAAAATGCTGACAAGAAGCTGTGTGAAAAGTGGTTCAGATATTATTTCTCCGGCGTGCGGTCTTGGAATGAAGTCGCCGCTTCGGAATGTGCAGTCAATTCTGGAGGGTTTGAAAAATGCTGAGTGAGGTTGTGACAGATGGCAAAGATTAAGATTAGGCAGACCGGAAGGGAAATTCAGTGCCAGAATGGGGCGAACCTTCTGGACGCCCTGCTTGAGGCCGGTATTTTTGTAGATAATCCGTGTAATGGCAAGGGAATCTGCGGAAAATGTAAGGTGAAGGTGATGTCCGAAGGAGTATCTGGGATGACGGCCTTAGAGGAGAGGCTTTTAAAACCAGAGGAGATAGAGGCGGGAGTACGCCTTTCCTGCATGGCAGAGGTGACAGGGGATGTGGAAATCGGGCTGCTTTTGAAGGAACGGAAGCATAAGGTACTGACAAAGGGCTATGTGCCTGAGTTTGAGAGAGACACATTTGACGGCGGGTACGGCGTAGTCATTGATATCGGAACGACCACCGTAGTAACGGCTCTGATTGACCTTAAGACAGGGGAGGAGATTGCAAACGCTTCGATGATTAACGCGCAGAAGCGGTATGGCCTGGATGTCCTCACAAGGATTACCTATGAATATGAGCATCCCGATTGCGGAATCCAGAGGCTTCAGGAGGCGATTGTCAATTCCATCAACGGCATGATTGAAGAAGTGTGCCTGGAGGCTAATGTAAGCCCGAAGAAGCTTCGGGAAATAGATGTGGCGGCAAACTGTACCATGATGCATATGCTCTTAGGCGTTGATGCGAGGGCCATTGGACGTTCCCCTTATAAGCCGGAGTTTACAGAGGCGAAAGAGCTTTTGGCAGGCGAGATTGGAATCAGGGCGGCAGAGGATACGAGATTGTACTGTCTTCCCCAGGTATCGGCTTATATCGGCGCGGATATTGTGGCAGGCGCTTATGTGTGCGAGCTTGAAAAAGAGAGGGGAAATGTACTTTTCATCGACATCGGGACCAATGGAGAAATCGTTCTTGCAAGCAGGGGACGGCTCTGGTGCTGCTCGTGCGCGGCGGGGCCTGCGTTGGAGGGTATGAATATCAGCTCTGGGATGCGTGCGGCAGAAGGGGCGATTGAGGAGGTTAAGATTACAGAGCAGGGAATTCATTATCAGGTAATCGGAAAAGCAGAGCCTGTGGGCCTGTGCGGCAGCGGAATCCTGGCTGTGGTGAAAGAGCTGCTTCGCACAGGGCTTGTGAAAAAGACCGGCGTTTTTGTGAAGAAGGAGAAGTTAGGCGAGCAGGATTACCGTTATCCTATGCTTCGTATGGATGGGACGAAGCGGGAATTTGTCCTGTGCGAGAAGCCAGAGATTGTGGTGACCCAGGGAGATGTACGCCATGTGCAGCTTGCCAAGGGGGCGATTCTGTCCGGCTTTGCAGCCCTTCTTAAGCAGGCGGGAATCCGGATGGATGAGCTTGACAAGGTGATGATTGCCGGACAGTTTGGCGCGCACCTGCCTGCCGAGTCCTTGATTGGAACGGGAATCTTGCCAGGAGAGGTAGAGGGAAAATTAGTCTATGTGGGTAATTCCTCCAAGACGGGCGCTTATATGGCTTTGATGTCCGAGAAGGTGAAGCGGGAAATCGAACTGCTGGCGGGAAAGATGGAGTATATGGAGTTGGCGGAGACGGAGAATTATGAGAGGATATTTGCTGAGAGTATGATATTCCCTGGGTAGCTGCAATGTAGTGAATCCATATTTACAGAAGAAGCCTGCAATGTTAAAATAACAATATATCACTGGGAAAGGGAAAATAAGATGCAGCGTTATTTTAATACAGAGGGCTTATGCAGTCCAAGCAAGCATTATATGGTTAATCTGGAGGACAGGCTTTACAGGATGAAAAGCTATTATGTGGAACGGGGCAGTTACTTTGTCATAAACAGGGGAAGACAATATGGAAAGACCACTATATTACGGGCGCTGGCAGAATACCTGAAGGTAGAATATGTAGTAGTGTTCATGGATTTTCAGATGCTTTCCACGAAGAATTTTGAGGATGAAGCCAGTTTTTCAAAAGCATTTGCCAAAATGTTCCTTTCTGCTTTCCCGAATACACAGATGGAAGAATCGGAGGAATTGTTAAGTCCCATAGCTGGTTTTATAGAGAGGAAACAAAATGACAGTCTGGACGAGTTGTTCTTATGTTTGAGCCAAATGTGTTCTGAAGCGCCGCGGCCTGTTGTGCTGCTTATTGACGAAGTGGACCAGGCGAGCAATCATCAGATTTTTATTGATTTTCTTGCGATGCTTAGAGGGTATTATCTGAATCGGGAGAATAGGGCTGCGTTTCATTCGGTGATTCTTGCAGGCGTATATGATATCAAGAATCTCAAGCTTAAGCTGCGCAGAGAGGATGAGCATAAATATAACAGCCCTTGGAATATTGCCGCCAGGTTTAATATTGATATGAGCTTTTCGGTAAATGAGATTGCCGCCATGCTAAAGGAGTATGAGAGGGAGCATCATGTTGGGATGGATACGGGAAGCGTGGCAAAGGAAATCTATGAATATACTTCAGGATATCCTTATCTTGTTTCAAGTATCTGTAAGTGGATTGATGAAGAACTCTCCGGAAAAGCAGATGTATGGACAAAGTCGGGCGTTGCGGCAGCAGTAAAAAGTATTCTGAATGAGAGGACGCCGCTTTTTGAGAGTATGATTAGGCAGCTTAACGAATATCCGGAGATGAAAAGTATGCTGCATGCTGTTTTATTTGAGGGAAGGCGTATAGGATATCATATTGATAACCCTATGATAAATCTGGCCGTTATGTTTGGATATATTATTAATAAAGAAAACAGTATACAAGTTGCTAACAGGATTTTTGAAATGTGCCTTTATAATCTGTTTTTATCCGAGGAAGAACTGGAAAGCGCAATCGGCGTCGAGGCTGAGAGAAATCAAAGCCAGTTTATTCGTAGCGGAAGGCTTGACATGGACCTGGTGCTGGAAAAGTTTGTGCTGTATTATACGGATATTTATAAGGGCTATGACGGAAAGTTTTTGGAAGAACATGGACGGAAAATTTTTCTGCTGTATCTGAAGCCGATTATTAACGGGACAGGCAATTATTATATTGAAGCACAGACGAGGGATGCCAGACGGACGGATATTATTGTAGATTATCTGGGAGAGCAGTTTATAATCGAAACGAAAATTTGGAGAGGCGATGAGTATAACGAGAGGGGAGAAAGACAACTGAAGGATTACCTTGATTATTATCATTTGAAAAAAGGATATCTGCTAAGCTTTAATTTTAATAAGAATAAAAAAGCAGGAATGAGGCAAATCCAAATAGGGGATAGGACGATTATAGAAGCGATTGTATAGAACAGCAATGGGAATCCGGATATGTCCGGATTGGGAAGAAGGTTGAAAATATATGGACAGGATTGCAGGATTAAGGGAGTATATTCAGTCAGAGGAATTTCATGAGCAATTAGGGCTTCCCCGTAAAGAACAGATAGAATGTCACATGCTTGCACAGGGAGAGTACAATATTAATTACGAATTCCTGCATCCAGTGTCAAAGAAAAGGCTGCTTCTTCGGGTGAATACAGGAAGCCAGATGCATCTTTCCGATCAGATTGGCTACGAATACCATGCTCTGAAATTATTAGAGGCTTCAGGAAGAACTCCACGGGCAGTCTATGTGGACGGAAGTAAAAAGTATCTGGATTATGGAGTTATGGTAATGGAGTTTCTTGAAGGACATGCCCTTGATTACAGGAAGGAGATGGAATACGCGGCTTGGTGTCTTGCGGATATTCACAGTGTCGCGGTATCAGAAGATGACGGCCTGCTTATGCCAGAGAATCCGCTTCAGGCAATCCTTGAGGAATGTCATGAGATGACCAAGACCTACTATCAATCTCCGCTAGGCCATATCCGGAAGAAGAAAAGGATAGAGGAGTTGTTAAGGAGAGGAGGGCAGATGCTTAAAAAGGTTTCGGGGTATGAGGGATATAGATGCTGCATTAATACAGAGTTGAATTCCGGAAACTTTTTAATCAATGGAGAAGGTAAGAACAACTATCTGGTTGACTGGGAGAAGCCGTTGTATGGCGACCCTGTGCAGGATTTGGGACATTTTCTGGCGCCGACAACCACCTTCTGGAAGACGGACGTTATTCTTGACAAGGAAGAAATACAGCAGTTTGTGCGGCAGTACAAGGCGGCTGCGGCGGGCAGGTATGATGTGTCGGGAATCGAAGAACGTCTGGGGCTTTTTATTCCGATTACCTGCCTTCGGGGGATTACCTGGTGCGCCATGGCATGGGTGCAATACCATGAGCCTGATCGCCTGATTCGCAATGAAGGGACATTCCGCAAAATAGAAGCCTATCTGTCGGATGGATTTCTTGAAAAAATAGAGAATTCATTTTTTTCTTGACATTTTTTTAATATGGAATTATTCTTAATATGTCACACAGGGGTGCTTTAAATGGCTGAGATGTATGCAAAGCATACGGACCCTTAAAACTTGATCCGGGTAATGCCGGCGTAAGGAAAGGAGAATTTCATAATGTCACAAATTAATTCTGTCACAGGCAGGAGTACTTCTTCTGCTGTCAAAAAACTTGTTTTTTCTGCTATGGGAATCGCACTTGCAATGGTCACCTCCTACATAAAGGTATGGGAGATGCCTATGGGCGGTTCGGTCACACTGTTATCCATGTTGTTTATCTGCCTGATTGGTAACTGGTTTGGAGTGAGCTATGGGCTTCTTACGGGAGTCGGATACGGCTTTTTGCAGTTTATTGTTGATCCGTATATGATGTCAATCCCACAGGTGCTTTTTGACTATCCTCTTGCCTTCGGCGCACTGGGCTTGTCAGGGCTTTTTAGGGGGCGGAAATACGGGCTTCACATAGGCTATGTTGTAGGTGTGTTGGGAAGATTTATATTTTCAACGCTGTCAGGCGTGTTCTTTTTTGCAGCCTATGCGCCTGAGGGGATGAATCCGTGGGTATATTCCTCTTTGTACCAGGGAAGCTATCTTGGGGCGGAAGGGATTATTACGCTGGTTATTATATCTATTCCGCCGGTGGCTAAGGCGTTGGATACCGTGAAGCGGCAGGCCATGTAGATGAATTTTAGAAAAAGCTGTCAGGAAACGCTGTTTTCTGACAGCTTTTTAGGTTAGAAGGGTATATTTATAAAAACTATAAAAGAGTAAATATATAATTATTATTGATTAGACGGGCTTATTTTCTCATGATAATATAGAAAAACAAACATTTTATAAAATCAGGAGGAGATAAGTTATGAGAAATTGCAAAAGATTTCTTGCAGCGCTGCTTGCGTCAATGATGATGTTCTCAGTTGCAGCGTGCAGCAGTTCAGAACCAGAGGAGAAGGAACCGGCGGCCCAGACTTCAGGGGATGTGGAGAGCGAGGACGCAGGGGATGAAAAGGCTGAAATTAAGACTATGGATGCCGCAGAGCTTCAGAAAATCGAGGACGATAAGGACAAGAAGGAGGAATGTCTTGTCATTGATGTGAGAAGTGAAGAAGAATACAAGGAGGGCCATGTGAAGTTCGCAATCAACATGCCTATTGATACATTTGCCGATAATCTTTCTTCTATCGAGGAATGGAAGGACAGGGCTGTGATTACGGTATGCAACACCGGTAAAAAGAGTGGAGAGGCGGCAGACATCCTCGTAGAGAACGGCTTTACGGATGTTACCAATGCAGAAGGCGTGAAGGACGGAGGATATAATCTGGTTACATGGGGGAATATCCGTGCGGACGAGCTTCAAAAGGCCGGAGATGCGGGCGACGTAGCAATCGTTGACTTGAGGGATGCGAAGGATTACGAGGCAGGCCATTTTAAGAATGCAATCAACGCAGACCCAGAGAAGATGGGAGATGTTGAGAGCAGCCTTCCTTCCGATAAAGGCGCTAAGATTATTACTCATTGTTATTCCGGCAATAAATCTGCGGTAGCGGCACAGGCTTTGGTGGAGATGGGTTATACGAATGTTTACAACTGCCTGGACGGCGCTAAAGAGGTAGAATATAATTTCGCAAAATAGGTGAAGCTAGATAAAGATGGATAAGAAAACAGAGCAGAAAAAAAAGAACTGGATAGGGAAGGCAATAATTATATTGCTGTTTGCTGCCGCAATACTGGCGTATATGTGGGTTCCCTCTGTACACAGCCTGTACAATGAGATTGCACGAATGTTTACCAGCGGTGATTTTACGGTGGTGCGGGAATTTGTGGAATCCTACGGCGCTTATGCGGCGGCGGTATCGTTTGCGCTGATGATCTTACAGTCGATTGCGGCGCCCCTTCCTGCCTTTCTCTTGACTTTTGCCAATGCCAACCTTTTTGGATGGTGGCAGGGGGCAATCCTCTCGTGGTCAAGCGCAATGGCAGGGGCGACGGTCTGTTTCTACATTGCAAGGATTTTAGGCCGTGACGTGGTGGAAAAGATTACCAGTAAGGCAGGGCTTAAACAGATAGATATTTTCTTTGAAAAGCATGGGCGGTTAAGTATTCTGATTGCAAGGCTGCTTCCGTTTATTTCTTTTGATATCGTAAGCTATGCGGCGGGACTTACCTCCATGTCATTCTGGAGTTTTTTTGTAGCCACGGGAATCGGACAGTTACCTGCAACGATTATTTACTCGTATGTGGGCGGTATGCTGACCGGAGGTGCGCAGATGTTTGTGACAGCCCTTTTGATACTGTTTGCCCTGTCTGCGTTGATTGTGCTTTTTAGACAGCTTTATGTGGAACGGCAGAAGAAAAAAGAAGAATAATTTTTATGAATGAAGGAGAGAATTTCAAAATGAAAAAGAGATTTTTAAGTGTATTATTAAGCATGGCAGTAGCAGCGGCTCTTGCTGTGGGGTGTAGCTCTGGCTCAGATGAAGCCACAGACAAAACTCAGGAGAATACTGCGGATGAGCAGAAGGAGGATACAGACACCTCAGACGGTGAGACAGATACGGCGGATGTAGAGCCAGTAGAGCAGAGAACGGTTTATGTTACGCCAGAGTGGGTGAAAAGCGCCATCGACGGAAATCAGGCAGGCTATGAGGAGGCGGTGATTGCAGAAGTCACTTACACCGGCGCACTGGATGACAGCGAGTCCTATAAAAAGGGACATATTCCAGGTGCAATCCTGGTAGGGGATACAGAGGTGGAGGATGCGGAAGGCACAGAGGAGAAGCCATATAATCTTCTGACCCCAGAGGAGGTTGAGTCCTATATGCTTTCCCACGGTATTACCAAGGACACCAAGGTAATCCTGTACGGCGAGGATGTTTCAGGCGTGGGACGTGTAGCGTATGCTTATCTCTGGGCAGGCGTTGAGGATGTTAAGATTTTGAACGGCGGCCTGAACGCGTGGGAGAAGGCTGGATATGATTTGGAAACGGATGTCAATGAAGGAACCAAGGCAGACAGCTTTGGAACCACAGTTCCGGCACATCCGGAATTCTGGGTATCCATTGAGGATGCGAAGGACAGGCTTGAGAATGACGACAACTTTAAGCTGGTAAGTATCCGAAGTGAAGACGAGTGGCTTGGAAAGACAAGCGGGTATAATTATATTGAAAGAGGCGGCGAGCCGGAAGGCGCTGTGTGGGGTAAAGGCGCTCAGACTGCAGTTGACGTGGCTGATTTTACGGATGCAGACGGAGTAGTCAAGGACTTAGAGGGATTTAAGAAGGTATGGGAAGACTGTGACTTTACGCTGGACAACCATCTTTCCTTCTACTGCGGCACAGGCTGGCGCGCTACGGTTCCGTTCTTAGTACTTTATGAAAACGGATATGATGATATTTCAGTCTATGACGGCGGCTGGTATGAGTGGCAGATGAAGTCCGATTATCCGGTTCAGGTAGGAGATCCGGCAAGCGACGACTGCGAGCATACTACCGTGGGTGAGCTTCCGACTGATAAGGCGGCGGCAGAATAATCAAACAGGTATGTAAAATAGGGGGCATGTCTTTTTAAGCATGCCCCTAGCGTACTGTCTGATAAGAACACTATTAGTTTTATATAGAGGTATTGGAAAAGCTATGAAAAAAATACTATATATCATCTCAGATTTGCTTATAGCGGCATTGCTTGCAGGGGCATACGTACTCCAGTATTTTGCGAAGCGTAAGCTAGGGATGAACCGCTGGATTGTATTTAAGATTTCAAAAGTAAAACAAGTATTACCAATCGATATGCTGCGATATGCTGCGGTGGCGGTTGTGTTGGTACTGGCAGTTCTGCTTGTGATATTGTATGGAAAGAACAGAGAGCAATATAAGAAGATTGTTTTTTACATGGTGATTGTGGCGGTTGTGCTTGCGGTATTCTACCTTGGATTTACGTTCTGTTTTTCCCAGGAAAAAATCCGCGCCTATTATCTTGCGCTTCCGTTGATTGGACTGGCAAATGTGGTGCAGTTGATAAAGGCTTTTACTGCTATGAAGCTATGTAAGGTCAGAAAACTATGAAAAAATATATCAAAATAATTATATTTGCGGCAATTATCATACTGATACTGGTCTTGAATCATTATTTCGGCTGGTCGGATTATCTGTCGGATACGGATAACCTGATGTTCCTGAAAAAGACGGTGGAAGAAAATTTTCTGTGGGCTCTTTGTATATATATTGTTCTTACTATTATTGGCTGTGTCGTGCTGGCTTTGCCGGGAATTACCTTTGCCGTTGCTGCCGGCATACTCTTTGGGCCGTTTATGGGAATATTCGCGTGTCTGATTGCTACGACTCTCGGCGCTATGCTTGCGTTCCTTGTGGGAAGGTTTTTCCTCAAGGAATCTGTGAAGCCCATGCTTGAGAAAAACAAGCTGTTAAAAAGGCTGCTGTTTTCAGAGGACGGAAAAAGCGATATGATTGTGCTTATGATTACAAGGATGGTTCCGCTTTTTCCCTATAATCTGCAGAATTTTGCCTATGGGATTACAGATATCGGGTTTTGGAAATATTCCATATTTACGTTTATTTTTATGCTGCCAGGGGTATCCTTTTTTACAATCGGTTCGGCAGGGCTTACAGCAGAAGGGGATAAGTGGAAATATTTTTTAACTGCCGGAGTTCTTGCGGCGCTGGTTACGGCAGCCGGAATTCTGATCCAGAGAAAATTTCTTGGAAATGTAAAGGAAGACGCAATCATTTTATTTACCAGAGTTCCCATTCCAGGGCAGACAAAGACGAGGCTGATGCCGTTTTTGACGGGGGAGGACTGCGCGGCTCTGCACAGTGAATTTATCCGCAATGCTTCCTTGGCATGTCAGGGAGTGGACGCTGACCTGTTGGTATATTATACCCAAGAGTATACCGATAAGGCAGACAGCCTCAAGAAGTTAGTCAAAGGCGCCAGAGGCTTTTATCCCCAGAAAGGAGAAGGCTTGGGAGAGAGAATGTCTCAGGCATTTAACGAAGTCTTTGGGCTTGGGTATGAGAGAATGCTGCTTGTGGGAACGGATATCCCGCAGATAACCGCAGATATTTTCCGGCAGTCTTTTCAGGATTTGGAGGGCTGTGACGCTGTAATAAATCCTACCGAGGACGGCGGCTATTATCTGATTGGACTGAAAAGCGTAAGAAACGATATCTGGGACGTGCCTCATTATGGGACGAATACCGTATTCGAGGATACGCTCAGTAAGCTTTTTGAAGCGGGGCTTCGTGTCTCTACGGGGCAGATGTTAAGAGATATTGATACAAAGGAGGATTTGATGGCATGGTACGGCGCTGACAGGTGTATCCACTGTGGTGCATGTACAAAGAGCTGCAATTTTCTTGAAAAATATGGAATTAATCTGGCAGGCTTTGCCAGGCGACCAGAGCTTGCTTACTCCTGTTTCTTATGCGGCAGGTGTAAGGCGGTATGCCCGAAGGATATTGACGGCGCCCGCATTGCGGTGCTTATGCGGCAGATGCGTCCAGACACAGCCTCCTATAAAGGGCTTTTGTGGGAGAAAAGCCCGTATAAGTTCGCGAATTACCGGAAGGGAAGGAAAAAGTCAGTCCTGTTTCCAGGATGTAATTTCACGGCCTTTTATCCAAAAACCACGGAATATCTGGAACATCTTATGGGCAGATATGGCATAGGGACAATCTATGACTGCTGTGGGAAACCGGTCTACGAGCTTGGGCTTAAGGGTGCTTCTAATCAGAATCTTGACAGGATTAACTCCCGTCTGAAAAAGCAGGGGGTAGAGGAGTTCATCGTCCTTTGTCCCAACTGTTATCATTTTCTTAAGGACAGGCTTGAGATACCCATGGTGACCATTTATCAGAAGCTTAAGGAACTGGGCGAAGGACAAATGGTAGAAAAGGATAGAATCCCCATTTACTATCCATGTCCGGACAGAGAGAAAAAGGAAATGTTTCAGGAGGTTTTCCAATACTTGGCAGGAGAGGTGACAGAGCCTTTTGGGAAGGTACAGTGCTGCGGGCTTGGCGGCTGTGCAGGCGTGAAGGAGCCAGAGCTTTCAAAGGAAATGGCAGAGTCGGCTAAGAAGTGTGGTGACGAGCTGTATACCTACTGCGCCTCCTGTATCAGCAATTTCAGGAGAAAGGGCATGGAGGGAGCCTATCATATTCTGCCCTTGATTTTGGGGGTTGAGGAGAAGGTGCCCCTTGGGATACAGCCATTTATGAATCGCGCAAGGAGAAAATTATTGTAAATGAAGGTTTCAATCATTATTCCGATTTATAATGAAGAAAAGACCATAGGGCGGCTGCTTCATACCCTTGAGCCGGTGAAGGGGAAGGCGGAGATTTTATTCGTGGACGGTGGAAGTACCGACAGAACGCTAGGCATGATACCGAGAGAATATACGGTGATAAAGGGGCCGAAGGGGCGGGCATGGCAGATGAACCTGGGAGCCGAAAAGAGCACAGGAAGCGTCTTGTTTTTTCTCCACTGTGACAGTGAGCTTCCTAAGGATGCCATCGAGCAGATTGAGGCAGTCATGAGGAAATACCGTGTGGGATGTTTTGGGATTGCATTTCATTCTAAAAATATCTGGATGAAATGCTGCCAGATGATTTCCAATCACAGGATTAAGGACAGAAAGGTGATGTTCGGAGATCAGGGCATATTTATCAGGCGGAAGCTGTTTTTTGAGATGGGAGGCTTCCCAGAGCTGCCGATTATGGAGGATTACCAGTTTTCCCTTACGCTTAAGGAGATGGGGGTTAAGATTGGAATTGCGAAGAAGCGGATTTATACCTCGGACAGAAGATTTGCAGAGGGAGGAAGGCTTAAGGTTATGTGGAAAATGAACCGTCTGCGGGCAATGTACAGGAGAGGCGTTGAGATTGAGAAGATAGCAAAGCTTTACAGAGACGTCAGGTAATAAAGGAATCAGAGAAAGGAGACGGAAGATGAAAAAGAGAATCGTTGCATGTTTCATGACAATAGTTATGATATTCGGGCTTGCGGCCTGTGGTAATAATGGCCAGAAGGAGGAGGACACGAAAGGCGGCAAAAAAGAGTCGGATATGACCTTTGACGAGCTTAAGGAGGCGGCAAAGGGAAGTACCGTAACCTTCTACGGGTGGGGAGGGGACGAGCTTCTCAATGAGTGGCTGGACGATGTGTTTGCGCCTGCCATGAAGGAGGAATATGATATTACGATGGAGCGTGTCCCCATGGATATTGACCAGGTGTTAAGCCAGCTTTCCGGCGAGCTTCAGGCAGGGGAGAAGGACGGAAGTATTGACATGATCTGGATTAATGGTGAAAATTTCCAGTCTGCCAAGGAAAATAACATGCTGTATGGCCCGTTTGTTGAGAAGCTTCCTAACTTTGAGGAATACATTGACACAGAATCAGAGGATGTAACGTTGGATTTCGCGTATCCAATCGAGGGATATGAGGCGCCCTACGGCAAGGCGCAGATGGTTATGATTGCGGATACGGCTGTGACGCCGGATCTTCCGAAAAATACGGATGAGCTTAAGGAGTTCGCGGAAAATAATAAGGGAAAAGTAACCTATCCGGCGCTTCCGGACTTTACCGGAAGTGTATTTGTGAGAAATGTGATCTATGATATCTGTGGTTATGAGCAGTTCCTTGATATGGAGGCTGATAAGGAGACGGTGAAGGAGGCAATCGAGCCGGCGCTTGAGTATCTGAGGCAGTTAAACCCATACCTGTGGAACGAGGGAAAGACATTTCCGGATTCCTCTACTACAATGGACAATATGTTTGCGGACGGAGAGCTGGTACTTAACATGACCTATGACGCCTTCGGTACTTCGATTAAGATTGAGGACGGAACTTATACAGAGACGACTCAATCCTTTCAGTTTGACAAGGGAACCATCGGAAATACAAATTTTATGGCTATTGCGGCCAATTCCGGAAATAAGGCGGGGGCTATGGTGGCAATCAATGAGATGATGTCTCCAAAAATCCAGGCAGACCGCTATGATACCATGAAGGTGCTTCCGGTGGTGGACTATGATAAGCTGTCGGATGAGCAGAAGGAGGCGTTTGACAAGGTTGACCTTGGAAAAGGAAATATTCCCCAGGACGAGCTGTTATCCAAGCGCCTTCCGGAGATGCCTGCCAAGCTTGTACCGATTATAGAGGAAATCTGGTTGGAGGAGGTAGTGGGGAAATAATGAAAAGGAAGCTGACGCCATATCTACTGTTAGTTCCTCAGATACTATTGACCATATTGTTTCTAATTGGATTAGTAACCGGAATCACCCAGAGTCTTGGGGTGATTCCGGCTTTTGGGTTGACCGAGCCGACGCTTATGTACTATAAAGAAGTTCTGACAAAGCCGGACTTGCTGAAATCTGTGCTTTTCAGTCTTAAGCTTGCATTTTCCTCGGCGCTTATGTCCACGGCGGCAGGGGTTTGTCTATGTGCAATGCTTGTATTAAGCCGCAGGACGAAAGGGAAAATGATGAGAATCGTGCAGCTTCCGATTATAGTCCCTCATGTTGTTGTGGCGCTTTTTGTGATTAACATCTGTTCGCAGAACGGGCTTCTTGCAAGAGTCTGCTACCGTCTGGGGATGATTGGCGAGCAGCAGGAATTTCCTATGCTTATCTATGATTCACACGGGCTTGGGATTATCTTTGCGTACTTGTGGAAGGAGATTCCGTTTATCGTTTATTTCGTGATTGCGCTGATGGCGAATATTGACGGAAAACTTGGGGAGGCGTCAGTGAATCTGGGGGCAAACCGGTTCCAGACATTTTTTCGAGTGACCCTTCCCCTGTGTTTACATGCTATATGCAGCGGGTTTCTGATTATCTTTGTCTTTGCGCTGGGAGCCTATGAACTTCCGTTTATCCTTGGGGCGACGGCGCCGAAGGCTCTGCCTGTGCAGGCGTATATACAGTATACGCATCCAGACCTTAGGAACAGACCCTATGCGATGGCGTTAAACGGGATGATTATTGTGATTTCTCTGGTCAGTGCGTGGGTGTATTTTGTGCTGATGAGGAAAAATATGAAAAACCTTACAATTAGAGAATAAGGGCTGGAGATGATAGAAAGGTGAGAAAAAAGAGGGTTACAGTTACAAACATGGTTTTGGCATGTTTTGTATTTACTATTATACTGCCAGTTGTGGTGCTGCTGCTATGGACGGTTACAGAGCGATGGGCATGGCCGGATTTGTTTCCGCAGGTGTTTTCTATGCGTGCGCTTGCTGGAATTTTTCAAAAGGGTGGGACGCTTACAAGGATATTTCTTTCCAGTATTATGATTTCTTCTGTGGTGGCCGTGTTGTCGGTGGTCATTGGTACGCTGACGGCCAGGGCGTTGGTACTGTATGAGTTTCGCGGGAAGGGGCTTATTCATTTCCTGACGGTGCTTCCCTTTATGGTCCCTGCAACGGCATTTGCGATGGGAATCCAGATTGCGTTCATTAAGATGGGATTAAATAATACTGTGATGGGCGTGGTAGTTTCCCATCTGATTTGTTCCCTTCCGTATGCGGTGCGCCTGATGATGGATGGAACGGCGGCTGTGGGGGACAGGCTTGAGGAGCAGGCGAGGGTTTTGGGGGCGTCGGCGGTGCAGGCGTTTGTGCGCGTGACGCTGCCGGTTCTGGTTCCGGTGCTTTTGTCTGCCTTCAGTATGTCATATATTGTGTCATTCAGCCAGTATTTTCTGACGCTGTTGATTGGCGGTGGGCAGGTCAGGACATTTACGGTGGTGATGGTGCCTTATCTGCTAAGTGGTGAGAGGAACATTGCATGTGCGTACAGTGTGATCTTCCTTGGGGTCACGTTGGCGGTATTTGGGATATTTGAGAAGATTGCCGACAGATGGAGCCGAAATATGGATACGGAATTTTATGCGTAAATGTGTATTTATAGAGGAGGGGTGTGGATATGGGCGTAAGGATTGGACAGTTGAGCGTATCGTTTGGAGGAACGAGGGTGCTTAACGAGATTAGCCTGGAGATTGCAGACGGGGAGTTTGTCTCCCTTCTGGGGGCTTCGGGCTGCGGAAAAAGTACGCTTCTTAAGAGCATAGCGGGGCTTTTGGAGACGGAGGCGGGGAGTGTTGAGATTAATGGGGAGGCTATGGACAATATTTCGCCGGAAAAGCGGGGGACTGTGATTGTGTTTCAAGATTTGAGGCTGTTTCCCCATATGACGGCGGGGAAGAATATTGCGTTTCCCATGAGTATTAAGAAGGTTCCCAAGGAACGGCAGCAGGAAAACGTAAAACGGCTTCTTAAGCAGGTGCAGCTATCAGGATATGAAAACCGTAAGGTTCGGGAGATGTCCGGAGGACAGATGCAGCGCGTCGCTCTTGCCAGGGCGCTTGCGGCTGACCCCAGGCTTTTGCTCTTGGATGAGCCGTTTTCGGGGCTGGATATGAGGCTTCGCATGGAGATGGGCGAGCTAGTGAGGAAGCTGCACCGTGAAAATGGGCTGACGACTGTGCTTGTGACCCATGATAAGCAGGAGGCGCTTAAGTTTTCAGACCGGATTGCGCTGATGAGCAAAGGAGAGATTTTGCAGTATGACACGCCCCAGGAGATTTTTAGGCATCCGGTAAACCGAGAGGTGGCAGAGTATTTCGGAAGGATGAATTATATCAGGGAGGGTGAACGAAAAATCGGAGTCCGGCCTTTTGATATCCGTATTCTGCCGTCTGGGAATGACTGTGTTGTGGAGGAGGTTGTGTTTATGGGGGAGACGGCGGAGGTTTTGCTTGGCACGCCCCAGGGGAGGGTGTATTGTATGATGATGAGCAGGGAACTGGATGAGATGGGGGTTAAGGTTGGAGAACGTGTGGGGATGGAAATTGTCGGGCGGGTTGGCGAGTAGATATTGCATCATGTTTTTTCATGTGGTATACTTTTGCTAAGAATTCTAAAAGGTGTTCATCTTTTATTTTCTGTCTGGCAGTTCGCCGGATTACTCGCTGGTTATTTAAAATAATACAGACTATGAGGTTCTTAGCATAGAAGATTTTCTGCTTTTCCATACTTCTGATTTATGATATGATAAATTATAACCAAAGGGCATACATTAAAGTCTTCTTATGTGAAACTGACGTATTCTGTAAATGAAAGGAGACTTTTATGACTCACACACAGAATGGAACGCAGACAAAGACTGATTTTATCATGTCCCCGACAGTTGACGTATGTTTTTGCGGACTTATGGAAAATCCAATCGTTCGGAAAGGGTTTTGTGCAGCTATTATGAGGATTTCGCCGGATATGATCGGGGAGACGGAGTTGCTTCCCACACATATACGAAGGGAGAATGTCCACGATAAGCTTGGAATTCTGGATGTCCTGGTAAAACTGAAGGATGGAACGAGAATTAATATGGAGATGCAGGTGAGGTATTTCGAGTTCTGGGATGAAAGGGCATTATTTTATCTGAGCAAGATGTTTTCCGGACAGTTAGAATACGGGGATACCTATGAGCAGTTACAGAAATGTATTCATGTCAGTATCCTTGACTTTATTCGTTTTCAGGAGGATGAAAAATGTTACCGTACCATACATTTTAGGGATGATGAGAACTGTGAGATTTATAATGACAAGATGGAATTACAGATCTTAGAGCTTAAGAAGCTGCCAAAGGAAGTAAGGACAGGGGAAGATATCGTAGGCTGGATGCGTTTTCTGAACGGAAAAACCAGAGAGGAGTTTGAGCGTATGGCAGGGACGAGCGAATATTTGGGAGAAGCGTATGAAGCATTACAGCGATTGAGCGCGGATGAACGGAAACGTCTGGAATATGAGGAACGGGATAAGGCTTTGAAGGACTATAATACGCAGATGAACAGTGCGAGAAGGCAGGGGCAGAAGATAGGGGAGAATGCAGGTATTCAATTAGTATGTAATATATTGAATATGCATACACAGGGTAAATCTGTGGAAGAAATCGTATTAGCGTGTGATACGAGTGCAGAGAAGGTTCAGATGATTTTACAGAATGTAGAATTCGTAAAAGGATAAGGGATTGAGATGAAGCACATTATATTTGACTGTGATAATACTTTTGGGGTGAAGGACTGTGATGTGGATGACGGACTTGCCCTTCTATATCTTCTTGGATGTAAAGAAGCTGCAAAAATCCATGGGATTACGGCAACCTATGGAAACAATCGCTTGGAGGTTGTGTATGAGACCATCCACAGGATGTTAAAAGACCTGGGGAGAGAGGATATTGCGGTAAAACGCGGAGGATATGAAGCAGGAGACTATGACAGCGAGGCGGCGGATTATCTGGCAGAGATGGCAGACAAGCTTCAGGGTCAGTTATCTATTTTAGCAACCGGTTCCCTTACGAACCTTGAGGGCGCATATGAAAGAGATGTTCACTTTTTTGAGAAGGTAAAGGAAATCGTGCTCATGGGCGGAATTACAGAGCCGTTGGTCTTTGAAAAAAAGGTTATGGATGAGCTTAATTTTTCCTGTGACCCTCTGGCGTCCTGCAATGTACTGAAATACGGGAACCATGTCTCAGTGATTACGGGGAATCATTGTCTTAAGGTCTTGTTTACCAAGGAGGAATATAAAAGAGAGCTGTTTTCACGTAAGGAGCCCATTGCCAGATATATCAGAGAACAGACGGATTACTGGTTTGGGTATAATGAGGAGGATTATGGAATTAAAGGCTTCTATAACTGGGATGTGACGGCGGCTGTGTATCTGATGCATCCGGAATTGTTTACAGAGCAAAGAGGAAGATTTGCATTTTCCGAGGAAGATTTAAAGACGGGATATCTGCGAAGGACGCCGGAGGGTATGTGGCAGTGTAGCCTTCCGGAGATTGGAGATGCAGAAGCATTTAAAAGAAATATTTATGATACATGGTTGAAAGTTAAGATGCCTGCATAAACGTCATTTGTATACCTTAGTAAAACGAAGGAAGTGAGAATCCGTATAAACAACGGTTTCCCACTTCTTTTTCTCATCCTTTTAATCCGTTTAACGCAACGCCTGCCTCAAATTTTGACTGTAACAGCAGATAGAATAAAAACGGCGGCAGGAACGTGATTACCGCACACGCCATAGAAAGCCCCACATCCACATCATACTGAGCCTTCATCGTAGTCAATGCCAGCGGAAGCGTCCGCATGGTATCATTAGTAGTAATGATGAGAGGCCATGTGAAATTATTCCACGCCCCGATAAATGTAAAAATCGAAAGGGTCAGCATAGCAGATTTCACTAACGGCAGAATGACAGACCACAGAATCCTTCGGTTGGAGGCGCCGTCAATCCTGGCAGATTCCAGCAGTTCATCAGGGATGCCAAGAATCGCCTGCCTCATAATAAATACGCCGAACGCCGTAGGAAGGGGAAGAATCAGGGCTTTAAAGGTATTAACCCATCCCATTCCACGAACCACGATATACAGCGGTACCAGAATCACTTCTGAGGGCACCAGCATGGTCAGTATCAACAGCAGGAAAATCTTATTATTCCCCTTGAATTTCAGCTTTGCAAACGCAAATCCGGCGGTGCAGCTCGTAAAAAGTGTCAGCGCCACACCTGCAAACGCGACGATGACGCTGTTCAGAAAATAACGTCCGATGGTACCGTCTGAGAAAATATTCTGATAATGCGTAAATGTCACATTAGATAAAGAAAAACTGAAATCATATGCATTTAACGTACTTTTCAGGGACATCAGTATCATGTATACAAAGGGCAGGATGCAGAGCAAGGCTGTAAAAAGCAGCACAACATTTCCAAATATATGTGATAATTTCTTCATCGCAGCCACCTCCTATATCTCTGAAGCTTCGCGTCTCATAAAACGCTGCTGGAACAAAACGACCACCAGAACCATCAGCATCAGAACGTTGGAAACCGTCATGGCATATCCTGCTTTGCCGCCCTTGAAGGTAAGCTGGTAAGCGTACATAACCATGGTAGTGGTTGACATGGAGGGGCCGCCTCCGGTCATGGTGTATACGATATCAAATACCTGCATAGAGCTTATGATGGCCAGAAATGTATTTAGAATCAGCGTTGGTTTCAAAAGAGGGAGCGTAATACGGAAGAAAATATCCCAGGAATTCGCGCCGTCTGAGCGCGCTGCCTCATAGTAGTTATCCGGTATGGACATCAGGGAGGACAGGGTAATAATCATGTAATATCCCATATTCTTCCATACGATGATCATGGACAAGGTGATAATCGCGGTTGTACTGCTGCCAAGAAGCATGGTAGGGTCAATCCCAAAAATCCCGAACAGAAAGCTGACTGCCGGATGCCCGCCGTTTAGGATGGCTTTCCATACGGTGCCGACCACGGCGCTGGAGGACAGCACAGGAATAAATAACGCTGCCTTGGTAAATTTTCCAAGAAAAGTATCCTTTCTGGAGGCAATCAATGCGGCGAGAACCGTGGAGGCAATCATCTGTAAGGGAACTGCCATCACTGTAATCTTAACCGTATTAAGGATGCAGAGCTTAAGCTTGTCATCCCGCAGTAATTTCTGATAGTTGAAAAGTCCGTTGAATTTCGCCGGCGTAATGATGTTGTATTTCGTGAAGCTAAAACAGACTGCAATGATCAAAGATCCTGCCACAAACGTAAGCAGGATCAATGAAATCGGCGTGATATAAGCATAAGGCGAAAGAACGGACAATATGTTCTTCTTTTTCTTCATTTTTTTGTCCTATTCTTCGTTATCCGCCCAGTATTCGTCTAAGGTGTCATTTGCAAACTCGGCAGATTCATCCAATGCCTCCTGAACCTCCATCTTTCCTTCCATAATAGACTGGATATGGGCTGCAAGATTTTCCAGAATCTCACTTCCGCAAGGGCCAACCTGTAACGGACGCCATTTGTCACGGTCCTCGGAAACGATGCGCTCCATCTTCGGATCGCCGTTGTAGCTCTCGGACTTAGTCAGAGGCGCGCCGGGCGCAACCTTGTGGTATTCTGTCATAAATTCTGAGCTGCAAATGTATTTGATCAGCTTCATGGCAAGCTCAGGATTCTCGCAGGCTGACATAATAGACAGAGAATCGGCAGCACCGAAGGTTCCATAGTCGGCATTTTTCAGAGAGGTTACATAATCCCAGTTTAAGTCAGGATAGGACTCTTTGAACAGCGTCTCCTGTGACTGTGAGGAACGCGTAACGCCAAAGGCTGCCTTTCCTGCACCGAATACAGTAGAAAATGCGTCCTGGCCGGACAGAGAGAGCAGATTTTCCGGCATATAGTCTTTCAGGCTTAAGAAGAACTCGATTGCCTCGGCGCCGTTCTTGTCATTGAAGCGCGCGCTCTTAAGGTCGTCTGCGTAGATATCTCCGCCTGCCTGCCAGATGAGGCTGTAAATATAGGAATTCATCATGTACAGGTTGCTCATGTCTCCGCTGTTTAAGCCCACAGCGTATCCGTACTGGTCAATCTTGCCGTCGCCGTCTGTGTCCTGGGTAGCTTTTTCACAGATGCGCGCAAAATCCTCCCATGTCTCAGGTGCGGTTTCATCGATGCTATCCAGAATGTCCTGGTTATAATAAAGAACGAAAGGCACGCCGGTTACGATTGGCATACCGTATAATCCGCCCATCATCTCCCCGCGGTCTAAGTACAGGTATTCGTCATAGTCAGCGTCGTCAACCATATCAGTCAGGTCGATGACCGCGCCGGAAGAAATGTAGGTGGGATACATCTCTGCGTACATATAACCGATGTCCGGACCTTCTCCTGCGCTGATGGCGGTGGACCATTTCTCCTCGTAAGTGTCCCACGGAATCAGCTCTATCTCGACCTGGCAGTTGTTCTCCTTCTCGAAGTCCTCCAACAATGGTTTGAAGTTGTTTTCCGTATCGTCATCCAGTGGTGGAAGCCACATGGTCAGGGTGGTCTTGCCGGAATCATCTTTAGAGCCGCTGCCTCCTTCGCTGCCGCTGCCGTTACCGTTGCCACCGCATCCGGCAGCAAGGGCAGCTACCAAGGATGTGCATAACAGGGTACTCATCAGTTTCTTTTTCGTCATAATCCTTTTCCTCCTCTGTGATATTTCACTCGATATCTTCGGTATTATGTTTCAGTGTAAGTATATAATAGGGGGAGGGTATTTTCAAATAGATATATTTTATAAAATATATCTATTTATAGAATTATTGTATAAATAGAATTGCAGGATTGTCTAATGTAAGAATTTTGTGATATGATAAATCCATATATTTCTGTCATATGGGAGGATATGCTATGAAGCTTCAGAAACACGAGGAGATGACCCCGCAGGAGAGAAGGGCGGCGATTCGGGAAGGACGGGATTATGACCGCATTCCCTGCGTACCGTTTATGGGTGAGTTCAAGTGCAATCTTACGAAAGTCAGCGTATGGGATTTCTGGCATGACCCACGGAAGATGGCGGAGGTTGAGATTGCCGCTTTTAACCGTTATGGCTATGACCGGATTGTAATTGGACCCAACACCAGAGGGATTACGGAGGCGTTGGGGGGAAGGTTCGTCTATCCTGAAAAGGGGCTTCCCTATAATGACAAACCTTTGTTACAGGAATATAGTCAGTTAGATGGCATAGAGGCTGCGGATGCGAAGAAGAATGAGCGAATCCTGACATTTGCAAGAGAGGCAGAGCTTTTGGCAAAAGAGGCTTTCGGCATCGTTCCAATTGAGGTCAGTATCGGAGGACCCTTTACCATTGCGTCGAATCTCAGAGGGGTTGAGCTTCTGCTGCGGGACTGCCGGAAATATCCGGAGGAAATCCACCGGCTGATGAGGCTGATTACAGAGAGCCAGAAGTCGTGTATCGACATGGCGGCAGAGTTTGGCTTCGGAATTGCTATGGCGGATCCGGTTGCCAATCCGGCGCTTATTGGACCGAAGATGTACGAGAAGTTCGTGTTCCCGTATACAAAGGAGATTACAGATTATGCCCTTCTTAAGACCAATGAACGTGTATCCCTTCACATGTGCGGGAAAACTTATAATATATGGAAATATTTGTGCCAGTATGAGTTAAATGAGTTAAGCCTTGACAATATTATCGACCTTGAGCGTGCTGTGTTGGAATTGGGAGACCAACTTCCAATTGCGGGAAACGTGGACCCGGTGGAGGTTGTGATGAACGGCAGCAGGGAGGAAATCCATCATGCGGTTAAAAGCTGTATTGAGATTGGGAAAAAAGCAAAGAAGGGGTACGTGCTGGCAACAGGATGCGACGTGCCGGATACGACAGACCCGCTAAAGATTGACTGGCTGATGGAGGCGGCCAGACAATATGGGAAAACAGGAGAGAGAACGATATGACGTTAGAAGAATTAATGAAGCGGCTTCATCTGCCGCAGGCCGCATGTGAGACGCTTTGCGAAGAACGAATCAGCGGGAAGGAGTACAAGGTCTGGAAAGACAAGTTCTATCAGGATATCAAGCAGTTTATCAATGAATGGAAAGAAATAGACGAACGCCTAGCCTGGGCCTTGGAGTTCTATCTGAAGCTGGCAATCGATACCTATGAAGAATACCAAAAGAAAGGATATGCAGACAAGGTGTTTGACCAGACCTTCTACGACATTACAATCTGGTGCAATGAATGTTACAAAAAACACGGCGTCTATGGCCTGGAGGAACTCTGGTGGCTTGGTTTGTCGGTAAAAATGGGGCTATTCCGGCTTGGAAGGCTGCAATTTGAGCCAATACTGGTTCAGAAGGACATGAAGGGGGAGGGTCAGGAGATTCTGGCAGGAACCAGGGCGCTGAACGTACATATTCCCGCGGGGGAGCCCTTAGGGTATGAGGAATGTCAGGAGTCTTTTGACCAGGCATTAGAATTCTTCGGGGAGGAATACCGGGTATTCGTCTGCGACTCCTGGCTTCTGTCTCCCCATTTGCAGGAGATTCTTCCGGATACAAGCAATATCATCCGTTTTCAGAAGCTTTTTTGTGTGACGGAGGTTGGCTATCCATATCCCCAGGCAGAGCAGAGAATCTTTGGGGAGGTACTTGATGATAAGAAAAATTATCCGGAGGATACGTCGCTTCAGAGAAAGGCGAAGGAATATGTGTTGTCCGGTCGGGACATTGGAATCGGCGTCGGCTTTTTTTCACGTTAAAGATACATTTACCGGAGTAAATAATCTGAGATAGATATTGTCTATAAATAGATATAATATATTGATATTACTGATTTAACAACGGGAAAATTTTGGATTATAATGTAAAATGAGATTACAAAAGAAAGGAAATCAGTAGTATGAAAAGGAAATGGATAAGTGCATTGCTGTGTGCATCAATGGTAGCTGCACTGGCAGCGGGATGTGGATCTGACGCTGGTTCAGGTTCTGATTCAGGTTCAGGAGAAAGCGAGGAAAAGAGCGAGTCATCTGACGGAAAGACTACGCTTACCTTCTGGTGTCATGAGAATGAGCCGTGGGTAAAATCTTACAAGGAGATGGCGAAGAAGTTTGAGGATGCTAATCCGGATTATACGGTAGAAGTTCAGGATTATCCCTTCAACGTGTACAACGACAAGATTCAGACAGCATTGACGTCATCCACAGCAGGGCCGGATATTGTGGCAGTCTGGGGAGGAACCGCGCCTTCGTTTATCGAGTCGGATGCTCTGTCAGAGGTGCCGGAGGACATGGTAAAGGAGTTAGAGGAGGATTACCTTGCGCCAACCCTTGGCATTTATCAGAAAGAAGGAAAATATTACGGTGTTCCTATGGAGTTTAATCTGGAATACGGCGGGATGATCGTCAATAAGAAGCTTTTTGGCGATACTCCTTATCCGGAGACATGGGAAGACTTAAGGAAGGTTTCTAAGGAAGTATCCAAGAAGAACGGCGATATCGTAGAGATGAAAGGGTTCGAGATGATGGACACAGACTCTTTGATCTGTAACTATCTTGCCATGATTCTGCAACAGGGCGGGCAGTACCTTAAGGACGATGGCTCGATAGATTTTGCCACTCCGGAGGGCATCAAGGCCATGGAGGAGGTTCTTGATATGTACAAGAACGGAGAGTGTGACCTTGAGAATCTGACGGCAGGCGAATATTGCTACAATGACGTATATCAGGACAAGGGCTACATGGCGTCAGTGGGTTCATGGGCAATCGGCGAGGGGTCAGGCTCTTATGATTTGACCTACGGCGAGGATTACGAGTATGTGCCGGTGCCGCAGTACGGCGAGCAGATGGCATTTGCCTCTGAGACCGGATGGGGAATCATTATTCCGGAGAATGGCGCCAACAAGGAGGCGGCGTGGGAATTCGTGAAGTTTTTCAGTGAGCCGGAGAATCTGGTACAGCATAACATTGCATGTAACCAGCTTCCGCCGCGGAAATCTTTGTTAGACAGCGAGGAATACAAAGAGGCAATGCCGAATATTACATTCCTGCTTGACATTCTTCCAAGCGGTCAGTGGATGGGACCATATAACACATCAGACATGCGTGAGATCTTTAACCAGATGTTTATCGATCTGTGTCAGTCTGACAGTCCGGATGTAGAGGGGGCGCTTAAAGACGCGTCTGCCAAGATTACAGAAGGGTGCCAGATTAGTTACTCAATGGATTAAGATATAATATAAGACGGCAGAGGATACGGCTTGTGTTCTCTGCCATTTTTGGAGAATGGTATGAAAAATAATCGATTTGTAGCGATAGTGCTTATCCCTGGTTTTCTGTTCCTGCTGGTGTTTGTTGTGTTTCCGGTGGTGTATGGACTGGGAATCTCTCTCTACGATTATAATCCGGCGAATTCCCAGAATCCATTTACCGGCATCGAGAATTATAAACGGCTGCTTCATGACGAGGTGTTTTGGATTGCCGTCAAGAATACGATTTTCTTCTGCGCGGCGGCGGTGACGGCGAATATTGTGATTACATTGTTTCTTGCTGAGATTATCTCAATCCTTCCGTCGAAATGGATGAAAACCCTGTTTCGGACGATACTGTTTATCCCCTGCATCGCGCCCATGGTGGGTACTTCTACGGTATGGAAGTATGGAATCTTTGGTACGGACGGGGGCGCGATGAACCGGATAGCCGGACTCTTTGGGGCTGCGCCGAAGAACTGGTTTCTGACTACATGGCAGTTTATGATTTTGATTATTGTTTTTACGCTGTGGGCGGACATAGGATATAATGTAGTGCTGTTTACAGCGGGAATCGAGGGCGTGCCGAAGGAATTCGAGGAGGCGGGCGCCATTGACGGGGCGGGGCCTGTGCGTAGGTTTCTGTATATTAAGCTGCCGCTTATGGGGCGCACATTTGCGTTTGTGGCGATTATGACTATGGCAAACTATTTCCAGATGTTCGCCCAGTTCCGTGTATTTGCAGCCAGCGGAGGAAGGAATAATTCCGCTATGGTGCTGACCAACTATGTGTATAAGATGAGCTTTGACAGCTTTGATATGGGCTATGCCTCGGCGGTTGCGGCGGCATTGTTTGTGCTGGTGTTTGCGGTTGCCATGGTTCAGAATAAGCTGATGCGTATGGATTGGAGTTATGAGTAATGGGACGAAAGAAAAAATCAGTATATAAGAAATATCATTATGCCATTATCGTATTTCTGGTAGTATTTTCTGTTCTTATGATGTATCCTATGATATGGATGTTCCTGACGTCTTTTAAGAGCAATGCGGAGATTCGTACCTATCGGACGAAGTTTCTGCCCATTGAGTGGACGGTGGAGGGATACCAGAGCGCCTTTGAACGGGCGCCGATTGCAAGCTGGTTTGTGAACAGTATGTTTGTGACCATCTGCGTCACTGCGGCGGTGATTCTCACCAGCACATTGATTGGTTTCGTGTTTGCCAAGTATGAGTTCAGAGGAAAGAAGATTTTGTTCGTGCTTCTTTTGGCGACCATGATGGTTCCGCCTCAGGTCACCATGATTCCCAGGTATCTGATGATTCAGAAAATGCACCTGTTTAATACAAGGTGGGCGTTGGTGGTTCCGGGTCTTGTCAGCGCATTTTCTATCTATCTGGCGAGGCAGTTTATTGCGGATATACCGGACAGCCTGTGTGAAGCGGCAAAGATTGACGGCGCAGGGCCGTTTCGGATTTACTGGCACGTGATTCTGCCTAATATCCGGCCTGCTATCGGCTCTATTGGGATATTTACGGCAATGATGCATTGGAATGATTATCTGAATCCTCTTCTGATGCTGAATGATATGGAAAAAATGACGCTGCCCCTTGGGCTGGTGATTTTTGATAACCAGCGGTCTATGGATTTGTCTGCCACCATGGCGGCGGCAACGCTGATTATGCTGCCTATGATCGTGATTTTCCTGATTTTCCAGAAGCAGTTTATCAAGGGAATGACCATGAGTGGGATAAAATAAAAAGTATATAAAAAAATAAAAGAGAGGTAAGATGCACATGTTTATGCAAAAAGAAGTAAAGTACGAGATGAAGCTGTTAAGCTCTCTGGCTAAGGTGTTTCAGGATGAGACTCCGGTATACCAGCCGGAATGTTTGAAGCTCAGCGCGCTGTGGGGAGAAACAGTATCCTTCCAGGCAGCCTACACAGGAGACTATTTTATGCGCGAGCGTCTAGAGGTGAGAGTCGTATCCTCCATTGAAAAACAGATCCGTGTGAGGACGGTTGAGCAGGTTCCGGTGGGGCGCGCAACCAACGGGATTGTGGATGACAATTATCTGAAAACTACCTCCGGCCTGTATCCTGATCTTTTGCGGGATTTGAAGGATGGGAAGGTGATTGTATGCTCTCACCAGTGGAGAAGCCTCTGGATTGATGTGGAGGTGACCGAAGAAGTAAAAGCCGGTGACTATGAGATTGAGCTTCAGTTGGTAAAAGAAGATGAGGTCGTATGTTCTGCGGTTATGAAGATTACAGTCATCGGGGCAAAGCTGCCAAAGCTTGGAATCATGCATACAGAATGGCTTCACGCGGATTGTCTTGCAGACTACTACCATGTGGAGGTGTTCTCTGATGAGCACTGGAAACTCCTTGAGAACTATTTCCATGAGTATGTAAAGAGAGGCTGCAACATGATGCTTGTCCCCCTCTTTACGTCGCCGCTGGATACGGCGGTGGGGCTTGAGCGCACAACCACCCAACTGGTGGAGGTGGAGGTAAAGGACGGGGAATACCGGTTCGGCTTCGACAAATTAAAACGCTGGATTGATCTGTGTAAAGCCTGCGGCATTGAATATTACGAGATGTCCCACCTTTTCTCACAGTGGGGTGCAAAGTATGCGCCGAAGGTGGTGGCGGTTGTAGACGGAAAGGAAGAAAAGATTTTCGGATGGCATACGCCGGCAGTAGGGGAGTACACCAGATTTCTTCATAGCTTCCTTCCAGCTTTGATTGAAAAACTGAGGGAGTGGGATATTGCAGGGGTTACATATTTCCACATTTCCGATGAGCCAAGGGAGGCGCATCTTGAGAGCTTTAAGGCTGCAAAGGAGTCCCTTGGGAACCTGCTTGACGGCTTCCATACCTTTGACGCCCTCTCAAGCTATGAGTTCTACCGCCACGGCTTAATCGACAAGCCGATTCCGGGGAATAATGAGATTGAGGAGTTCTTATCCCATGGCCTTAAGGATATGTGGACATATTACTGTACAGGCCAGTTCTATGAGGTGAGCAATCGGTTTATGTCCATGCCGTCTGCGAGGAACCGGATTTATGGCGTGCAGTTGTTTAAGTATGATATTATCGGAATCCTGCACTGGGGATATAATTTCTACAACAGCCAGTTCTCTATTGACCATATCAACCCATACGAGGTGACAGATTCAGGCAACGCCTTCCCGTCAGGGGACCCGTTCCTGGTGTATCCGGGAAGCGACGGGCATCCGGAGGAATCTATCCGTATGATGGTTCACTATGAGGCTCTTACAGACTTAAGAGCCCTTCGGCTTTTGGAATCCCTTACCAGCAAGGAGTATGTGATGGAACTGATTGAGGGCGACCTTTGCGAGCCTTTGACTTTTAAGCGTTATCCCAAATCAGATATGTACCTGATTACTCTGCGGAACCGTGTAAACCGCGAGATTGGACGGCGTATGTCAGAGAGCAAATAGAATCAATAGGAGAAAGATATGTCTGAGACAAAGATTGTAAAAACCACCTGCTCTACCTGCGGCCCGTGCTGTGAGGTGGACGCATACGTGAAGGACGGGAAGCTGGTTTGTGTGGAGGGCGCGCGCAACACGCCCATGCAGTCCGGCGGGCTGTGTGCCAAAGGTGTGGCGGCTGTTCAGTATGTATATAACAAAGAGCGCATTCTGTATCCTATGAAGCGTGCGGGCAGGAAGGGCGAGGGACGCTTTGAACGGATTTCCTGGGACGAGGCGTATGATATGATTGCAGACAATCTCCTTCGGGTGCGAAGCGAGTACGGGGCAAAGTCGGCGGTATTCTACGCGGGTTATGCAAAATGGTACCGTCCGGCGCTTCTGCGCCTGGCAAATGCTTATGGCTCACCGAATTTCTGTACGGAATCCAGCACATGCTTTCAGGCCGCGGCGCTTGCCTGGCGTTCTCTGTATGGGAACATGATATGCAGGCCGGACCTTAAGAATACAAAGACCCTCATCCTGTGGAGTAGTAATCTCTATCACTCGAACACGCCCATGAGCCGGATGTTTCAGGACTTGAAAAAGCGGGGTGTCAAAGTGATTGACGTTGACCCCCGCCATACGGTGACAGCCCATGACGCGGATATCCACCTTCAGTTGATTCCGGGGACAGACGGCGCGCTGGCGCTGTCCATGGCGCAGGTAATCATTGAGGAGAAGCTGTATGACAGGGAGTTTGTAGAAAAATATGTCTATGGGTTTGAGGAATATCAGGAGTATGTACAGGAATTTCCGCCCGAAAAGGCGGAGAAGATTACCGGTGTGCCGGCAGAATTGATTCGTCTTGCGGCCAGAACCTATGCAGAAAACGGGCCCGCAGGCATTATGTTTTCGGCGTCGCCTGTGGTACACCACATAAATGGAGTGCAGAATTACCGTGCAGTATTCTCATTGATTGCCCTTACCGGCAACTATGATATCGAGGGCGGGAACCGGACACAGCCAGGCCCCTTCTCGCCTGCAAACGAATTTGGCAGGGTCAGGCGGTTCGATGGGGAGAGAGCCATCGGACAGAAGGAGTTTCCGGCGTGGTTTGACCTGCCCTGCGACGAGGCACAGTGTATCCGGCTGGCGGATTATATTTTAGACGAGAAGCCTTACCCCATTAAGGCAGTATTCGCCATGGGGCTGAATCATCGGATGTGGCCGAAGCCGGCACGGCTTAAAAAGGCCCTTGAGAAGCTGGATTTCTATGTAAATGCAGAGCTGTTTTGGTCGAAGTCCTCTGACGCGGCGGATCTGGTGCTTCCGGCATGTACCTCTTACGAACGGGAGCAGGTACATACAGGGGGAGGCGGCAGATTCTTCTTCTCCAATAAGGCCATTGATCCGGTGGGGGAGTCGAAGAACGATATTGAGATTATTATGGAGGTACTCCGGAGGATGAAGGTAAGAGAGCCTGGGATTGCCGATGAGATTCTTGAGGCTGGATACGAGGCTTATATGGAGTATATCCTTAAACCGTCCGGACTTACCCTTTGCGAGCTTAAGAGCCATCCGGAGGGGATGTTGGGAAAGAAGCTCTATCAGCCTTGTGTAAAGACCTATGAGAAAGAGCCGTTTCATACCCCGTCCGGCAAGGTGGAGTTTAAATCCCTGATACTAGAGCGTTACAGGGACAGCCATGGATACAGCGGTCTGCCCAAGTATCGGGATTACCGAGAGCATTGGGACGACCCTAGAATCGGCAGGGAGGAATATCCGCTGATTTTAAATACCGGAAGCAGGAAGCCCCAGTTGTTTCATTCGCGGTTATACCGGATGCCCTGGCTTGGAAGGCTTGAAGATACTCCGCTTGTTGAGATACATCCGGAGGACGGAAGAAAATACGGCGTTGCAGACGGGGAAAATGTCCGGATTACGTCTCCTGCCGGATCGGTCACAGGGATTGCCGCTTACAATAACCAGGGGAAGGCGGGAGTTGTCTATATCTATCACGGGAGCCCGAACGGGGACGCAAATGAGCTGATTCATAAAGATTATGTGGACCCCATCTCCGGATTTCCGGGCTTTAAGGGATATTTCTGCAGAATCGAGAGGATGGGACATGATGAAGATAAGGTTTGATGAAGAAAAATGCGTAGGCTGTTATGCATGTTATACCGCGTGTATCGCTGCCCACCATTCCCCAGAGGAGGAGGACGCCAAAAGCCACAGAGTCATCCAAAAGGTGGTTAAGGAGGATTTCCAGAAGAATATCTGTGTGGGCTGCGTCCATTGCGGCCTTTGTATGGAGAAATGTCCTAAGGGGGCAATCTATAAAGAGGCGCGGTACGGGCTGATTCTGGTAGAAAAAGAGAAATGTGTAGGCTGCGGGGCATGCCAGTCCGCCTGTCCGAAGGGAGTCATCCATTTTGATGCAGAGGGCAGGATGGAAAAATGCGACGGGTGTATCGGGCGGCTTTATGAGGGGAGACAGCCTGCTTGCGTCAGGGTATGCTGTGTGGGGGCGATTGGGAGAAAGTAATAAAGATACACTCATTGCTTCTAGCAAACAAGCAGATAGAGAATGTGGCAGTTGTGGGTGTGAGTTAGACCCGATCTATAAAAGAGCATTAGTATTACTAAACAAATGAAAATTTTTCCAAATGAAAATTTTTATCAAAATATGGTGCGTATTTAGTATATATTTGATATAATTGTAAGTAAGAAGATTTGATGGAAGGAGGTTGTACTATGCCAGCAGTGAATGTGAAT